>NZ_JBQHUF010000003.1:0-271798 GCF_052065355.1 Flavonifractor sp. HCP28S3_F3
GCCGTAGTGCCGCTCCACATAGCGCACCTTGGAGTTCTTGCCGATGTGGAAGGTGTGCACGCCGTCGTGCTGGCTGGTCTCGCAGCCGGTATTGTGGATGCCGCAGCCCGCGGCACGGTTTTCTGCATCCTGCGCAAAAAGTTTACAGTTCATTTATAGACGGAACCGTCTATAAGTGCTATCCTGTATAAAACAGACGGTATCGTCTATAATTTGCGCAGGAGAAGATGGACATGGATATTCTGTTTGAAGTGTTGAGGCTTGTTGCGGCGGTCGTGCTGGCCTTTGCGGCGGGTAAGCTCATTGCCAGGCTGAAGCTGCCGTCCATTCTGGGTTGGCTGATCGCGGGCATGATCATGGGTCCTCACGCCCTGAACCTGCTGAGCAGTCAGGTGTTGGATGCCCCGTGGTTCGGCGTGCTGGAGCACATCTTTGAGTGCACCTTCGGCCTGATCATCGGCACGGAACTGATCTGGAAGAAGATGAAACAGGCAGGTCCGCAGATCCTGGTCACCACCATTACAGAGTCCCTGGGCACGTTTCTGGTGGTAAGCGCGGTGTTTGGCGTGATTTTTTGGTTCTCCGATGTGCCCCCCTATCTGGCCTTTATGTTCGGCGGGATTGCCCTGGCCACCGCGCCCGCACCCTCCCTGTCCGTGGTGCGTGACATGGAGACCGACGGGCCGGTCACCAGAACACTGATCCCCATGGCGGCCCTGGACGACCTGGTGGGGGCGCTGGTGTTTTTCCTAGTCATTGCCTTTGTGTCCGCTCATATTTCGTCCCAGGGGATTCCGGTACCGGTTATCCTGCTTTTGGTGTTCCTGCCGGTGGTCATCGGTGCCGTCACCGGCTTTCTGACGGGCAAGCTGCTCCGGCATACCCACACTAACAACGGGGTGCTGACCGTGATGGTGCTGATGCTGCTGGCCTCCGCGGGAGTGGCCTTTTTCCTCAACAGCCTGCTGCCTGCGCCTGTGCTGAACTTCATGCTTATCGGCATGTCCTTCTCTACGGCGTTTGCCAAGCAGCACCTTGGTCTGCTCCCCATTAGAAAGCGTAAAAAATGGTCTCCAAAGCACATCATCACGGACTTCCAGATAGGATAGTTCTCTCAACAGCTCCCATTCTTCCGCCAGCGGGCAGACTTCCGAGAGAATGTCCGCAGTTAATCTGTTTTTATTGCTAACAGGGTATGGAAAGTAATCAAATTGCACAGAGGCTTGTATTTTTCCATGGTATTCGTACTTTCCAAGCAGAAGATTTAGAAAAGTTGTTTTACCTCTGCCATTTCTACCAATGAACCCAAGTTTCCAATCTGTATCAATTTGAAAATTGACATTTTCAAAAATGTTATCATAGCTGGATGGATAGGCAAAGGTAAGGTTCTCGACTCGGATCATCGACATATCGCATTCCTCCTTTATTCCGGGGATAAAGAACATAAAATAAGAGCTGCAAGAAAGTCAATTCTTGCAGCTCGTCACAGCATAATAGTACCACCCCTATCAAGAGTGATACGCCTACGATATATCGAGTGAATAGACTTTTAACTTTCTTGCAATGGGTACAATGGTACTGTAAAACACAGTATCACTGTATATTCCAATTTATTTGCAAGAAAAGTTAATCATCTTTCCACCTCACCTCTAATTTTATGTATGTTAGTGTATCACAAAGACACAAGCAAGTCAAGGAAAAGGGCAATGATGATAATGAGTATAAGGCAGGGTACTTTCTGTTTTTGCTTCTCTGCGAGATATGAGATTTCGTAAAATCCGATTTAGATGTTAAGGCTCATGTATAAAAGCGGATAAGGATTGCCCTGTTCGTCAAGGTCTGTCCTTTTATAAACCTGAAAGCCCATGTGTTCATAAAAGCCCTTGGCCTGTGGGTTTTGCTCATTCACAGCCACCCGCTCTACGGCATAGGTTTTAATCCCATATTGGAGCAGGCGCTTTCCGAGCCCCTTTCCTCTTTCTTCCGGGGAAATGAACAGCATTTCCAAGGTGCCGTCCTTGATCCCCATAAAAGCCCCGGGGCAGCCCCTATCATCTTCTGCAATCATCAAATGCGCAATTCCAGCGAGCGCCTGCGGTACATATTCTTTTATCTTTTTGATTTCACTGTCCGACAGAAACAGGTGTGTCGCTCTTACAGAACTTTCCCATACCGTCAGCAGCCGATTTATGAAATCCGCCGTCCTGTTTTTGGTTTCTACTTCAATGAATCTCATTTTTCCTTTTTGCATATCTAATTTCTCATTTTCTTCCCCGCTGCGGGTTTGGATTTTTCAGCAAGTCCGACTTCTGTGCAATCCTTTTCAGCCATTTCTTTTCCTCCTCCGACAGCTTCCCATAGTTCAGTTTGAGCCGCTTGCAGATAAAGGCCATCGCAGCCTGTTCCGGGTCGCTGTTTGGGCTGGCGGCTTCTTCGGCGGTCTGCAAGAAATCTTCCAGAGGATTGTCCTCCGGGACACTGAAAAAATCGTCCTTGTGGGCTTCCCGCAGGTCAAGGGCTATCTTGTTTATGTCCTGCTGTATCACATAGCGGCAAAAGCTGTCGTCGTCAATGTGGGCGGCGATAAGCTGTCGCAGCTGCGGGTCAGTCAAGCCGGGATTGTGTTGTTTCATAATCGTTGCACTCACAGCGTCCACAATGGCGTTTGCCCCCTGTACCTGCTTTGCCGCTATGCCGTTTACATAGATTTCAAGGTCAGCCATGAGCCGGGGAAAATCCGGGTGCGTCGCCAGTTCACACAGGAGGGCATTATCCACCAGCCTGCTTTTCAAAAATTCAATCATATCATCACTCAAACGCAGGTCTGCAAGATCGGCGTTTGGGTGATTTTTTGTTTCAGAACGGCACAGCAGATAATCAACGGACACTTCGTAAAACTTTGCCAGCTGGATAAGGGCATAGTGGCTGATGTCCTTGAACTTGTCCCCCTCATAGCTGCCTAACGCAGACTTGGAGAGATGGGTTTCTTCCGCAAGCTGCTCCAGCGTCAGGCCACGCTCCACACGCAGGTCTTTCAGGCGTTCTTGTATGGATAGTTCCATGTTCTCCCTCCTTGTCTGCTCGACAAACTGGAATTGCCTAAAGCAGTAAAGCAGTACCCCTTACAATTTTTTCTTTTACTGCTGATACAGTATCTTTGACTGAGTGCGTAGTTGTATCAATAACATTTGATTCATAGATTCCTAAATTGGAAAATTGTTCCCACATCGTTTCAACTAATTCAATATTTGTTTCTCTGTCTAACTTTGAGCGTTTGATAGCTCTCTTCATAGTTTCTTCTTTACTTGCTCTTAAAACGATATAGTGTACTTCATAATGCTCTTGAACAATGTTGAGCCACGGCTCTAAAAACCACGGTCCTACAATACCATCTACAATTACATCATATCCACCACGAGCATATCGCTTCGCGGCTTCTAAAAATGCTTCAATGACAATCAAATTTTGCTCATTTGATTCTGGCAAATATGGTGGTATTGCCCCTTTACTCAAATAATGATAAAAGTCATCTGTGTGCATATGCACAGATTTTTCCAAATCCGATTCTTTTGCAACAGTAGATGCCGTTGTAGTTTTCCCCGTCCCCGGCGAACCTGTGATTACAATAATTCTACCTTGATCCATCTATGTGTTACCTCCACAACTTCAAATTTACTGTTCAGTTTCTTCCATTCTACCACAATTCCGAGAGCGTGGAAATGGGGGGATTTTCAGGCAGATTTCCCACCTTTCGGATATACGGGACGGGCGGTCATTTCGGTGTAGACTTAGGTTAGTTCATCGATGGACAGCACCTTGAAAACCGAATGACCGTCCGAAAAGGAATACCCCCGGCTGGGGAAGCACCGCAAGGAGCCGACTTCTGGACACTTTGTCCAGAGGTCACTTTGGGACAAGTTGTCCCGAAGTTATGGGGAGCGTGCCAACGCCGGAACACGCCGCAGGAATGGGGCAGGAAGCCTTTTCGGGGAGAACGGCAGCGGAAAGCAAAACGGAGGGAACGCATGAAAAATAATCCCTACAAAGACTTGCCGCCGCTGGAATGCAGGCCGGACGGTTCCCTTTACCGCATGACCCCGGCGCAGCGGAAACGGGCAAGCGCCCTGATACGCCGGGAGTGCTGTTGCTGTGAGGACGGCAACTGCATTGCCCTTGACGATGGGGACACCTGCACCTGCCCGCAGACGGTTTCTTTCTCGGTCTGCTGCAAGTGGTTCCGCTGGGCAGTCTTGCCGCTGGACGGGGCGTTGGAAGCAGAGATTTTCCGGGATAAGGACTTGAAACGCTGTGCAGTCTGCGGCGGCGTGTTCGTCCCCAAATCCAACCGGGCTAAATACTGCCCCGGCTGTGCCGCCAGAGTTCACAGGCGGCAGAAAACAGAAAGTGAACGGAAAAGGAGGTCTTGTGTGGACAGTTAGGAGCGAAAAAAGCCTTGATTTATCAGGCTTCGCAAGCCCCAAACCGGGGCGGGTGGTATAAATTATCGCCCACCCCGGAAAACAGGCTTCTAACCGTCCACAAAACACGCTATGACAAACACGATTTACATTCATCAGCCGGAACAGGCGTTCAGCTTCACCCGGCTCCCCAATTTCCTCTTTGAAGCACCTACATTCAAGCCCCTGTCCAATGAGACAAAGCTGCTGTATGCCTTTATCCTGCGCCGGACGGAGTTATCCCGGGAAAATGGGTGGGCGGACGAGTATGGGCGGATTTATCTGTATTATCCCATTTGCGAGGTGGTTGACCTGCTCCGCTGTGGGCGGCAAAAGGCGGTGAATACCCTGCGGGAACTGCAATACGCCGGGCTGATAGAGATCCAGAAGCAGGGCTGTGGAAAACCCAATCGCATTTACCCAAAATCCTATGAAGCGGTTCCAAACACCGACTTCAAGAAATCCGGTTATGGTACGCCGGAGGGCTGAAAACCGTACCCATGAAGTACGGAAATCACCCGTGAGAAGTACGGAAACCGGACGGTATATAGAAATACAAAGATTAAAAGATTGATTTAGATTCTATCCATTCCAATCTTATCCGAGCTATTTCCGGCGGGATTTTCCCTGTGGAAAACCCCGGATGGGAAAGGAATGGGGAAAGGAGTTTCATGGCACAACACGCAATCTTGCGTTTTGAGAAGCACAAGGGCAACCCGGCAAGGCCGCTGGAAGCCCATCACGAACGCCAGAAAGAACAGTACGCCAGCAACCCCGACATTGACACAGCCAAAAGCAAGTACAACTTCCATATCGTCAAGCCGGAGGGACGCTATTACCACTTCATTCAGAGCCGTATCGAGCAGGCCGGGTGCCGGACGAGAAAAGACAGCACCCGGTTTGTCGATACCCTGATAACTGCCAGCCCGGAGTTTTTCAAGGGGAAATCCCCAAAGGAAATACAGACATTTTTCCAGCGGGCGGCGGATTTCCTCATTGACCGGGTAGGCCGGGAAAATATCGTGTCGGCGGTGGTACACATGGACGAGAAAACGCCCCACCTGCATTTGACCTTTGTGCCGCTGACAAAGGACAACCGCCTGTGCGCCAAAGAAATCATTGGCAACCGGGCAAACCTGACGAAGTGGCAGGACGATTTTCACGCTTACATGGTGGAAAAATACCCGGATTTGGAGCGTGGGGAGAGCGCCAGCAAGACAGGCCGGAAGCACATTCCCACCCGGCTGTTCAAACAGGCGGTTTCCCTCTCCAAACAGGCCAGAGCCATTGAAGCCGCCCTTGACGGCATAAACCCGCTGAACGCCGGAAAGAAAAAAGAAGAAGCCCTCTCCATGCTGAAAAAATGGTTTCCGCAGATGGAGAACTTCTCCGGGCAGCTGAAAAAATACAAGGTCACGATCAAAGACCTTTTGGAAGAAAATCAAAAGCTGGAATCAAGGGCAAAGGCCAGTGAAAGCGGCAAGATGAAAGACCGCATGGAACGGGCAAAGCTGGAAAGCGAACTGGAAAATATGCAAAGGCTGGTTGGCCGTATCCCGCCGGAAGTGCTGGCGGAGCTGAAACGGCAGCAGCGAACAAGAGGGAGGTAAACGCTATGAACAGAAATTCAAGCTGCATGATGAAAAATAATCATACGGAGGACACTGGATGGTAAAAAGCGAAAGCGACATTATTGATACAATACACACCGGGCAGGTCATTACTGACGAGAACGGCACACAGTATTTTGTATGTGGGAAAAACCGTATCAAAATCTCCGAACATTTTGCCGCTGGCGGTCGTCCGATTGGCGATCTGATTGTGGATGTCGTCCGGCACACGGCGGCAAGGGCAGCTTCTTCGTGACCCATCGTTGATACACGCCCACGCTTATGATATAATTGCCATAGAGCAAAAGTATTGTAAGCGTGGGTTGTTTCTTTAGAAGGAGGATTTTTACGGTGAAACAACCTTACAATACTACCATTTACAACACGGCTCTTTATATGCGGTTAAGCCGTGACGATGAAAGCTATGGTGACAGCGTAAGCATTGAAACGCAGCGGACAATCCTGCAACAGTACGCAAGGGAGCAGGGGCTTCATGTGGTCGGAGAATATGTGGACGATGGGTGGAGTGGGACAAACTTCGAGCGTCCGAGTTTCCAGCGCATGATGGACGATGTGGAAGCCGGAAAAGTAAACTGCATTGTCACCAAAGACCTGTCCCGTTTCGGGCGGGAGCATGTGATGATGGACTACTATCTGGAATTTCTGTTCCCGGAAAAACGGGTGCGGTACATCGCCGTTGCGGAGAATGAGGACACAGAAAAGGGACTGTCCGATTTTGTGCCATTCAAAAACCTGTTCAACGAATGGTTCGCAAAGGACACCAGCCGCAAGGTAAAAACTGCTTTCAAGGCAAAGTTTGCCGCCGGACAGCGTATCAGCGCCTATGCTCCCCTCGGGTACAAGAAGCACCCGGAAATCAAGAACAAGCTGATAATCGACGAGGAAACCCGCTGGATCGTGGAGAAGATTTTTGACCTTGCTATTCACGGCAAAGGGGCGGCCAGCATTACAAGGATATTGATTGCGGAAAAAGTACCGACGCCGGGATTTATCAACTTCCAGCGTGACGGGACTTTCGCCAATATCTATGCTGGCGCACCAGAGGAAAAAGGCTACGCATGGACGATAGCGCAGGTCAAAAGCATTATGAAAGATGAAACCTACATCGGCCATACCATCCACTACCGGGAGACCAATATTTCCTTTAAGAACAAGCGGAGGATACGCAAGCCCCAAAGCGAATGGGTGCGGGTGGAGAACACGCAGGAGCCGATTATCAGCGAACAGGTTTTCCGGCAGGTACAGGAGCAGATCGCAAGCCGCCGGAGGGAGCGCAAGAATGGCACGACACAGATTTTTGCGGGGCTGATAAAGTGTGCGGACTGCGGCTGGTCGCTGGCCTACGGGGAGAACAGACAGAACAGCAAGCCCTATGGCTACTACCATTGTAGCAAGAACGGGCAAGGCACACGCCAATGCTCCATGCACTACATCCGCTATGATGTGCTTTACGCCTATGTCCTCTCCCGTCTGCAATACTGGTCGGCGCTGGTACAGCACGATGAAGAACAGCTTTTGAAACGGCTGCTGAACGCCAATGACAAAGGACAGGCCGCCGCAAGAAAAAAACAGGCTGCTGAACTGAAAAAAGCGGAGAAGCGGAAAGCCGAGGTCGATACCCTGTTTGCCCGGATGTATGAGGACTGGGCGGCGGGGCGTATCACAGAATACAACTTCAATATGCTGTCCGGGAAGTACCAAAGCGAACAGGCGGAACTGGAAGAAAAGATTGAACAGCTTCAATCTGCTATTGCCGCTGAAAGCCAGAGTGCCGCAGACGCAGAAAAATGGATTGCCTTGATGAAAGAGTGCGTCAATCCCACGGAACTCACCGCTGAACTCTTGAACACGCTGATTGAAAAAATCCTTGTCCATGAGGCGGTCAAGAACGAAGACGGAAGCCGGGAACAGGAGGTAGAAATCTTCTACCGCTTCATCGGCAAAATTGATTGAATGACACCAATATCTTTAAGTATGTGATACCGGCCTGAGCCTGCCTGATATCTCCCTGCTCACTCCTTTGGCGGAGATCCTGGGTGTGACGGTGACCGAGCTGCTCCGGGGAGAACGGCTGGGGGCGGAGAGTCTGCCGGTGGAGCAGGTGGAGGAGCTGGTGACCGGCTCCCTGGAGCTGTCCGGTGCCCAGCGGCAGCAGAAACGGCAGGACCGGAGGCAGAGAGGATTGCTGTTTGCACTGTCTGTGGTGATGACCCTGGTGGAGCTGCTGATCCTGTGGCGGCTGGGCTTCTCCTGGCCGGTGCTGTGGAATGACCTGGGAGTGGTGGAATTCCTCTGCCTGCTGTTCGGCGGCTGGGTCTGCCTGTTTGCTCCAGATGTGCTGCCAGCCTATTATGACCAGAACAACATCAGCTCCTTCAGCAGCGGCCCGATTCGTTTGAATCTGGCAGGAGTGCGTATCAGCAACCGGAACTGGCCCTACTTGATGGGAGCCGCCCGGTGGTGGCTGCTGGTCACGCCGGTGGTTTTTCCGCTGCTCTATCTGGCGCTCCTGACTTTTGTGCCTGCCCTGTGGGAGGCTGGAAAGCTGTGGCTCACCCTGATGGCCGCCCTGGGCCTGTTCGTACCCATGATTGTAGCCGGTAAGCTCCATGAATAACAAGACGGCAGACGGCCCTCGGGAAATCCCGAGGGCCGTCTGCCTGTGTGTTATGCAAAGAGGAGAGTGTGAAGAGGAAATCAGATTTGTTTGCCCCAGGGTGCGCCGATGTCTTGTACGCAGAGCTTACCGCCGCTGACTTCGATAGCGGCGCCGGTAATGAAGGCGGCCGCGTCGGAAGCTAGGAAAGTGTAGACCCGGGAGACGTCGCTGGGGACGCCAAAGCGCTGCAGGGCGATCTGGGCGCAGAGCTTCTCCCGATTGGCCGCGATACGCTCGGCGGCGATGGGGGTCTGGATCAGGCCGGGCACGATGCAGTTGACCCGGATACCCAGGGGCGCCAGCTCGCCGGCGCTGGTCTTGGTCATGTTGACGATACCGGCCTTGGTGGCGGCATAGGCGATCTTCTGGGTGGCGGGGATCAGCGCCATGTAGGAAGAGGTGTTGAGGATCACACCGCCGCCGGTTCGGCTCATATAATCGGTGGCCACATGGGTGCCCCAGAACACGGAGGTCATGTTGGTGTTGATGACGAAGTTCCAATCCTCCACGGTCAGATCCATAAAGGGCTTGGTAATGTTGCCGCCGGCGTTGTTGACCCACACGTCAATGCGGCCGAAGCGCTGGAAGACGGCCTCGCCCAGTGCGCTGATCTCCTCGGTCTTGGAGACGTCCACGGCCTGGGTGTAGACGGAGAAGCCTTCCGCGGCAAAGTGGGCAGCGGCTTCCTTCAGCTTCTCCTCGCTGCGGGAGGCGATAGCCACCTGGCAGCCCTCCCGGGCAAACTCCAGAGCGGCCTCTTCGCCGATTCCACTGGAGCCGCCGGTGACGACGACAACTTTACCCTTCAAATTCAGTTCCATAATAAGCTCCTTTCTGAGTGGAAAACAGGGGAATGTCCGGTCTTACATGCTGGGCAGAATGCCGATCTGGATCAGCACAGCGCACAGGCAGGTGGTAACGATGGGGATGACCAGACAGACCATGGCATAGGAGGGATAGGACTGGCGGTGGTTCAGTTTGCATACCTGCAGGTTGTTGACAAAGCCGCTGACGTGAGGCATGGAGTCCAGACCGCCGGAGGACATGGCGCCGATACGGTGGATCACGTTGGGGGACAGCCCCAGATCCAGGAAGTAGCCCTTCATGTTCTCCAGAGCGATGGACAGACCGCCGGAGGAAGAACCGGTCAGACCGGCAGCCACGTTCACGGCGATGATCAGCTTAAAGATGGCGGGACCGGGGATGCTGGTCAGGGAGTTCAGGATCAGCTGATAGCCGGAGACGGCAGCCACTACACCGCCGAAGCCCACCACAGCGCAGGTGGTGCCGATGGTGGAGATGGAGTTTACGGCGCCGGCGGACAGAGTAGCTTTCAGGTCATCCAGGCGGCGCAGCACCAGGCCGTACAGGACCAGGCAGACTACGATGCCGCAGGCCAGAGCCACTACAGCGGCCATCTTGAACACGTTGAGCACAACCAGCAGGACCACAGGGGGCACCAGAGCTAGCAGCAGGGGCACGCTGACCTGATTGCCGCCGGCGGCTTCCTTCTTGGCATCTTCGTCCCGGTAAGCGGCCTTCACAGCCTCGCCGGAGGGGAGGAAGCCCTCGTGGCGGTCACGGGCCCGCTTAAGGATAAAGGAGACCCACAGTACGCACAGCAGGATCTGGATGGCTGCACCGGTCAGACCGATGGCAGCGCCTGCCATGGGGTCGGTGTCCAGGTACTGGGTGGGGATGATGTTCTGAAGGGCGGCGGTGCCGGGCAGCATGGTCATGGTAAAGGTGGCGGAGCCGATGCCGTGGAAGGTAAGATAGTGCCGCCAGGGGATGTCCAGTTCTTCAAAGAGCTTACGGCCAATGGAGATCAGGGTGAAAATGACCACAAACAGGCTGACGCCGCCATAGGTCAGGACGGCCACAATAGCGGTGATCATCAGGCCGCCCACCAGCTGCTTGGCCCGCTGGCTGTGGACGTGGTTGACCAGCCGCAGCATGGAGTAAGCAATGGAGTCGGCTGCGCCGGAATCGCCCATCAGCTTGCCGAAAATGGCGCTGAGCAGGAAGATCATGAAGTTGCTTTTGGCGAAGTCGGCAAATTTGGTCATGTACGAGTCGGTGATCAGGGGCAGAATCTCGGTGCCGGCGAAGACGGCCACCACCAGAGACGCGATGACGGAGACCACGATAACATTGTATCCCTTGAAAGCCAGGAAGACCAGAACGGCCATGCCCAGCAGGATGCCGATCAAACTGATGACGCTGGGGGACATACAATCACTCCTTATCTGTTGCTCTCTGTTCCGAACGGATGTCTTACTCGATGACGGTCTGACCGTAGAGATCGCCCAGGGTGTAGCCCACAGAGCGCACCGCGCCCAGGATCCGCTTCACCGGCAGACCGCCCAGTGCCTGTACCACATGGTACTGGGTAGGCATGTCCTCCCAGGTGGGGATGTTCCAACGCACCTGGCCGCCCATGTAGGTCAGCTCGTCGGCGGGATATTTCTTCACGTCATCGGGCAGTTTGGCCGCCTTGGGATTGAGGCAGACGTACTCCACGTCGGCTTTGGTGAAGCCCTCACCGGTGTGGGGAATGTACTTATAGTGCATGATGCCCTTGCTGTTGGGGTTGTTCAGAACGGCCTTGAGCTCGTCGGGGTACGCCGGCTGAACAGAGGAATCAAAGTCCAGCTCCAGGAAGCGGAAGCCCCAGGAGGTCAGAGCGGTCTTGGAGACGGTGCCGTAAGTGTGAATGTCATCGATAGAGGCGAAGATCTTGCTGTAGCCCAGTTGCTCACGGCCGGTGATAATGGGATCGGCGTGATTTTCCCACATGACCAGCAGCAGGTTGCCCTCTACGTCGCCCTGCTTGCCATGAAAGCACACCGGAACGGATACGCCGGTCAGGTTGTAGCCGTGTCCGGCCAGCCAGGCGATGTTGCGCAGCATGTTCATGTTGATGATGACATAGGGCGCAGTGAGGGTAAAGCCCTGGGGCAGCAGGGCAGAGAGCTGATCGGGATCGGTCTCGTAGACGATGGTGTGCTTGGTCAGGTCAGTAGCCTGGTCATAGATGAAACGCTGGCCCTGGGGGTTCTGCCGCGGGGTCACACAGGGGCCGAAGTGGACCGGCATCTGATACATGCGGCTGTCGTCACGGGTATAAGACATAATAAACGCTCCTTTCTTACAGTGCCGGCAGGACGAATCGATCCAGATTGGCAAACTCGGCCTTTCCACGGCCATCCTGGGCTGCGCGGATGATGTCAGCCACCAGGTCGTTGAAGGGGGTGGGAACGCCGCACTTGCGGCCCACGGTGCCCACATAGCCGTTGATCATATCCACCTCGGTCTTCTTGCCCCGCTCCAGATCCTGCAGCATGCTGGCCTTGGCTGTGCGCAGGGGATCGTAGTTGCGGTAGAGGTACCCCTTGGACCGTTCCAGCTCTTCCGGGGTCTTGAAGTCGGCGATTTCGGCGGTGTTCAGACCGTTGGTGTCGGTCAGGGTGTAGCCCGCCGCACGGGCCACGTGAACCACCTCGGCGGCGATGTAGGACAGACAGGTCAGGGCCTTGTCATTGTCCAGAATGGAGCCGAAGGGACAGCCCAGCGCGGAGGAAAGGCCGCTCATGCTGGAGTTGAGCATCAGCTTGAGCCACCGAGCGCCCATCAGGTTGTCTGCGATCTCCGCCTTGCCCATGTGGCCCAGAACGTCGGCCACCATCTGAATGCGGGGGGTGATGGAGCCGTCCAGCTCGCCGATCTCGAAGAGAATGGGCCGGCTGTCCAGATCGTTGGTCAGCTCCGCCACGCCGGGCTTCACGAAGGTGGCGCCCCAGCGGCAGGCACCGCCCACTGTGCGCTTTGCACCGACCAATTCGGCCACGGAGGGCTCCGGCACGCCGTTTTGCAGGGTGCAGACAGTGCTCTCCTCACTCAGGTGGGGAAGAAGCTGATGCAGGCAGGCTTCGTTGTTGGTCTGCTTGACCATCAGGAATACCAGATCGTAGATCCCTTCCATCTGATCCGGCGTCAGAGCGTGGACCGGAACGGTCAGCTCGGCACAGCCTACGATGTGGGCGCCCTCCGCGTTCAGCGCGTCTACATGGGCCTGATACGTGTCGATGAGGTCTACGGCCAGCGCCTTCCGGCTCAGGAAGGCACCCAGGGTGGTACCCATTGCGCCGGCCCCCATGATAGCGATTCTCATTGATACGCTCCTCTCTGTGATTTGACTGGTGTGACAGCCGCTTTGCTGTGTCTGCCTATCTATGGAGCAAACTGTGTGCCAGCTCTCAAACCCGCATGGCTGCGGGGTTTTTGCTTTTTGGGCTCTGGGGATTGCACAGGATCCGGCAGACAGTTGCACAAAAAAGTGCAGTTGTGCAAAATGTGTGCAGATGGAATGGCCTAATCCGCTGCCGCTCAATGTGCAGACCTATTTTACGGTGTGAAAGTCGGAAAGGAAAGCCCCGACGGATATTTCACAGCGCCCTTGTTTTTTGCAGAACTATTTGCTATCTTTTTAACGAACAAGCCGTGATGTCAAGAGGGGAGGCACAAAATGCAGCGCAATCTTCCGGACCTGGAAAACATGCTGGACAATCTGGACGTAGGCATCATCATTTTTGACGACAAGGGGACCTACCTCTTTGTGAATAAGACCCTGCTGCAGTACACAGGCAGAGCGCGCCAGGACTACCTGGGCCACACAGTGTACGATTTCATTGAGCGGGGAATCTATCAGGAGAGCGTGGTGGAGAAGGTCTACCAGAGCAAACGTACGGTGACTCAGATCCACACCACCATCTCAGCGGACGGAAAACGAGTGGGACGATTGGTCACGGTGTCTCCTATTTTTGACGCCCAGGGCGAGATCGTCTATGCTATTTCCTGTCAGATCGAAATAGACGCTATGAACCGGAAATACAGTCAGGCACAGGCCCTCAATGCCATATCATCCTCCCTGATGGGGCAGGAGGACAAGCACGGTGCAGTTATAGCCGAGAGCGCTGCCATGAGCGCGGTGCTCGCCAGTGCTGCCCGGGCGGCCCAGACCGACGCTACTGTGCTCCTGCTGGGGGAATCAGGTACCGGAAAAGAGGTGGTGGCTGAGTATATCCACCACAACAGTCCATATCGAGACCGGGACATGGTGGCCATCAACTGCGCTTCTCTGCCGGAATCTCTGCTGGAGGCGGAGCTGTTCGGCTATGAGAAAGGCGCGTTTACCGGGGCCGCTTCCAGCGGAAAGATCGGCCTGATCGAGGCGGCCAATCATAATACCCTGATGCTGGACGAGGTGAACTCCATGTCCCTGGCCCTTCAGGCCAAGCTGCTGCGGGTGTTGGAGACCAAAACGGTGATCCGGGTAGGCTCCGTCAAGCCCCGGGAGGTGGATTTCCGACTGATCTGCGCGTCCAACGTCCCGCTGAGCCAGTGCGTGAAGGAGGGTACCTTCCGCATGGATCTCTATTATCGTCTGAACGTCATTCCCATTACCATTCCGCCTCTGCGGGAGCGCAAGGAGGATATCACGCCCCTGGCAGATCATTTTTTGGAAAAATTCTGCCGGAAATACGGCTTAAAAAAGGAGTTTTCCAAAAGTGTGTATCAGATTCTAAACCATTACGAGTGGCCAGGCAACATCCGGGAGCTGCGCAACCTGGTAGAGCATATGGTGGTCATGAGCGAGTCGTCTGTGGTAAAGATCAACCAGGTGCCCGCC
This sequence comes from Flavonifractor sp. HCP28S3_F3, assembly GCF_052065355.1. Taxonomy (NCBI): domain Bacteria; kingdom Bacillati; phylum Bacillota; class Clostridia; order Eubacteriales; family Oscillospiraceae; genus Flavonifractor; species Flavonifractor sp. HCP28S3_F3. The sequence goes on from NZ_JBQHUF010000003.1 coordinate 14,440, forward strand.
GGTATGCTGGAGCCGGGATATGCGGGCCCGGGGACAATAGCCAGCAGGATAAGGAGCAGAACGAGGAATATCTCAAGATCCAGATGGCTCTGCGCCTCAACAAAGGCCACCGGGAGAAGACGGCCCAGTATCTGGGAATCTCCCGTAGGACGCTCCAGTATAAGCTGAAAAAATACGGCCTGTTGTAGGAAAACCTAGCTTTTTCCTTGCGTTTTTTTGGAGATACTGATATAATAGCCTGTACTGAATTGAAAGCACTTACAGCCGCGGAGTACCGCATCAGGGGAAGCCGGTGAGAATCCGGCGCAGTCTTACCTCTACTGTAAGCGTGGACGAAGGCGCATGAGCCATTGGCCCTCAGGGCTGAGAAGGCGTGCCGGAGGAAGAAGCGCAAGCCAGGAGACCCACTGTAAGATGCGTTTGCGTAGCTCTGAGGTGGAGAGGTGCGGCAGGTTTTGGCTACAAAGCCCTCCCTCATCCAGGGAGGGCTTTTTTTCTTTTGAAGTGGAGGTGCGGCATGGCGAAACTGGAGGTCTACCTCCCTGTGGGGAAGGAGAGGCTGCGCTGCGGCTATACCACCGGCACCTGTGCCGCCGCCGCGGCCGCCGGAGCGGTCCGGCGGCTCTTGACTGGGGAGGCCCTGCCTGCCGTGCGGGTGGATACCCCTGCCGGGATCAGCGTGGAGGCTGAGCTGCTGGATCACGCCGCCGGGCCGGACTGGGCCTCCTGCGCCGTCCGGAAGGACGGCGGGGACGACCCGGACGTCACCGACGGTGCCCTGATCTATGCCCGGGCGGAGCGGACAGATGCTCCCGGTGTTGCCATTGACGGCGGCACGGGCGTGGGCAGGGTCACCCGGCCCGGCCTGGACCAGCCGGTGGGCCAGGCGGCTATCAACTCCACCCCCCGGCGGATGATTCGGGAGCAGGCGGAGCGGGTCATGGCGGAGGCGGGCTATACCGGCGGCGTGTTGGTGACGGTCTCCGTGCCCGAGGGAGAAAAACTGGCGGGTCACACCTTCAATCCCCGGCTGGGCATTGAGGGGGGCATCTCCATCCTGGGCACCAGCGGCATCGTCCGGCCCATGAGTGAGGCTGCCCTCATCGACTCGCTGTATCTGGAACAGGACATGGCCCGGGCTGCCGGAGTGACAGATCTGCTGATGACTCCCGGCAACTACGGAGACTCTTTCGCGGAGGGAACCCTGGGCCTGGATCTCACCCACCGCTGCACCTGCAGCAACTACCTGGGCATGGCCATCGACCATGCCGCCGGGCTGGGTTTTTCCTCTCTGTTGCTGGTGGGTCACCTGGGTAAGCTCATCAAGGCGGCGGCGGGCAGCATGAACACCCACTCCAGGGTGGCCGACGGGCGGCGGGAGACCCTCACCGCCCACGCCGCCCTGGCGGGAGGTTCGCCGGAGCTGCTCCGGGCCCTGTTTGACAGTCCCACCACCGACGCAGGGGTGGAGCTGCTGAAAAAGGCCGGCCTGCTGGAGCCGGTGATGGCCTCCATCGGGGCGGCCCTGGAGGATCAGCTCCGCCACAGGGCGGGGCCGGAGCTGGAGATCGAAGCGGTCTTCTTCTCCAATCAATACGGTATTTTGGGAAAAACATCGGGGGCGGACCGGCTGCTGGCCCTCCACCGGGTATAGGAGGAACTTATGGTACATTTTATCGGCGCGGGCCCCGGCGGGGCCGATCTCATCACCGTGCGGGGAGCCAAGCTGCTGGGGGAGGCCGACGTCATCATCTACGCCGGCTCCCTGGTGAATCCCGCTCTGCTGGACTATAAAAAAGAGGGCTGCCAGGTGTACGACAGCGCCAAGATGACCCTGGAAGAAGTCATCGAGGTGATGAAAGCCACCGAGGAAAAGGGTGGCACCACCGCCCGCCTCCACACCGGCGACCCCTCTCTCTACGGTGCCCACCGGGAGCAGATGGACGAGTTGGATAAGCTGGGCATCAGCTATAACGTGACCCCCGGCGTGTCCTCCTTCTCCGGAGCCGCCGCCGCCCTTTGCGCGGAGTATACTCTGCCCGACGTATCACAGTCCGTCATCATTACCCGCATGGCGGGCCGCACGCCGGTGCCCGAGGGAGAACAGCTGCGCAAGATGGCCTCTCACGGCTGCACCATGGTGCTCTTTTTGTCCACCGGACTGCTGGAGGATGTGGAAAAAGAGCTGGCGGCGGGCGGCTATGCCCCCGACACTCCGGCGGCCATTGTCTATAAGGCCACCTGGCCGGAGGAAAAGGTGTACCGCTGCACCGTGTCTACCCTGGCCCAGACCGCACGGGAAAACCACGTCACCAAGACGGCGTTGATTACCATTGGTAATTTCCTGGGTGAAAAATACGAAAGATCCAAGCTGTACGACCCCACCTTCACCCATGAGTTCCGGGAGGCCAGCAAGTGACAGCGGCCATTCTGGCTTTTACACGCCGGGGCGCGACCCTGGGAAAGAAGCTGGCGGAGGCGCTGGACGCCTCCCTCCATGTGCCCGCCCGGTTTGCCGCTGAGGTTGGGGCGGAGGCCTATGACAGCCTAGAGGGCTGGACGGCGCGGATGTGGGGGGAAAAGGACGCCCTCATTTTTGTGGGAGCCTGCGGCATCGCCGTCCGGGCCATTGCCCCCCATGTAAAGGATAAATTCACTGATCCTGCCGTGGTGAGCGTGGACGAGGCGGGGCGGTTTGTGGTACCCCTCCTCTCCGGTCACGTGGGCGGGGCCAATGAGCTGGCCCTCCGGGTGGCGGCTCTCACCGGCGGCCAGGCGGCCATCTCCACCGCCACCGACGTCAACGGCCTGTTCGCCGTGGACGTGTGGGCCAGGAAGCGGGATATGGCCATTACGGACCGGACACTTGCCAAAGAGGTGTCCGCCGCTCTGCTGGAGGGCAAGAGCGTGGGCTTTGCCAGCGACTTCGGCCATCCCTGCCCGCAGGGGCTGACGGTCAGCCCGGCGGAGCTTGGGGTGTGGGTCACTTGGAAGACCGGGAACGGCCCCTTTGCCCGCACCCTGCGGCTGGTTCCAAAAGGATTGATTCTGGGCATCGGTTGCCGGAGGGGTACGCCCCGGGCGGCCATTGAGGAGGCGGTGTCCGCCGCCCTGGCGGGGTATGAACCTGCCGCTGTGGAGCGGGTAGCCACCATTGATCTGAAACAAAACGAGCCCGGCCTGCTGGCCTTTTGTGCCGCCCATGACCTGCCCCTGTCCGTCTATTCTGCGGCGGAACTGGCGGCGGTGGAGGGCGACTTTACCCCCTCCGACTTTGTGAAGGGGATCACCGGCGTGGACAACGTGTGCGAGCGGGCGGCTGTGCTGGCGGGAGGCGCCATTCTGGTGCCCAAACAGGCAAAAAACGGCGTCACCGCAGCGGTGGCGGGAAGGAAGATTGTATGAAAGTAACTGTCATCGGACTGGGCCCCGGCGGCGGCGTGGATCTCACCGGCCGGGCCAGAGCCGCTTTGGAGGTCTGTGACCTTATCGTGGGCTATACCGCTTATATTGACCTGATACGGCCTGATTTCCCCGAGAAAGAGGTGCTGTCCACCGGCATGCGCCGGGAGGTAGACCGCTGCCGGGCCGCCGTGGAGGCCGCCTGCACCGGCAAAAACGTGGCCGTGGTGTGCTCCGGAGACTCCGGTGTCTACGGTATGGCTGGCCTCATTTACGAGGTGGCCCAGGAGTATGACCCCATCGAGATTGAAGTGGTGCCCGGCATCACCGCCGCCTGCGGCGGAGCCGCCGTGCTGGGTGCGCCCCTGACCCACGACTTTGCCGTCATCTCTCTGTCCGACCTGCTCACCCCCTGGGAGAAGATCGAGAAGCGTTTGAGCGCCGCCGCCCAGGCGGACTTTGTCATCTGCCTCTATAACCCCTCCAGCCGGAATCGCCCCGACTATCTTCAGCGGGCCTGCGACATCCTGCTGCGGGATAAAGCTCCCGATACCGTTTGCGGCACCGTCCGCAACATCGGCCGGGATGGGGAAGAGGGGCAGCTCCTCACCCTGGCTCAGCTGCGGGACACCCAGGTGGATATGTTCACCACCGTGTTCATCGGCAACAGCCAGACCAAGGTGTTGAGCGGGAAGATGGTCACCCCCCGTGGCTATCTCCAGCGGGGCGAGTAAGATGGAGATCCTGCTCTTTGGCGGCACCGGAGAGGGCCGGGAGCTGGCCCAGTGGCTGCTGGACTGCCAGATTCCAACCCTGGTGTGCGTGGCCACCGAGTACGGCGAGACCCTCCTGCCTCCTGGGGCGGAGGCCCATGTGGGCCGCCTGGATCGGGAGGAAATGGAACAGCTGATAACCTCCCGCCCTTTCACCCACGTGGTGGACGCCACCCATCCCTACGCCGTGGAGGTGACCGCCAACATCAAAGCGGCGGCGGAGGCGGCGGGACTGCCCTGCCTCCGGCTGGTGCGGCAGTCCGACGGGGAAGACCTGTGCCATAAGGCTGGGGACATGGCTGGGGCGGCGTACATGCTGGAACGGCTGCCGGGCAACGTACTGCTCACCACCGGCAGCAAGGAGCTGGACGCCTTTGCAAAGCCCGGACTGGTGGAGCGCTGCTATCCCAGGGTGCTGCCCATGGCGGACTCCCTGGATCGCTGCCTGAAGCTGGGCTTTCCGCCCAAAAATATCATCTGCATGCAGGGGCCCTTCTCCAAAGAGCTGAATGTGGCCCTTTTACGGCAATATCACATCAAGACCCTGGTCACCAAGGACACCGGCGGCTACGGCGGGTTCCGGGAAAAGGCGGAGGCCGCCAGAGAGGCGGGCTGCGCCCTGCTGGTAGTGGAGCGGCCCAGCCGGGAGGCCGGGCTGACCATCGAGGAGATCCAGGAGAGGCTGAAGGAGGAACGGGCATGAAGGTCTATCTCATCGGGGTGGGCATGGGCAACCCCGAGACCATGACGGTGGGTGCGCTGGAGGCCATTAAGGTCTGTCCCGTGCTGGTGGGCGCCCGCCGCCTGCTGGAGCCCTGGACAGAAAGCCACGACTGCGTGCCTCTCATTGCCGGGGCCGATATCGCGGAATATATCGGCAAAGTGCAGGAAGGGCCGGTGGGAGTCCTCCTGTCGGGCGACACCGGCTTTTACAGCGGGGCCAAAAAACTGTGGACCCTGCTGCTGGATCACGAGGTGATTACCATTCCCGGCATCTCCTCCATGAGCTATCTCTCCGCCAAGCTCCACGTGGACTGGCAGGACGTGAAGATCGTCAGCGCCCATGGGAGAAGCCACAACGTGGTGGGGGAGATCCAGCGCAACGCCCGCACCTTTGCCCTCACCGGGGGCAATACGAAGGCCCAGGACATCTGCCGGGAGCTGACCGATCGTGGTCTGGGAAACGTGAAAATTTCGGTGGGGGAGCGGCTGAGCTACTCCGACGAGCGGGTGGTCACCGGCACCGCCGCTGAACTGGCGGAGCAGGAGTTTGAGGACCTGTCCGTGCTGCTGGCGGAAAATCCCGACCCGGTGGTGCGGCCCTGGAACGGCTCCGGCCTGCCGGATGACGCCTTCCTCCGGGGCGATGTGCCCATGACCAAAGAGGAGGTGCGCACCCTGGCCCTCTCCAAGCTGCGGCTGAACGAGGACAGCGTAGTGTGGGATGTGGGGGCCGGTACCGGCTCGGTGTCCATCGAGTGCGCCCTCTCCTGTCCCGCCGGGCGGGTGTTCGCCGTGGAGAAGAAGGAGGCGGCCCTGGCCTTGCTGGCCGAGAACAAGGCCCGCTTCCACGCCTCCAACCTGACCATCGTGGGCGGTACCGCCCCGGAGGCACTGGAGGAGCTGCCCGCACCCGACCGGGTCTTTCTCGGCGGCACCTCCGGAGAGCTGAGCGAGATCCTGGACGTGATTTTCCGCAAGAATCCCGCTGCCCGGGTGGTGTGCACCGCCGTGACCCTGGAGACGGTGGCTGAGGCCGCCCGCCTCTTTGCCAATCTGGAAGGGGCTGACATGGTGCAGGTGTCCGCCACACGCACCCGGCAGGCGGGTCGCTACCACCTGATGGACGCCCAGAACCCGGTGTGGATTTTCTCCGGGGAGGGGCGGGTATGAGCGCCCCCCGGCTGCTGCTGTGCGCGCCTGCCAGCGGAGGGGGCAAGACCACGGTGACCTGCGCCGTCCTTCAGGCCCTGATGGATCGGAGCCTGAACCCCGTGGCCTTTAAGTGCGGCCCGGACTATATCGACCCCATGTTCCATAGTGAGATCATCGGGGCCAAGAGCCGGAATTTAGACCTGTTTTTCCTGGGTGAGGACAAGACCCGGTATCTGCTGGAACAAAACAGCTCTGGCAGCGGCCTGGCCCTCATTGAAGGAGTCATGGGCTACTACGACGGCATCGCCATGAGCCATGAGGCCAGCGCCTACCACCTGGCCCGGGTCACGGAAACGCCCGCGGTGCTGGTGCTGGATGGACGGGGAAGCGCCCGCACCATTGCAGCTGTGGTGCACGGCATGAAAACCTTCCGGCCGGACAGCGGCATCAGGGGCGTGATTTTAAACCGGGTGTCTCCCATGCTCTACCCCCGGTTAAAGGAGTGCATTGAGGCCGAGACCGGCCTTACCGTTTACGGCTACCTGCCCAACCTGCCCGACTGTGCTCTGGAGAGCCGCCACCTGGGCCTGGTGACCGCCGCCGAGGTGGTCAACCTGAAGGAAAAGCTGAAAAAGCTGGCCGCCCAGGCGGAAAAGAGCCTGGATTTGGACGGCCTGCTGGCCCTGGCCGCCTCCGCCCCGGCGCTGAATCCCAAGCCCGTGGAACTGCCGGAGCCGGTGGAGGGTCAGCCCGTCATCGCGGTGGCCAAGGATAAGGCCTTCTGCTTCTACTACGCCGATGGCCTGGAGCTGCTGGAGCAGATGGGAGCGAAGCTGGTGGAGTTCTCCCCGTTGGCGGACGAGGCGCTCCCCGAGGGTACCTGCGGCCTCTATCTGGGAGGCGGCTACCCGGAGGAGTTCGCCAAGGAACTGGCGGACAACCACAGCCTGCTCCGGGAGATCCACGATAAAATTTTGCACGGTCTGCCCACCATAGCCGAGTGCGGCGGATTTCTCTACCTCAACCGCCACCTGGGTGATGCCGATGGCCGGTATGACTGGCGCATGGTGGGAGCCTTTTCCGGGGATGCCCACAACACCGGCAAGCTGGGCCGGTTCGGGTACGTCACCCTGACGGCCCAGAAGGACGGCCTGTTGTGTCAGGCAGGGGAGAGCTTCCCCGCCCACGAGTTCCACTACTGGGACAGCAACACTCCCGGAACCGATTTCCACGCGCAAAAGCCCCAGAGCGACCGGGGCTGGGACTGCGCCTTCCATACTCCGACGCTGTACGCCGGATTTCCCCACTTCCATTTCTGGGCCAGGCCCGAGCTGGCCCGTAATTTTGTGGCGGTAGCCCGCCGATATCAGGAGGAATCGCTATGACACTGGAAGAAGTGGTACGTTCCATTACCCCCGCCGACCAGAAGGCCGCCGCCGCGGCCAAAGCCCGCTGGGACTCCATCGCCAAGCCCCTGGGCAGCCTGGGCGCTTTGGAGGACGCCGTCATCCGCATGGCGGCTATGATGGGCACGCCCGATGTGGATATTTCCAAGCGGGCGGTGGTGGTGATGTGCGCCGATAACGGCGTGGTGGCCCAGGGCGTTACCCAGACCGGCCAGGAGGTCACCGCCATCGTGGCGGAGAACATGTCCTCCGGCGATACCAGTGTGTGCGCCATGTCCCGCCACGCCGGGGTGGAGGTGGTGCCGGTGGATATCGGCACGGCCACGCCCCTCAAGGGTGAGCGGATTTTGCAGAAAAACATCCGCCGTGGTACCGCTGACCTGACTCAGGGCCCCGCCATGACCCGGGATGAGGCGGAGCGGGCGGTGCTCACCGGTGTGGAGATTGCCAAAGATTTGTGCGCCAAGGGTGTAAAGCTCCTGGCCACCGGAGAAATGGGTATCGGAAATACTACTACTTCCTCCGCCGTGGCCTGCGTGTTTTTGAACAAGGAGCCGGTGGTGATGACCGGCCGGGGCGCCGGCCTGTCCAGCGAGGGCTTGCAGCGCAAGATCCACGCTATCGAGACCGGCATCGCGGTGAACCAGCCCGACCCCAATGATCCTCTGGACGTGGTGAGCAAGGTGGGCGGCCTGGATCTGGCGGGTCTGGCCGGCGTGTTCCTGGGCGGCGCCATGTGCCATGTGCCGGTGATGGTGGACGGCTTTATCTCGTCGGTGGCCGCCCTTATTGCCGCCCGGATCTGCCCGGACTGCAGGGACTACATGCTGGGTTCCCACGCCTCCGACGAGCCGGCCAGCAAGCTGGTGCTGGCCGAATTGGGCCTGGAGCCCTTCCTGTATGCTGGCATGCGCCTGGGCGAGGGCACCGGTGCCGTGGCGGTGACGCCCCTGCTGGACATGGGCCTGGCGGTGTACCGGGAAATGACCACCTTTGAGGCGACTGATATTGAAGCATACCAGCCCCTGACTTGAGGTAGTGTCATGCTGATTTTGGTATCCGGCGAGTCGGGCAGCGGCAAGTCGGAATTTGCCGAGGGCCTGGTGGTGTCCTCCGGCCTGAACGAGCGCGTTTATCTGGCCACCATGCAGGTGTGGGACGAAGAAAGTGTCCGCCGGGTGGAGCGCCACCGGCAGATGCGGGCGGGGAAGGGATTTGACACCCTGGAGTGCCCCACCGGCCTGGACAAGCTGGAGGTGCCCGCCCACTCCGCCGTTCTGCTGGAAGACCTGTCCAACCTGTCCGCCAACGAGTATTTTGCCCCCGAGGGCGGCGGAAAGGCGGCCTTTGACCGGGTGCTGGCAGGCATCCAGCGGGCCGCCGCCAGCGCGGAACTGCTGGTGGTGGTCACCAATGAGCTGTTTTCCGACGGGATGCGCTACGACCCGGAGACTGCCGCCTATCTGGAGCTGTTGGCCGGTCTGAACCGGGCCATCGCCGCCCAGGCGGATCAGGTATATGAAGTGGTATGCGGGATTCCCGTGGCCTGGAAGGAAGCGAAAACTTGAAAAGCTTAATCATTGCCTTTGCCATGTACTCCAAAATCCCCATGCCCAGGGTGGACTGGGAGAAAAAAGCCCTGTCCTGGGCCCTGTGCTGGTTTCCCCTGGTGGGTGTGGTCATCGGGGCCGTCCTATATGGCTGGATGGCCCTGGCGGAGTTTCTGCACATTGGCTCCGCCCTGTTCGCCGCTATTGCCCTGCTCCTTCCCATCGCACTCAGCGGCGGCATCCATCTGGACGGGTTCTGCGACACCTGTGATGCTCTGTCCTCCCACCAGAGCAGAGAGCGGAAGCTGGAAATTTTGAAGGACTCCCACACCGGGGCCTTCGCCATCATCTGCTGTGTGCTCTGCCTGCTGGTCTTTTTCGCCGGTTGGTGCGAGGTGTCGGCGGCGGGGAGCGCCGCCCTGGTGCTGGCCCTGGGACCTGCCCTGTCCCGCAGCCTGTCCGGTTTCTTCGCCGTCACCCTGCCCAACGCCCGGGGAACCGGCCTGCTGGCCACCTTTACCCAGCCTATGGACGCGGCGAAGGCACGGGGGGTGCTGACCATCTGGATGGTGGTGGTGGCCGCCGCCATGCTGTGGCTGTCCCCTCTCACCGGCGGGGCCGCCCTGCTGGGCGCGGGTCTGGCCTGCCTATACTACCGGATCATGAGTTTTCGGCAGTTCGGCGGCGTCACCGGCGACCTGGCGGGCTTCTTCCTCCAGACCTGCGAGCTGGCCATGGTGCTGGCGGTGGTGCTGGTACAGAAATTGGAGGCGGTGCTATGATCCTCATCATCGGCGGCGCGGCCCAGGGCAAGCTGGACTATGTGCTGCAAAAAACAGGATATGACCCCGGTCAGGTGGCCCACACCCCGGAGGAGGCCAAGACCCTGCCCATCTTTGACGGCGTGGAGCTGTGGCCCGACCTGGACGAGGAGGCGCTGCTGGCCGTCAATCCCCATATCATCCTCATCTGCGACGAGGTGGGCTGCGGTGTGGTGCCCATCGACCCGGCCCAGCGAACCTGGAGGGAGCAGGTGGGGCGGCTGTGCTGCCGCCTGGCTAAGCGGGCGCAGCGGGTGGAGCGCATTTTCTGCGGCCTGCCCATGACCCTGAAAGGAGATTCTTTACCATGGAACTGATCCTCATTCGGCACGGTACCACCCAGGGTAACCTGGAGAAGCGGTTTGTCGGCACCCTGGATGTGCCTCTGGCCCCTCAGGGAGAGGAGCTGGCCCGGAAGGTGGGGCCCACCCTGCCTCGGGTGGAGCATATCTACCGCTCCCCGCTGATGCGCTGCCGCCAGACGGCGGAACTGCTGTGGCCGGAGACAGAGATGACGGTGATCAACGAGCTGCGGGAGAGCGACTTTGGGCCCTTTGAGGGAAAGAACCATGAGGAGCTGAAGGACGACCCCCTGTACCAGGCCTGGATCGGTCAGTCCGGCGACCACCTGAATTTCGCCGCCATGCCGGTGGGCGAGACGGCGGAGCAGGTGGTGGAGCGGGTGTCCATCGGCCTGGAGAAGCTGGCGGCGGACGCCGCCGCCCACGGCTATGAGCGGGTGGGCGTGGTGTCTCACGGCGGCGCCCTCATGGGCCTTTTGAGCAAGTACGGCCGCCCGGTGCGGGAGTATTATGGCTGGATGTGCCCCAACTGCGGCGGCTTCCGCATGTCGCTCAATCCCGACACTCTGGAGCTGACAGTGCTGGAGGAGTACAAGGGATGAGTTGGGGAGTCAGTCATCTGCTGGCCCTGCTGATCGGCTTCTGCCTGGATCTGCTGCTGGGGGACCCCCACTGGGCGCCCCACCCGGTGCGGGCCATCGGGGCCTTGATCGCCGGTCTGGAAAAGGGGCTGCGCAGGCTCTTTCCCAAGTTGCCCGCCGGGGAGATGACGGGGGGTGTGGTGCTGGTGGTGCTCACCCTGGCCATCCCCACCGGCCTTACCGTGCTGCTGCTGTGGGCCTGCAGGCTGGTGAGCCCCTGGCTGGCCCTGGCGGTGGAGAGCCTGCTGAGCTATCAGCTGCTGGCCACCAAGTCCCTGGCTGCTGAGAGCCGCAAGGTGTACGACGCCCTCAAGACCGGGGATCTGGACAAGGCCCGGTACGCTGTATCTATGATCGTGGGCCGGGACACCGCCTCTCTGGACGAGGCGGGGGTAGCCCGTGCGGCGGTGGAGACGGTGGCGGAAAACGCCTCCGACGGCGTGATCGCTCCCCTCATTTTCCTGGCCATCGGTGGGGCGCCCCTGGGCATGTTCTACAAGGCGGCCAACACCATGGACTCCATGGTGGGCTACAAGAACGACAAATATCTGTATTTTGGCCGTGCTGCGGCCAAATTCGACGATATCCTGAACTTTTTCCCCGCCCGCATTGCCGGGGTGCTCATGTGCCTGGGGAGCGCCGCCGCGGGGTATGACGGGAAAAACGCCTGGCGGGTGTTCAAGCGGGACCGGAAAAACCACAAGTCCCCCAACTCCGCCCACACCGAGGCCGCCTGCGCCGGCGCCCTCCAGCTGCGGCTGGCGGGACCCAACTTCTACTTCGGCAAGCTGGTGGAGAAGCCCTATATCGGGGACGATCAGCGGCCCATCGAGCCGCTGGATATCCTGCGCTCGGGGCGCATTTTGTACGCCACCGCCTTTTTCGCCCTGCTTCTGTTCTGCGGTGTGCCGCTGCTGATTTTGCTGTTCCCGTAAAGGAGGAACAAACCATGGCTGAATACACCCACGGCGGGGACGTGCTCACCGCCCGGAGCCGTTACGGCGGCGCGGTGCTGGACTTTTCCACAAATTTAAATCCATTGGGGACACCTGACCAGGCGGCGCAGGCCGCCGCCCAGGCGGACGGATCTTCCTATCCCGACGCCCTGTGCCGCCAGCTGCGGCAGGCCATCGCCGCCCACGACGGGGTGGAGGCGGAGCAGGTGATCTGCGGTAACGGAGCAGCCGACCTGATTTTCCGGCTGGCCTTCGCCCTCCGGCCCAAAAGGGCGCTGCTTACCGCACCCACCTTTTCCGAGTATGAAGGGGCATTGTCCTGCGTAGGCTGTCAGGTAGAGCGGTACGCTCTGGACAGCGACCGGGACTTCGACCTGGACGAGGGCTTTGTAGAGGCCGTTACCCCCGAGATAGAGCTGGTGTTCCTGTGCACCCCCAACAACCCCACCGGGCGGCTCATTTCCACCGATCTGCTGGTGGAAATTGCCCGGAAGTGCGAAGCTGTGGGCGCCCGGCTGGTGGTGGACGAGTGCTTTCTCCCCCTAGCCGACGAGGGCGGAAAGGGGCTGGCTCCTTATCTGGCGGAGTTCCCCCACCTGTTCCTCCTGAGGGCCTTCACCAAAAGCTATGCCATGGCCGGTCTGCGGCTGGGCTACGGCCTGTCGGCGGATTGTGACTTGCTGGAACGGCTGAGCGGCTTCGCCCAGCCGTGGAGTGTATCCGCTCCCGCCCAGGCGGCGGGAACCGCCGCCTTCACGCTCTGTCCAGACTGGCCGGAGGGAGCCCGGGCGCTGGTGGCCCGGGAGCGGCCCATCCTGGCGGCAGGACTAACAGAGTTGGGGTGCGACGTGGTGCCCTCCCAGGCTAACTATCTGCTGTTTCGCCTGGAACAGATTACAAATTTGAAGGAAAAACTGCTCCAAAAGGGCATTTTGATTCGCTCCTGCGCCAACTACCACAACCTGGGCCCCGACTGGTACCGGGTGTGCGTCAAAGGCGGGGAAGAAAACCGGCGGCTGCTGGCCGCCCTGAAAGAGGTGCTGTAATGGCAAAGGCGATCATGCTCCAGGGTACCGCCTCTAACGCAGGCAAGTCCCTGCTGGCGGCAGGCCTGTGCCGCATCTTCAAGCAGGACGGCTACAAGGTGGCCCCCTTCAAGTCCCAGAACATGGCCCTGAACTCCGCCATCACCCCTGACGGCCTGGAGATGGGCCGGGCTCAGGTGGTGCAGGCCGAGGCGGCCGGGGTGGCCCCCGACGCCCGGATGAACCCCATCCTGCTCAAACCCACCAGCAATGTGGGCTCCCAGGTCATCGTCAACGGTGTGCCCCGGGGCACCATGCCGGCGGGAGAGTACTTCCACTACCGCAAGACGCTCATTCCTGAGGTGATGGCCGCCTATGAGTCCCTCTCGGCGGAGTACGACATCATCGTCATCGAGGGGGCTGGCAGCCCGGCGGAGATCAACCTGCGGCAGGACGACATCGTCAACATGGGCATGGCCAAGCGAGCCAACGCTCCGGTGCTGTTGTGCGGCGATATCGACCGAGGCGGCGTGTTCGCCTCCCTCTACGGCACGGTGAAGCTGCTTGAGCCTGACGAGCAGGAGCTGATAAAGGGTCTGATTATCAACAAATTCCGGGGCGATGTGGAAATTCTCCGTCCCGGCCTGGGCCAGCTGGAGGAGCTCACCGGCAAGCCGGTGCTGGGCGTGGTGCCTATGCTGGACGTGGATGTGGACGATGAGGACTCCCTGTCCACCCGCCTGTCCAAGAGCGGCAAGGTGGGTCTGGTGGATATCGCCGTCATCCGCCTGCCCCGACTTTCCAACTTTACCGATTTCAACCCCCTGGAGCGGATGGACGAGGTCACCCTCCGGTACGTGGGCAGCGTAAAGGAGCTGGGGAACCCCGACCTCATCATCCTTCCCGGTACCAAGAACACCATGGACGACCTGCGTTGGCTGCGGCAGAGCGGCCTGGAGGGCGCCATCCTCAAGCACGCCGCCAAGGGCGGCGCGGTGGTGGGCATCTGCGGCGGCTATCAGATGCTGGGCCAGACCGTCTCCGACCCCGACGGGGTGGAAAGCGGCGGCACCCTCAAGGGCCTGGGTCTGCTGCCCGCCGAGACCATTTTCCAGGGCGAGAAGACCCGCACCCGTGTCACCGGCTCCTTCAAGGGCCTGGAGGGTATCTTTGCGGATCTGAGCGGCGTCCCCTTTGAGGGCTACGAGATCCACATGGGCCGCACCAGCAGCACCGCCCAGCCTCTGGTGGGCTTTACCGACCAGACCGGGGCGTCCCACACCGACGGGCTCACCGCCGGGAACGTGTGGGGCTGCTACGTCCACGGCATCTTCGATAAGGCCGAGTGCGCCGCCGCCCTGGTGAATTGCCTGCTGAAGGCCAAGGGCCTGGATCGGCAGGCGGCCAGCGTGGACTGGCAGGCCTACGCCCAGCTTCAGTACGACAAGCTGGCGGAGGGCCTCCGGGCCAGCCTGGATATGGAACAGATTTACCGCATCCTGAACGGAGAGAGATAATATGAAAAAAGTAGAATTGCAGCGGGTGGCTCCCGCCGATATCGAGGAGCGGAGCATGGAGATCATCGGCCAGGAGCTGGGCGACCGGGTGTTCCCCGCCGACCAGCTGCCCGTCATTAAACGGGCCATCCACACCAGCGCCGACTTTGACTATGCCGACAACCTGGTATTTTCCGACGGAGCGGTGGAAAAGGGCATCGCCGCCATCAAGGGCGGCTGTACCATCGTCACCGACACCCAGATGGCCTTCTCCGGCGTCAACAAGAAGGTGCTGGAGAAGTTCGGCGGGAAAGCGGTGTGCTTTATGTCCGACCCCGACGTGGCCGCTGAGGCCAAGGCACGGGGAGAGACCCGGGCCACCGTGTCCATGGAGCGGGCGGCGGCGCTGGAGGGCCCTGTGATCCTGGCCGTGGGCAACGCCCCCACCGCCCTGGTGCGGGCCTGCGAGCTCATTGAGGAGGGCAAGTGGGCTCCGGCCCTGATCATCGGTGTGCCGGTGGGCTTCGTCAATGTGGTGGAGAGCAAGGAACTGCTCCTCACCATGGACACCCCCCACATTGTGGCCCGGGGCCGCAAGGGTGGCAGCAATATCGCCGCCGCTATCTGCAACGCCCTGCTCTACCAGGCCAGCAACAACGCCCGGGAATGAACACAGGAGGAAGTACCATGGAAGGAAAAGCCCTGCTGGCGGTGTCCTTCGGCACCAGCTATGCCGATACCTTAGAGAAAAATATCGCGGCCATCGAGCGGGACCTGGCCGCCGCCTTTCCGGAGCGTACCCTCCGACGGGCCTTTACCAGCGGCATGATTCTGCGCCGCTGGAAACGGGAGCGGGGTGTGGAGATCGACGACGTGCCCACCGCCTTGGAGCGGCTGGCCGGAGAGGGATATACCGATATCCTGATCCAGCCCACCCACGTGATGAACGGGGAGGAGTACCATAAGCTGGCCGATCAGGCGGAGCAGTTCCGGGGCCGGTTTGACAAGCTGACGGTGGGGGTGCCCCTGCTGACGGCAGCGGAGGACTACCTGGATCTGGGGCGCGCCCTGATGGAGATCCTGCCGCCCAGGAGCGAGGAACGGGCGGTAGTCTACATGGGCCACGGCTCGGAGCATCAGGCCAATTCCGCCTATGCTCTGATGGAGTATGCATTCCACGACCTGGGTCGGAGCGACGTCATTGTAGGCACCGTGGAGGGTTACCCCAACTTTGACGCTGTCCTCCGGCGGCTGAAGGAGCGCCCCCAGGTAAAAGAGGTGGAGCTGCGGCCCCTCATGACAGTGGCCGGTGACCACGCCAAAAACGACCTGGCCGGCGATGAGCCTGACTCCTGGAAAAACATTCTGGAGGGCATGGGCTATCAGACCAGCTGTGTCCTCACCGGTTTGGGCGAATATCCACGGGTACGGGCTATGTTCGTGGAGCACGCCAGACAGGTCCAGGCATAAGCCTGTTGAGATAGATGGGGCCGGGAAAAGGGAAGTCGGGTGCAATTCCCGCGCAGTCCCGCTGCCGTAAGAGAAGAGCCGTCGGGCACCATGTCACTGGGGAGACCTGGGAAGACGCGCGGCGGCAGAGAGGCTCGAGCCGGAAGACCTTGCCCGGTCCGGAGATCCAAATACCTACGAGTGATAGGAAAGGATGAATGATTATGAGACGATCCAAACGAAATCAGATGCTCCTCACGGTGGGGATGCTGGCGGCATTGGCGGGGATGTTCACCGTAAATGCCGGGGCCATGCATATCGCCGAGGGCTACCTGCCGGTAAACTGGTGCCTGCTGTGGGGCGCGGTGTGTATTCCCTTCGTGGTGGCGGGCTTCTTCTCCATTAAGAGACGGATTGAACAGGCACCCCGGGCCAAGATCCTGCTGGCCATGTGCGGAGCGTTCGCCTTTGTGCTGTCCGCGCTGAAAATCCCCTCCTTCAACGGCTCCTGCTCCCACCCCACCGGCGTGGGCCTGGGCGCCATCCTGTTTGGGCCCCTGACTATGGCGGTGCTGGGCCTTATCGTTCTGCTGTTCCAGGCCCTGCTGCTGGCACATGGCGGCCTCACCACCCTGGGGGCCAACACCTTCTCCATGGCCATTGCCGGGCCCATCCTGTCCTGGGTGGTCTACAAGCTGCTGCGCAAGGTCAATGCCCCCGCCGCCGTGGCGGTGTTTGCCGCTGCCGCCCTGGGAGATCTGTTTACTTACGTGATTACCTCCCTCCAACTGGGGATCGTAAACGGCGGTATGGTGAAGTTCCTTACCATCTTCGCCGTCACGCAGATACCTCTGGCCATCGCCGAGGGTCTGCTCACCGTGGTGATCTTCAACGTGCTGGAAAAGTACAGCAAGGCCCAGCTCCAGGAGCTGCGGGTGCTGTGAGGAGGGAACGGACATGAAAGTTTGGCAGAAAAATTTGATCCTTATTCTTCTGGTGATTGCCCTGGCCGCTGTGCCCCTGTGGCTGCTGCCCAACGCCGAGTTCGGCGGGGCCGACGGCGCGGCCGAGGAGGCCATTACAGAGCTGAATCCCGATTATGAGCCCTGGTTCGAGCCCATTCTGGAGCCCGCCAGCGGCGAAGTAGAGTCCCTCCTCTTTGCACTCCAGGCCGCCATCGGCGCGGGCGTTGTGGGCTTTGTACTGGGCCGGTTAACCAAATCCGATAAAAATAAGGGAGAGAAGTGACCATGGGCACCGACCGCTACGCCTATCAGTCCCGGCTGCGCCGGGTTTCCCCCCTGCCCAAGCTGGCGCTGGCGGCGGTGGCTCTGGTGGTGTGCCTGTGCTGCGACAGCGTGTGGGTGGGCCTGACCACGGTGGTGGTGATGGGGATCCTCATTACCGCCCTGGGAGGCCTGCCGGTCAGGGTCTACCTCCACTTCCTGAAGGTGCCTCTGGCCTTCCTGGTGATCGGCGGGATCACGATTTTGATCCACAGCTACCCGGCGGGAACGGTGGTCGTGGCCGCCATCCCGGTGGGAGAGCGGCTGTGGGGCTTTACCGCCGGAGACCTGTACCAGGGAGCCCGGTTGTTCTGCAAAGCCATGGGCGCTGTGGGGTGCATGTACTTCTTGTCCCTCAACACTCCGGTCACAGACCTGACCATGGCGCTGGAGAAGCTCCACGTGCCCCGGCTGCTGGTGGAGCTGATGGAGCTCATTTACCGCTTCATTTTCGTGCTGGCGGAGACGGCGTCCAACATCCGTCTGGCCCAGGAATCCCGTCTGGGCTATCAGGGCTTCCGCCGGTCGGTGCGTTCCCTGGGTGAGCTGTCCTCCATGGTCTTTCTCCGGGCCTGGCGCAAGGCCCAGAGCATTTATACCGCCCTGGAGTCAAGGGGGTATGCCGGCAGTCTCACCACCCTGGCCGGAGACTATACGCCCGGCCTGTGGCTGATCCCGGTGACGGTGGGGGTAGTTGGAGGACAACTGCTCGTGCTATGTTTGGAAAGGATGGCGGTAGGATGAATCCCGCGATCGAAACAAGAGAGCTGTGTTACGCCTATGAGGACGGAACCACCGCTCTGGACCATATTACGCTGTCCGCACAGCGGGGGAGCATCACCGGCATTTTGGGGGCCAACGGGGCGGGAAAATCCACTCTGTTCCTCAACCTCAACGGGGTGTTCACCCCCAAGAGCGGGCAGGTGCTGCTGGACGGGCAGCCAGTGCGCTACGACCGGAAGGGGCTGACCGCCCTGCGCCGGCGGGTGGGCATCGTGTTCCAGGACCCGGACGACCAGCTCTTCTCCGCCGACGTGTATCGGGACGTGTCCTTCGGCGGAGTGAATCTGGGACTGGAGCCGGAGGAGGTCCGCCGCCGGGTGGAGGAGGCCCTGGAGCGTACCGGTACCTCCGGCCTGCGGGACCGACCCACCCACGCCCTGTCCTACGGCCAGAAGAAGCGGGTGGCTATTGCCGGGGTGCTGGTGATGGAGCCGGAGGTGCTCATTCTCGACGAGCCCACCGCCGGACTGGATCCCCAGGGAGTAACGGAGATCATGCGTCTGCTGGTCCAATTGCGGGACAGCCTGGACATGACCATCCTGATTGCCACCCATGATATGGATATCGTCCCCCTCTACTGCGACTACGCCTACCTGCTGGGAGGCGGAAAGGTCCTGCTGGAGGGGACGCCGGAAGACCTGTTTGCAAACCCGGAGGCACTCCGGGCCAATCATTTGCGCCTGCCCCGCATCGCCCATCTGATGGAGGTGCTGCGGCAGGCAGACGGGCTGGATACCCACGGCGCCCCCGCTACCATCGGCGCGGCCCGACGGGAGATCCTGCGCTTGCTCAAGGAGGAAGAAAAGGTATGAATCAGGGGAAACTCTACGGGGTGGGGATGGGTCCCGGCGACCCGGAGCTGCTCACCAAAAAAGCCGAGCGCATCATCCGGCAGTCGCCGGTGCTGGCGGTGCCTGACGCCGGCCGGGGGGAAAAGACCGCCCTGGCCATCGCCGGGGACCTGGCGGAGGGGAAAGAGATGCTGTACTGCGCCGCCCCCATGATCCGGGACGAAGCCGCCCTGGACGCCGCCTATGAACAAAACGCCGACCTGGTGTGCGCCCAGCTGGATCAGGGAAAGGACGTGGCCTTCCTCACCCTGGGAGACCCCACGGTATACTCCACTTATCTCTACCTCCACCAGAAGGTGGCAGCCAGGGGATACGAGGCGGAGATCATTCCCGGTGTGCCCTCCTTCTGCGCCGTGGCAGCCCGGCTGGGCATGGCTCTGTGCGAGAAGAGCGAGCGGCTGCTCATCGTCCCCGCCTCCCACAAGGATATGTCCGACTGCCTGGACCTGGACGCCAACCTGGTGTTTATGAAGGCGGGCAAGGAGATCGGAGCCCTGAAAGATACTCTGGCCCAGAGAGGCCTGCTGGACCGTGCCTCCATGGTGGCCAACTGCGGCATGGAGGGTGAGCTGGTGTGTCCCAAATTCGCCGATATGGAAGACGGCACCGGCTACTTCTCCGTGGTGCTGGTGAAGAAGGGGGAACAGGCGTGAATCTCATCATGGCCGGCCTGGACTGGTACCACGCACCCATCGACCTGCGGGAGGCGCTGTCCTTCACCCGGGGCCAGGTAGTGGAGCTGAACCGCAGGCTGTGGAAGGATCCCAGGATCGAGGGCTGCGCCCTGCTGTCCACCTGTAACCGCACGGAGCTGTACCTGTCTTGCGGCGACGGGGTGGACGTAGATCCGGGGGAGCTGCTGTGCGAGGCCGCCGGTGTGGACCATGCCCGCTTTGCTCAGGTATTTACCATCTGCAAAGGCCGTCAGGCCGCCCGGCGGCTGATGGAGGTGGCCGGAGGGCTCCGTTCCCAAATCTGGGGAGAGGATCAGATCGTCACCCAGGTGAAGGGTGCCATCCAGACCGCCCGGGAGGCGGGTACGGCGGACAGCGTGCTGGAGACCCTGTTCCGTAACGCTGCCGCCGCCGGTAAGGAGATCAAAAGCAAGGTGCGCTTTGTGGGCGTGCCCCGCTCCGCCGCTCAGAGCGGTGTGGAGAAGCTGGCCGCCCATTTGGATGGTCTTGCGGGAAAAAAGGCCCTGGTCATCGGCAACGGGGAGATGGGGCGGCTGGCCGCCGACCTGCTCCACGCCGCCGGGTGCGCCGTCACCGTCACCCTGCGCAGCTACCACCACGGCCAGACCGTGGTGCCCGCCGGGTGCGCCGTGACGGCCTATGAAAAGCGGTACGACGCCATGGAGGGAATGGATCTGGTGCTTTCCGCCACCACCAGCCCCCACTATACCGTAGCGGCCTATGAGCTGGCGGAATTGAGCCGGCCGCCCAAGGTGCTGGTGGATCTGGCCATCCCCCGGGACATTGAGCCCGGAGTGGGAGAGCTGCCCGGCTTTACCCTCTACAACGTGGACGACCTGGGTGTGGAGGTGTGCCGGGATATTCCCCCCGAAGCGGAAGAAATTCTGGAAAAATACCTCTCCCAGCTGGAGCAGTGGGAGAACTACCGCTCCTGCCTGCCCGGGCTGGAGCGGGTGAAGCAGGCGGTGACCGCCCGTGTGCTGTCCACTGACCTGGACGGCCCGGAGGCCCGTGACCTGGTGGAGCTGGCGGTGAGCCGTGCGGTGGATCTGCTGTCCGGCGGGCTGAAGGAGAGCCTGACCCCGGAGGACCTGGAGCGGGCCGCCCGCAAGATCGAGGTCCATACCGCCGCCCGTCCCAAGTGGAGCCAGCCCAGTGAAAAACCCTTCCGGTTCCCTCTGTTTGTGGATCTGGCGGGGAAGAAAGCCGTCATCGTAGGCGGCGGTGCGGTGGCTTGCCGCCGGGCGGGGGTGCTCTCCCGCTTCGGAGCAGAGGTGGTCATGATCGCCCCCCGGTGCAAGAGCCTGCCCCAAGGGGTGCAGTGGCTCCAGCGGCCTTATGCCCCCGGCGATCTGGCCGGGGCGGAGCTGGCGGTGAGCGCCACCGACGATCGGAGTGTCAACCGGGCGGTGGGGGAGGAGGCCCGTGCTTTGGGCATCCCTGTCAGCGTGGCTGACGCCCCTGACGAGTGCACCTTCTTCTTCCCGGCGGTGTGCACCGGGGAGAATATCGTGGCCGGGGTAGCCGGGCGAGGCGATGACCACGCCCGCACCGCCCGGGCCGCCAAGGCAATCCGGGCCGTACTGGAGGGATTGGAATGAAGACCATACGTGTGGGCAGCCGGGAGAGCAAACTGGCTGTCATCCAGTCGGAGCTGGTGATGGACGCCATTCGGGCCAGTCATCCGGATGTGACTCTGGAACTGGTGACTATGAAGACCACCGGGGACAAGATCCTGGACCGCACTTTGGATAAAATCGGCGGTAAGGGCCTGTTCGTGAAGGAACTGGACGCCGCCCTGCTGGATGGCCGGGCGGATCTGACGGTACATAGCTGCAAAGACCTGCCTATGGAGGAAAACCCAGCCATCCCCCTGGCGGGCTTCTCCAAGCGGGAGGACCCCAGAGACGTGCTGGTGCTGCCTGAGGGTGTTACCGAGCTGGATAGCACCAAGCCCATCGGCTGTGCCTCCGCCCGGCGGGCAGTGCAGCTGAAGGAGTTGTTCCCCGGTATGGAGATCGCTCCGGTGCGGGGCAACGTGCTCACCCGCCTGCGCAAGCTGGACGAGGGGCAGTTCTCCGCCCTGGTTCTGGCCGCCGCCGGTCTGAAGCGGCTGGGCCTGGAGGGACGCATTACCCGGTATTTTACCGTGGAGGAGATGATCCCTGCCGCCGGACAGGGCATATTGGCCCTTCAGAGCCGGGCAGGGGAGGACCTGAGCTATCTTGACCAGGTGTTGGATGAAGCGGGTACGCTGTGTGCCCGGGCCGAGCGGGCCTTTGTCCGCCGGTTGGACGGGGGCTGTTCTTCCCCCATTGCCGCTCACGCCGTCCTCTCCGACGGCGAGATCACCATTACCGGTCTGTATGTAGATGAAGAAGGGACGGCCATCCGCCGTACCACTACCGGCCCCCGGAATCAGGGCGAGGACCTGGCCCGGCGCCTGGCCGACGAGATAAAGGAGGCTTGTCCATGCCTGGAAAAGTGACATTGGTGGGAGCGGGACCGGGAGATCCCGGCCTGCTGACCCGAAAGGGGCTGGAGGCCCTCCAAAAGGCGGAAGTAGTGGTGTACGACCGGCTGGTTGGCCCCGCTATCCTGGCTATGATGCCCGAGGAGGCCGAACAGATCAACGTGGGCAAGGAGGCCTCCCACCACCTAGTGCCCCAGGACCAGATCAACCAGATCCTGCTGGATAAGGCCCTGGAGGGAAAGAACGTGGTACGCCTCAAGGGCGGAGACCCCTTCCTGTTCGGCCGGGGCGGAGAAGAATTGGAGCTGCTGGCGGAGCACGGCATCCCCTTTGAGGAGGTGCCCGGCATCACCTCCGCCATCGCAGCCCCTGCCTATGGGGGCATCCCGGTGACCCACCGGGACTGCTGCTCTTCCCTCCATATCATCACCGGCCACCAGCGGGCCGGTAAGAAGCTGGATATTGACTTTGAGGCCCTGGTGCGCACCAAAGGTACCCTGGTCTTTCTGATGGGCGTGTCCGCCCTGCCGGAGATCTGCGCCGGGCTGCTGGCGGCGGGCATGGAGCCCGCTACCCCTGCCGCTGTGGTGGAGCGGGGTACCACGCCCGTCCAGCGGCGTATTTCCGCCACACTGGGCAGCCTGCCTGAGACGGCGAAACAGGCGAAGGTGGAAAGCCCCGCCGTTATCGTGGTGGGCGGTGTGTGCGCCCTGGCGGAGCAGTTTGACTGGTTTGACAACCTGCCTCTGAAGGGCAGGCATGTGGTAGTCACCCGTCCCAAAGAGCGCATCGGCACCCTGTCTGCCCGGCTACGGACACTGGGCGCGGAGGTGTGGGAGTACCCCTGTATCGCCACCATGCCCCTGGATCCCTGCCCGGCCTTGGACGATGCCATGGAGCGGCTGGGCGACTATGAATGGCTGGTCCTCACCAGTCCCGCCGGGGTAGACGCCCTGTGGCGGTGGCTGGAGACAGGCGGGAAGGATGCCCGGGCTCTGGGGACTGTGAAGCTGGCCGCCATCGGCCCCGGCACCGACCGGGAGCTGAAGAAGCATGGCCTGAAGGCCGACTATGTGCCGGAGGTTTATGACGCCGCCCATCTGGGAGAGGGCTTGCCTGCCGTTGGAAACGTGCTTATCCTCCGGGCGGAGGAGGGCTCTCCCGCCTTGACAGAGGAACTGGCGAAGCGTAACATTGGCTATGACGATATTGCCACCTACCGCACGGTGTATGAGAATCCCCGCTCTCAGGAGCTGCGGGAAGCGGTGGAGGGGACGGACGGGCTGCTGGTCACCTTTACCTCCGCCTCTACTGTGAAGGGCTTTGTATCCTCTGTGGGAGAGGACGCGGACTTCTCACGGATGGTGGGCATGTGCATCGGATCTCAGACCGCTGCCGAAGCCCGGAAACATGGTATCCCGGTCAAAACAGCCAAAGCGGCCACCATGGACGCCCTGGTGGAATTAATAACAGAAGGTGTTTGATATGGAACTGATCCAACGACCCCGCCGCCTGCGGGGCAACGACGCGGTGCGCCGCATGTGCCGGGAGACCCGCATGTCCCCCGACAGCCTGATCTACCCCATTTTTGTGGACGAGACCCTTCAGGGCGTCCGGCCCATCGACGCCCTGCCCGGCCAGAACCATTATGGCATCGACAGCGTGAACCTGGCGGTGGAGGAGTGCCTGGCCGCCGGCGTGAACCACTGCATCCTGTTCGGTCTGCCCGCTACCAAGGACGCCATCGGCTCCTCCGCCTGGGATGAGCATGGTGTGGTGCAGGAGGCCATCCGGGCCATCAAGGCAAAGCACCCCGACTTCTACGTCATCACCGACGTGTGCATGTGTGAGTATACCGACCACGGCCACTGCGGAATCCTCTGCGGCCATGAGGTGGATAACGACAAGACCCTGGAGGTGCTGGCCAAGACCGCCCTCAGCCATGTTCAGGCCGGGGCCGATATGGTAGCCCCCTCCGACATGATGGACGGCCGGGTGGCCGCCATCCGGGCCATCCTGGATGAGAACGGCTACACCTCCACCCCCATCATGGCCTACTCCGCCAAGTATGCCTCCGCCTTCTACGGACCCTTCCGCTCCGCGGCGGGTTCCGCCCCCTCCTTCGGGGACCGGAAGGGCTACCAGATGGACCCCCACAACCGCAAGGAGGCCCTGAAGGAGTGCGCCCTGGACATTGAGGAGGGTGCCGACATCATCATGGTCAAGCCCGCCCTCAGCTACCTGGATGTGATCCGGGAGTGCTCTGACGCCTACGACCTGCCCATGTGCGCCTACTCGGTCTCCGGCGAGTACGCTATGATCAAGGCCACCGCCGCCGCTGGACTGATTGACGAGTACCGCATCATGTGCGAGTCCGCCCTGTCCGTGTTCCGGGCGGGAGCCAATATGCTCATCACTTACTACGCCAAGGAACTGGCGCAGGCCATCATGAAAGGGGATATCGGCTGATGGGACGCTCGGAAGAACTCTTTGAGCAAGCGGTCAAAGTCCTGCCCGGCGGGGTCAACTCCCCGGTGCGTGCCTACCGTGCGGTAGGTATGGCTCCCCGTTTCATCACCCGGGCCGACGGCCCCTTTATCTGGGACGAGGACGGGGAGAAGTACATCGACTACGTCTGTTCCTGGGGTCCCATGATCCTGGGCCACAACCATCCCGTCATCCGGGAGGCGGTGGAGAAGGCGGTAAAGGACGGCCTGTCCTTCGGGGCTCCCACCCGTCGGGAGGTGGAGATCGCCCAGCTGATGACGGAGCTGGTGCCAGGCATCGAAATGGTGCGCATGGTTAACTCCGGCACGGAAGCCGTCATGTCCGCCGTCCGCCTGGCCCGCGGCGCCACCGGCCGGGACAAGATTATTAAGTTTGAGGGCTGCTACCACGGCCACTCCGACTGCCTGCTGGTGAACGCCGGTTCCTCCGCTCTGGCGGGAGGTCATCCCTCTTCCGCCGGTGTGCCGGAGGATATCGTCAAGCACACCCTCACCGCCCAGTTCAACGACCTCGCTTCCGTAGAGGAGCTGCTGAACGCCTGGCCCGGCCAGATCGCCTGCATCATCGTGGAGCCGGTGGCCGCCAACATGGGTGTGGTCAATCCCGCTCCCGGGTTCCTGGAGGGCCTGCGTGCCCTGTGTGATAAGTCCGGCGCTCTGCTAATTTTTGATGAGGTCATCACTGGCTTCCGCCTGGCTCTGGGCGGCGCCCAGGAGTACTTTGGTGTGAAGGCCGACCTGGTGACCTTTGGTAAGATCATCGGCGGTGGCATGCCGGTGGGCGCCTACTGCGGCAGCCGGGCACTGATGGAGCAGGTGGCTCCCTGCGGTCCGGTGTATCAGGCGGGCACCCTCAGCGGTAACCCGGTGGCCATGGCCGCCGGTCTGGCCCAGCTGACCTACCTGAAGGAGCACCCAGAGGTGTATACCGACATCTCCACCAAGGCCAAGTGGCTGGCGGAGGGCATGCGTGCTGCTGCGTCCAAGGCTGGAGTACCGGTGGCGGTGAACCAGATCGGCTCCCTGCTGGCTCCCTTCTTCACTCCCACGGAAGTGACCACCTTCGTGGATGCCAAAGGCAGCGACGTGGGCCGGTACGCTAAGTACTTCCAGGGCATGCTTCGCCATGGAGTGGCCCTGGCTCCCGCCCAGTTCGAGGCCATGTTCGTCTCTGCCGCCCATAGTCAGGTGGAGCTGGACGCCACCCTGGAAGCCGCCCAAGCGGTATTTCCCACCCTGTGACCACCCTCAAAACGGGGCCGCGTAAGCGGCCCCGTTTTTATTGCGGAGGGAGATGGAGTGTGCTACACTGAAGATACTGGTTTCGACAAAACGAGATGCGGAGGTGTATCTATGAGCACAGTACAGGACCAGGCCCCGTCTATTGATTACGCGGGCCTCTACCCCAGGGTACGGCAGCTGGCGGCGGCCCATCCGGAGCTGGTGAATTTCGCCTATTTTCTCTATTTCTTCGGATTTTACAAGAGACAGGACCCGGAGCAGTCTCCCTATTCTTATCTGATGAAGGTTAATTTCTGCAGCACCGCTCAGCTGAAGGGCAATTCTTCAGCCATGGATTCCTCCCGGCTGGAGCAGATCTACACCAACTTCTTTTTTACCGACTATTACTGCACCTCCGACTATGAGAGGCCGGAGGAGGCTATCTTTGAGGCGCCCAGGCAGTACTGCAAGATGCGCAAGACCTGTCTCGGGGAGGCCTGTCCCTATGCATTGGCCCATTACGTGTGCAAATATGCCCAGACCCTGAACCAGGACCCGGAGGCGCTGTTCCAGGACCTGTTGGGGAGCAGGAAAATCCCCTTCACCTGGGCCAATGAGAATCCCATCAATCTGGACCCGGCGGATATCGCGGGCATCGACGCCAAAAGCGCCCACGGCGCCTACGACCTGCTGAAGACCCGGGCCATATCGGTGGAGTACTCCAACCAGATGGTGGTGGCCTACAACTATATTCCCCTGTGCCGGAAGGAGAACCGGGGGGATATGATCGGCCGCTATGTGGATATGTGGTACCAGGGGAAGGGAGAAGGAGATACCCTGATCCTCAGTGACCGGGACACCGCCCTGAACAGCAAGCGAGAGGGGTGCCGCCAGTGCGGCTACACTCAGTGCCCGGACAAGCTGGCGGCCTACTTCGTCTCCCTGGAAAAGAAATACGGCCGGCCGGCGGTGGATATTGCCTATCAGGTGGCCAGAATGAACACCTACGCCGGTCTGAGCATGGTGGACAACTATCAGTTCAACCGCTTCCTCAACGAGGTGCGGAAGTCCGACCTGAAGCCGGAGGACAAGGAGCGGTTCGCGGAGATGATCCATTACATCACCAGCCACTCCAGAAACTCCAGGATCCCCTTCCTGCCCTTCAACATGGCGGTGTCTGCCCCCGACCCGGCCAGCGCCGAGCCTCTGCTGCGCATCTTTGGTAATGCCCTGTGGCACTTTATCTATTATCCATGTGCCCAGGAGAACATCAGCATGGATACCCTCTACTATTCCAGCTATTCCTTCAGCGGCCTGCTGGAGTACTATGACGGTCTCCAGACCGGCACCACCGTGCTGCTGTACGACGTGGAGCTGCTGGGAAAGGATCCGGATTTCAAGGCGGGGTATCACAAGCTGCTGCGGCTCATGGAGGAGAAAAAGAGCACCAATATGACCATCCTCTGCGATACCAAGGTGGCCATCCAGACCTTCCTGGCCAACTACCCCGAGCTGAAGCGGCGGATCTTCACCCGTACCTTTGAGATGGGGGACTTCTCCAACGAGAAGGTACTGGAGACCTTGGAGGACAAGCTGGTGCAGATCCTGGAGGTGCCTGAGGCGGAGAAGGAGCAGCTGTACGGCTACATCAAGCAGGCCTATCCCGCCGCTCCTCAGCGGAGCATGGAGTATGTGGACCTGCTGTATGAGCAGATCATGTTCAAACACTTTAACGCCAATATCAACGCCGGAGACGTGCTGGTAAAAGAGGATATCCCCTATATCAAGCCGCCCAGAACGGAGCAGGAGATCTTTGACGAGCTCAATCGGCTCACCGGTCTGGAGAACGTGAAGCGGGAGCTGAAGAACATCAACGATCTGATCCGCTTCAACATGAAGCTGGAGAAGAGCGACAAGGAGCGCATCAACCTGCACATGGTGTTCTCCGGCAATGCGGGCACCGGCAAAACCACTGTGGCCCGGCTCACCGCAGAGATTCTGTACAGCATCGGCTTCATCCAGGAAAACAAGCTGGTGGTCTGCTCCGGCAAGGACCTGGTAGCAGAATATGTGGGTCAGACCGCCCCTCTTACCGCCCAGAAGTGCGCCTCGGCTTACAACGGCGTGCTCTTTATCGACGAAGCCTACCAGCTCAACCCCTATACCGGCGGCCGGGCGGACACCTTCAAGGAGGAGTGCATCGCTGAGCTGATCCAGCAGATGGAGAACAACCGGGACAAGCTGGTGGTCATCTTCGCCGGCTACACCAAGGAGATGGAGGAGTTTTTGGACAAGGCCAACACCGGCCTGCGCTCCCGCATCGCCAAGGTCATCGAGTTCCCCGACTATACCACTGACGAACTGGTGCAGATCCTGGAGGGGATCGCGGAGAGCAATCAGATGAAGCTGGACGACAGCGCCAGGGAAAAGGCCCGGCAGATCTTTGACCAGGCCCGGCAGGATAGCGCCCGGTTCGGCAATGCCCGCTATGCCCGCAACCTGTTTGAGCGCAGCCTCATCCAGCACGCCGCCCTCACCAAGGACCTGCCCAAGGGGGATCCGGAGCTGTATGTCCTCCACGGGGAGGAGATCACCGTTCCGGCGGCAGCATCCAAGCCGCGCATCGGATTCCAGTAACAAGCCAAAAGACCGCGGAGCGATACGCTCCGCGGTCTTTTTCTATATCTTTTGTCAGCGGTCCCACTTTTCGATGAGGGCTCGCAGCTGGTCGGCGAACTTGCCCAGATCCTTGTTGGTACCGCCCTTGTTGTGGGCGATGACCTCCATAAGTTTGTGACCCACTTCCTCCAGCCGCTGATAGGCGGGAGAGGCACCGGGGGTGACCGCAGGCTTCTTCTCCGGCGGCAGGCCGGGGGCGAGCATGCGGTTGTTCAGCAGGTCATAGACCTCCTCGTAGTTGGGGGCGTGAGCGTCCAGACCCCGCTGGCGCAGGGTCTCGGCGTAGATCTCGGTGACCTCCATGTCGCCGTGGACCACGAAGACCTGCTTGGGCTGGGGAGAGAAGTGCTCGATCCACCGCAGCAGCCCATCCTTATCGGCGTGGGAGGAGAGACCGTGGAAGTTGACGATGCGGGCTCGCACCGCGATCTCCTCCCCGAAGAGCTTGACGGTGCTTACGCCATTGAGCAGCCGCCGGCCCAGGCTACCCTCCGCCTGATAGCCCACGAACACCACGGTGCACTCCGGCCGCCACAGGTTGTGCTTCAGGTGGTGGCGGATGCGGCCGGCGTCGCACATGCCGGAGGCGGAGATGATGACCCGGGGAGTCTTGTCCTCATTCAGGGCGCGGGATTCCGCGCTGGACTCGGTGATGGTGAGCCCCGGGAACTGGAACAGCGCGCCCCCCTTCAGGGCGATAATGGCCTCCTCGTCCAGGTAGCCGTGGAGGTCGCCGGAGAAGATGCGGGTGGCCTCTCCCGCCAAGGGGGAGTCCACCACCACCTGGAAGTTGGGCACACTCTTTACCAAGCCCTGTTCCTTCATCTCCCGGATGAAGTACAAAAGCTCCTGGGTGCGGCCCACAGCGAAGGAGGGAATGATGACGTTGCCGCCCTTGCCCAGTGTCTCGTCAATGATGGCCGCCAGGTCGGCGGTGTAGTCCGGCTTTTCGTCCATGTCATGGAGCCGATCGCCGTAGGTGCTCTCGGTGAGGACATAGTCGGCGTCCTTGATGTACTGGGGATCCCGGATGATGGGCTGATCCCGGTTGCCGATGTCGCCGGAGAAGACCACCTTTCGGGTCTCCTCTCCCTCAGTAAGCCACATCTCCACACTGGAGGAGCCCAGCAGATGGCCCGCATCCACGAAGCGGACCTTGACACCATCCTCGATCTGGAGGCGGGTGCCATACTCACAGGTGACGATGTGCTTGATGGCCGCTTCGGCATCGGCCACGGTGTACAGCGGCTCCACCGGCTCGGCCCCGGCACGCCTACCTTTCTGGTTCTGCCACTGGGCGTCGCTCTCCTGGATGTGGGCGGAGTCCCGCAGCATGATGCTCAGCAGCTGACCGGTGAGCCGGGTGCAGTAGATGTTGCCCTCGAATCCCTGCTTGACCAGCAGCGGGATGCGGCCGGAGTGGTCGATGTGGGCGTGGGTGACCACCACGGCGTCGATGTAACCGGCGTTGAAGTCCAGCTCCTGGTTGTCACGCTCGTCCCTGCCCTGCTGCAGGCCGCAGTCCACCAGGATCTTCTTCCCGCCGCATTCCACGCAGTGGCAGCTGCCGGTGACGGCACGGGCCGCGCCGAAAAAGGTCAGTTTCATGGGGCACCTCCTTGTGCAATTTCTACAAGAACATTGTACATCCAAAACCGGTCAGTGTAAATAGCGGAAACAGAGATCAGAAAAGTCAGCCGGGCGCCCCCGTAGGGACGCCCGGCTGACATAGGAGTGTGTGTGTGTTAGATGAGAAAAGTTAAGAAAAGGTGTCAGAATGGGAAATATATCAACAACGGCATTACACTGCCGGTGCCGCAGGGGAAAGAGAAAGCATCTGTCTGGCCTCGTCGGGGGTGGCCACACTGCGGCCCAGCTCCTCGGCGATGCGTTTCATTTTGGCGATGGGCTCGGCGTTGGACTTGGCCAGTACCCCTTTGCTGAGGTAGAGGTTGTCCTCCAGCCCCACCCGGACGTTGCCGCCCAGACAGATCGCGGTGGTGACCAGATCGAACTGGTTTTTTCCGGCTGCCGCGCAGGACCAGAGGAATTGATCCCCCAGTACCTTCTGAGCGGTCTCAACCAGGAAATTCAGATTGGCAATGGTGGCAGGCATGCCTCCCATGACTCCCAGTACGAACTGGAGGTAGACGGGGGCCTTTACCAGACCGCGCTTGAGGAAATAGGCGATGTTGCTGATCATGCCGGCCTCATATACCTCGAACTCCGGCTTGACCTGGTGCTCGCTCATGATCGCCATGTAGTCCTCGATGTCCTGGAAGGTATTGGCGAAGGGCACCTTGTAGGTGTTCTTCACAAAGGGAATCTCCCAGTCAAATTTAGGTTCCTTGATCTTGTCGGCGATGGGGGCGAAGCAGAAATTCACCGAGCCGGCGTTGCAGGAAGCCAGCTCCGGGTGGGCCGTGGGCAGGGCGGCCAGCCGCTCCTGGCTGGTCATACCGATGGCGCCGCCGGTGGTGATACCGATGACCACGCCGCACCGGGCCCGGACGCCGTCCACCACCTGCCTCATCAGCTCCGGATCGCCGGTGGGCTGGCCGGTCCGGGGGTCGCGGGTGTGGAGATGCACCACCGCGGCGCCCGCCTGGCAGGCGGCAACGGCCTCGTCAATAATCTGTTCCGGGGTGATGGGCAGATAGGGGGACATGCTGGGAATGTGCACCGCGCCGGTGATGGCGGCGGTGAGAATCACTTTTTTTTCACTCATAGCAATGCTCACTTCTTCAGGCTGAGGATCTCGCGGGCCTCGTCGGGAGTGGCGGCCTTCTTGCCGTACTCCTCGATGACGCGGCGGGCGCGTTCCACGAACTGGACGTTGCTCTCAGCCAGCACGCCCTTGGAGTACATGACGTTGTCCTCCATGCCCACGCGGATGTGGCCGCCCAGAGCCACGGCGCCGTACAGCATCTCCATGGCGGAGTGGCCCACGCCGAAGCAGCTCCAGGTGGAGCCGGGGCACAGGGACTCCATGGTCTCCTTCATGAACAGCAGGTTCTTCATGGAACCGGGGATGCCGTTGGCGCAGCCCATGCAGAACTGGAAGTGGAGGGGAGCCTTCAGCACACCCTTCTTCAGGTAGTAGGCGGCGTTGGCGATCATGCCGGGGTCAAAGGCCTCGATCTCGGGCTTCACGCCCCAAGCCTGCATGTTCTGGCCCAGCTCCTCCAGGAACTTGGGGGGGTTGAGGAACAGAGAGGTGTGCAGCCAGTTCATGGAGCCGCAGTCATAGGAGCCCATCTCGGGGCGCAGCTCCTTCAGGTGAGCCTGACGAGTCTCCTCAGTGGCGTTCAGGTCGCCGGAGGTGGTCATGTTCAGAATGATGTCGCAGTCGGGGTGATTGGTGCGCAGCAGCTCCACGGTCTTGGCAAAGCGGGTCTTGTCCATGGTGCCCTTGCCCTCGTCGTCACGCATGTGCAGATGGGCAACAGCGGCGCCGGCCTTCCAGCAGGCATAGACGTCTTCTGCGATCTCCTCGGGAGTCATGGGCACGTTGGGGTTGTTGGCCTTGGTGGGCCAGGCACCGGTGGTTGCTACGGTAATGATCGTCTTATCGCTCATGATGGCACACCTCACTGTTCGTCAGCTGCCAGCAGAGGCAGGAATTCTTCCTTGTTTTTCATCGTGTGGAGTACTCCGGTGGACTCCTCCAGCTTGACCAGCTCCACCACCTTGTCGTTGTAGGGGGTGTCGATGCCATGCTCGTCGCCCTTGCGGCAGACGATACCGTTGATGAAGTCGATCTCGGTGGGGCGGCCCTTCTCCAGGTCCTGGAGCATGCTGGCCTTCAGCGCAGAGTGCTGATCCCACACCTTGTGGTAGGTGGGGAACTTGGGGGGGATATCGGCAGGAGAATCCAGCTTCAGAGTCTCAAAATCGGTGCCCTGCATGATGGCCAGGCGGACGCCGCAGGCGTTGGCCACCCGGATGGTCTCGTCCGCGATGTGGGCGATGCAGCGCAGGGTGGTCTCGTCATTGAGGACCGCGCCAAAGGTGTCGGCCATGGCGGCGGACATGCCGGAGAAGGTGGCGTTCATCAGTACCTTGGCCCAGCGGATGCCCATCAGATTGTCCAGAACCTCGGTGTGTCCCACCAGATTAAGTACCTTCTGCGCTTCCCGGATCCGGGGGGTGTCGGAACCGTCGATCTCGCCGATCTCGAAGGCGAAGTTCTCCATGACCTTCATGGTGGAGGTCAGGCGGGACACACCGGGCTCCAGCCAGGTGGCGCCCCAGCCCACCGCGCCGCCGGCGGTGCGCTCCTTACCCACGTAAGAGGCCACCAGCTCCTCCGGGATGCCGTTCTGGAGCGTGAGCACCAGGGTGTTCTCGTCCATGTGGGGCATCAGCTGAGGCAGCACGGTGTGCAGCGCGGTCTGCTTGGTGGTGAGAATGAACAGGTCGTACACACCCTCCATCTCGTCGGGGGTGAGGGCGGAGACAGGAACATTGAATTCCATGGCGCCGGTGACGGTGGCGCCCTTCTCCCGCAGCGCATCGACAGTGGGCTTATAGGAGTCGATCATATCGATCTGACCGCCGTTTTTGGTAATGAGCGCGCCGATGATGGTACCCAGAGAGCCGACGCCTACAACTGCTGTTCTCATAATGAAACGCTTCCTTTCCTTTTGTGTGCTTAGAATACCTTGCGGGTCAGGCCGTAGATCTCGCGGGCCTCGTCAGGCGTGGCGGCCTCCAGGTCGGCCTCTTCCAGCAGACGCTTGGCCCGGGCCACGAACTGGGCGTTGTTGTCGGCCAGCACGCCCTTCTTGTAGTAGACATTGTCCTCCATGCCGACACGCAGGTGACCGCCCATGGCGATGGTGGCCATCATGATGGGCAGGTGACCGTGGCCGATGCCGCAGGCCGCCCAGGTAGAGCCCTCAGGCAGCATGTTGCGCAGGAAGACCAGGTTTTCCACCGTGCTGGTCAGACCGCCGGCACAGCCCAGGACGATCTGGAAGTGGCAGGGAGCCTTGAGCACGCCAGTCTTGATGTAGTGAATGGCGTTCTGAATCATGCCGCCGTCGAAGATCTCGATCTCGGGCTTGATGTTGCTCTCCTGAAGGGCGTGACCCAGCTTCTCCAGGAAGGAGGGGGGATTCATAAACACGGTACGGTGCTGCCAGTTCAGAGTGCCGGCGTCGTAAGAGGCCAGCTCAGGCAGCAGCTGCTGCAGGGGATAGATGCGCTCCTCGTCACCAAAGTCCACGCTGCCGGAGCTGGTGATGTTGATGCAGATATCGCAGTCCTTGTGGGCGCGGATGCGCTCGATGGTCTCCTTGTACTTGGCAAAGTCGGTGGAAGGAGTGCCGTCGTCATTGCGCACGTGGATGTGGGCGATAGCGGCGCCGGCCTTCCAGCACTGATAGACATCTTCTGCAATAGCCTCCGGGGTGAAAGGCACGTTGGGGTTATCGTCATGGGTGGGCCAGGAACCGGTGACGGCAACGGTAATGACCCTCTTTTTCTTCAAATCGCTCATAGCTGTTCCTCCTTGTTCAATTCGGGTGCGTTTCCTGCAAAACGAGTACAGCAAATTTCGTGCCAAGATAAAAATATAAACCGGATATTACGGAAAGAGGAAAAAAGAAATAAAAATACGGCAAGTCAAAATCGACTCATAAATCGATTTCGACTTGCCGTTAAGTCGCCTAAGGCGACTTATCAAAATCTGGGGTGGAAGAGGGTCAGAGTAAATATTTTCGTTTTCTGCGCATGATAAGGGACTGGCTTGTACCCAAAGCCCGGGCAGCCCCATAGGAGCTTTTGTAGGTGCTTAAGGCATACTGGATATAATCCCGCTCACAGCGTTCCAGGTAGTCGCTCAGCGGCAGTTCTTTGTTCCAAAGCTGTTGATACATAGGCGGTGAGGGCTGATTCTGGGGGGCGGCGGGCAGGCTGTCGAAGCCCACCCGCTTATCGTGGCTGGCAGCAATACTCTGGATGTTGCTGATCTCAATGAAGTCACTGGCGCTCATGACCACCGAGCGCTCCACGAAGTTTTTCAGCTCCCGCACGTTGCCCGGCCAGTCATAATCCAGCATCTTTTGTATGGTGTTTTCCGCAAAAGTTTTGCTTTTGATGTACTTTTTGTTGTAGTGCGCCAAAAAGTGAAGCGCCAGAGGGACGATGTCCTCTTTCCTGCTGCGCAAGGGGAGCAGTTCCAGAGGAAGCACATTGAGCCGGTAGAACAGGTCAGCGCGGAAACGCTTCTCCTCCACTGCACCCAAAAGGTTTTCATTTGTGGCTGAAATGAGACGAAAATCCACTTTTTTGGATACGGTGGATCCGATACGTTGAATGGTTTTTGTTTCCAGAGCCCGCAGGAGCTTGCCCTGAAGAGAGAGGGGAAGGGAGTTGATCTCGTCCAGAAACAGGGTGCTTCCGTCGGCAGCCTCAAACAAGCCCTTTTTGCCGGTGCTGGAGGCGCCTGTGAAGGCACCTTTTTCATAGCCGAACAGCTCGGCTTCCAGCAGATTTTCCGGCAGAGAGGCGCAGTTGATCACGACCATATCGTGTTCGGACCTGGGGCTGCGGCGATGGATATATTGGGCAATCACTTCCTTACCGGTGCCGGATTCCCCGCTGATGAGTACCGAGGTGTCAAAGCCCGCAATGCCTTCCGCCATACGCAGCAGGTGCTTCATGGCTCCGCTTTCCGCCACGATGGTGTCGTCCGGCCGGGCATCCGTGAGGCGATGGCCCGAATAGGTGCTGATGGTGCCGTGCTCCATGGCCTCGTTGTAAAAATCATTGATGGTATCCAGGGGCTTGCAGATGGCGATGATATTCTGTACCTCGCCGTTAGGACCGAACACCGGATTGGAGATCACCAGCTGGCGGAAGGGGGTTTTCCGGGCCGTATTGCCGATCTCTACGTCCTGAAACATCACCACACGGCGCTTTTCCCGGTATACGATATCCGAAATACAGACGTCGATCTGGCTGCTGGTCTGAAAATCGTGTACATTATAGGCCAGCAGTTCCGCCTTACTCATGCCGATGGTGTGGATGTAGGCGCTGTTTACATAGAGGTAGTTTCCTTTGTCATCCAGGATGTAGATCCCGTCCGGGATGTTGTCCAGCATTAGTTCATGAAACGAGCCGAGATTTGCTGCGCTCACCAAAATGACCTCCTTTTCTTTGGAAACTTGTCAGTTTGACGAAGAAATAAGGATAAAGTTGATGGAAATTTGATTGGTTTGCCATTATAGCACAGCCTCAAAGAATCCTCAAGGAAAAAATCAAATTTGAAATTTGGCATTGTATTTGCTGCGTATACAGGGCAGAACACGAGAGGAGGAAGAAACCTTATGCGAATTGCGATCCTGGGCTGCGGCGCCATGGGTACGGTGATGGGCGCATTCCTGACCCGCAACGGCTGCCCAGTGGATATGGTGGACAACTATCAGGCCCATGTGGATGCCCTGAATGAAAAGGGTGCCCATATCGTGGGTATGGTGGATATGACCGTTCCGGTCCGGGCCATGACACCGGAGCAGATGGAAGGTATTTATGACCTGGTGTTCCTGTTTACCAAGCAGACCGCCAACGATCAGGTCCTGCCCGCCCTGCTGCCCCATCTGGGAGAGAACAGCACCGTCTGTACTTTGCAGAATGGCGTGCCCGAACCCTACGTGGCCAGCTATGTGGGAGAAAAGCGGACGGTGGGCGGCACCGTGCTGTGGGGCGCCACCTTTGTGGGACCCGGCGAGTCCGAGCTGACTCAGAATATCCAGATGAACGACCACCTGTTTGAGATCGGCGAGATGGACGGCAGTGTGGGCGAGCGCATCCAGGCCGTGGCCGATGTGCTGGGCTATATGGGCCGGCCGGCCAAGGTCACCGACCAGCTGATGGCCTCCCGCTGGGGCAAGCTCATCAACAACGCCTGCATGAGCGGCATGTCCGCCGTGTGCGGCTCCACCTTCGGCCAGGTCTTGGCTGATCCCCGTTCCCGGGCCTGCCTGAGCTATCTGGGCTGCGAAGTGAAGCAGTGCTGCCAGGCGGCGGGCTACAAGCTGCCTCTGCTGCTCAACGAGCAGTCTCCCGACACCCTGGATCTGAAGGACCAGGCCATGTATGAGGCAAACCAGGAGATGTTCCAGGTGATGTATCAGGACATGCACACCGCCAAGGCCAGCATGCTCCAGGACCTGGAGAAGGGCAAGAAGACCGAGGTCACCATGATCAACGGTTTTGTCTGCCAGACCGGCAAGCAGCACGGTATCCCCACCCCCTTCAATGATAAAGTGGTGGAGATCGTCACCAAGATCGAGGCCGGCCAGCTGCCGCTGTCCATGGAGAACGTGGAGCTGTTCCCCAAGGAATGGTTCACTTATCCGCTGTAAGGGAGAAAGGAGCCTGCTGTATGAGTTCCGGCTACTATGTGGGCCAGACCGCTTCGGTCACCCGTACCATCTCTGAGAGCGACGTCTATCTGTTTGCCGGTGTGACCGGCGATCTCAATCCCGCTCATACCAATGAGGAATACGCGAAAACCACTCATTTCAAGACCCGTATCGCCCACGGCATGCTGTCCGCCGGCCTGATCTCCGCAGTTTTGGGGATGCAGCTGCCCGGACCGGGCACCATCTACACCGGCCAGACGCTGAAATTCCTGGCCCCCGTGCATATTGGCGATACCATTACGGCTACAGCAGAGATCAAGTCCCTGGACCTGGAACGCAACCGGGTGGTGCTCACCACGACCTGCACCAATCAGGAGGGCACCATGGTCATCACCGGCGAGGCCACCGCGCTGCTGCCCAAAGAACGGGCCTAGGTTTCTGTTGTTAGATAAAATCCAAACGAAAGAGAGGTACTCTTATGGTATCCATGTTCCCTTTCATCGCCTGGATCGTTGTGCTGGTGATCGGCCTGGTAGTCTATCTGGGAGTGGCCAGCGCCATCGAGAAGTCCGGTCTGGAGCGTCTGGGCGCCACCGGCAATCTCTTTACCTGTGATCCGGAAAAGAAAAAGAAAAAGTAAAAACGGAATCCAGGCAAAGCACCATTCCAGAGGCTAAAGAGGAGGAAAATAACCAATGAAAAGCATGATCTACATTGGCGTATTTGTGGTCTACTTCGGCTTTATCATCATTACGTCCCTGATGAGCGCCAAAAAGGTGGAGACCATGAGCGACTTTACCACCGGCGGCAACAAGATGGGCCTGCTGCTGGGTGTAGGTACGTCTATGGCCACCTGGCTGTCCGTGGCGTCCGTCATGGGTGTTCCCGGTAATATTTATTCCCGCGGTGTGTGCGCCGTGTTCGGCTGGGTAGCCGGCTGGTTCCTGGCTACCGGCCTGATGCCCCTGGTGGCGTACAAGATCCGCCGCCCCGCAGTTCCCAGCCGTACTTTCCCCGAGTTCATGCACATGCGCTATGACCCCTACACCGAGAAGAGCCCCATCCAGATTTTCTCCGCTGTCATTGAGCTGGTGGGCTACTTCGTGTTCTCCTACATCCAGATCCAGGGCTTCGGCATCGTGTTCTCCACCCTCACCGGTGTGCCCTACACCATCGCCTGCCTGTTTTTCATGGTTCTGCTGATCTTCACCTGCATGGGCGGCTTTGAGTCCGTGGCTGCCACCGACACCCTGAATGCCTGCCTGATCCTGGTGGGCGTAATCGCCGCCATGGTGGCCGTCCTGGTCGAGTGCGGCGCCATCTTTGAGAACTTCGGCACCACCACCGCTCCTGTCACCGAGGGCGGCGAGCCTCTGGTGTCCGGCATCCTGGGCACCAACTGGGGCACCTTGGGCGCCAGCGTGTGCATCTCCTACTTCCTGTCCAACTGCTTCGGCTCCACCGTGGCACCCCACTGGGTGTCTCGTTTCATGGCTCCCCGTAACGCCAAGACCGCTGCTCTGCAGATGTTCCTGGTCATGGTGATTCTGGTTGCCGTGTTTATCCCCCTGATCGTCATCGGCATGGGCGGCAAGATGATCATGCCCAGCCTGCCCGAGGGCATCACCAGCGACTATATGTTCCCCCGTCTGATCATGGATCACATCAACCCCGTCCTGGGCGCTCTGGCTCTGACCGCTATCTGCGCCGCCGCCGTGTCCACCGCCAACTCCATGCTGCTGCACTGCTCCACCTCCCTGATCTACGACATCAAGCGCGTGCTCAAGGGCGGCGAGGCCTCTGAGGAAGAGGATGCCAAGACCACCAAGCAGCTGCGCATCACCATCCTGTCCCTGGGCGTTATCGCCGTGATCTGCGCCATCGGACAGTTCTCCCTGCTGGCTGACGGCTTTACCTACGTGTACGGCGCCTTCGGTTCCATGTTCTTCGCCTCCATCTGGCTGGGCCTGTATGTCAAGCGGATGAACAACCTGGCGGCATTTGCCTCCATGATCGTGGGCCTGCTGGCTTACGCCTACTGCATGCTGGCAGGCACCCCCTTCGGCCTGCCTGCCTTCATCGTCTCCTGCGGCCTGTCCTTGGTGGCTGCTGTCATCTGCATGTTTATCGGCAAGAAGCCTCCCGTGGAAGCCTACGAGAGCTACTTCACCGACCACGTCAGCGCCAAGACCCTGGAGATCGCCCACAAGATCCGCAAGGATGTTATGTAACAAACAAAAAAGAAAGCCCGGCGCATATGCGCCGGGTTTTCTTTTTGCAGCAGAGCTTACGCCTGCCGGTAGGACTGGAATTTACCCAGTACCGCCTGGAGCTGGGCATCGGTGAGCATCACGCCGCCTCCAGCCAGCCGGGTATGGTAGTAGACCTTGGACAGAAATTCCAGCTGCTGGGCGGCGTCGAAGGCGAAGGACAGGCTGCCGCCCACCGCCAGCAGGCCGTGGTTGCCCAGCAGGCAGGCATTGTAGGTGTCCTTCATGGCGTCCCAGGCGGCCTCCGCCAGCTCCAGGGAGCCGAAGGGGTAGTAGGGGATGCAGGGAACTGATGTGCCGGAATAGGCCACCAGGTAGTGGACCGGCTCGATGGCCCAGCCCAGGCAGGCCAGGACGGTGGCAAAGGTGGAGTGGGTGTGGACCACGCCGTTCACGTCGGGGCGGCGCTGATAGAACAGCCGGTGGAGATCCAGCTCGCTGGAGGGTTTGCGGCTGCCCTCCACTACCTTTCCTTCCAGATCGGTGACCACCACGTCCTCCGGCGTGGTGAGAAAATAGTCCATGCCCGAAGGGCTGATGGCCATTAGTCCGCTCTCTCGGTCAAAGACGCTGAGATTGCCGAAGGTGCCGTCGGTGAGCCCGGTGGTCACCAGCTTTTTGCCGTATTCCACCACCAGCTCCCGCTGTTTCTGAAGCAGCATCATGATCCTTCCTTTCTTAAGCTTAAGAATACGAAAGGCAGGGAGAAAAGTCAAGGGGCGGGATTGACAGGGGGTGCGCAGGCGCATAAAATAATGCCATCTGCGAAGGAGGCAAAACCATGACAATGGAGGAAATGGGCCGGGCACTGCGCTATACGGCAGCTTACCGGCCGTTATTGGATACGCCGGAGCTGCAGACGCTCCGGCAGCTGCTGGATGGGCTGGCAGCGGAGGATGGCGAAGGGGCAGCGGAGGCTTACGCCAAGCTGTTTTACCTGCTCCGGCAGGGAGGATACCACAGCCTGGGGGACTGGCTTTATGACCGGCTTCGGGATGAGAGCTCTCCCTATGCCCAGCTGATGGAGCGGGGCGGTCAGGACCTGGAACTGGAGAAAACTGCCCGCCGGGAACTGGAGCTGTTCCGCACGCTGGCCCAGACCGACTGGGGTACGGAACTGGCGAAGTTGGAGCCGACGGCGGAGCTGCCCCGGTGGATGGCTGAGTGCCCGTTCACGGTGGAGAGTCTGACGGACTTCTACCGCACCCACGGCTCCGGGCTGTTTGCCCGCTGCCGGGCCTTTTTGTGGGAGGATGGGGAGCTGTTCCCCGTGGAGGATCCCGACTGCCCCGGACCCGAGGAGATGCTGGGCTATGAGCTCCAGCGGGACCAGGTCATCGCCAACACTAGAGCCATGTTGGAGGGGAAGGCTGTCAATAACGTACTGCTCTACGGTGACAGCGGTACCGGCAAATCGGCCACCGTTAAGAGCCTGCTCTCCCTGCCCGGCTTTGAGCGCCTGCGGCTTATCGAGGTACAAAAGGAGGGACTGGCCGACATGCCCCGGCTGATCCGCACCCTGAGCGGGCGGCAGCTGAAGTTCATCCTGTTCATCGACGATCTGGCCTTCGATCAGGACGACAAGACCTATTCTGTGATGAAGACCATTCTGGAGGGTGGACTGGAGAAGCGGCCGGCCAATGTGGCCATCTATGCCACCTCCAACCGTCGCCATCTGGTGCGGCAGACCTTCTCCGACCGGGCCGGGGACGAGGTAGACGCCAGCGAGACCATCCAGGAAAAAACCTCCCTGGCCGAGCGCTTTGGCCTGCGCATTCCCTATCTGGCTCTAAATCAGGGAGAATTCCTGGAGCTGGTAGAGCGGATGGCCGCCCTGTACGGTGTGGAGATGGATAAGCAGCAGCTGCGTACCGGAGCGATCCGGTGGGAAATGCGGCATCCGGGAAGGACGCCCAGAACCGCCAAGCAGTTTATTGCCAGTCTGCATTTAAACAATAAGGAGTAATTCCATATGAAAAAACGAAATGTAATCAAAAGAGCCCTGGCCGGAGTCCTGACCGCAGCCCTGCTGGCCATTCCTGCCATGGCGGCAGAGGAGACTTCTCAGCCCCAGCTGCCGGACGCCTGGGCGGTAAGTGCCCTGGCAGACAGCTACGCTATGGGTCTGGTGGACGATTCCTATACAACCTACATCCAAAGTCCGGTGACTATGGAGCAGCTGGACAGCATGAGCAAGATCGTGGCCGACAAGCTGGCGCTGCTGGAGCTGCCCCAGCGGACGGCGGATGCCGTGGGCCTGGTGGTGGACGGCACCAGAGGCGGTGTGATGAACGCGCTGTATCAGCAGGCTGCTGCCTACCAGCTGCCTGGCGTGGAGGAGGGGGCCGCAGCCTTCCTTTCCGGCCTGGGTGTGGTGCAGGGTGACCAGACGGGAGATCTGGCTCTGGAGCGCACCTGCACCTATCAGGAGGCCATGGTCATGGCCGACCGGCTGATCCTGGCGGTGTATGACGCCAACGATGCCGGCTCCAAGGGCCTGCTGTGGAAGGCCGTCAACGGGGATAATACCCTCTATCTGCTGGGTACCATCCACCTGGATCGGAACAATGTTTATCCCCTCCACAAATCGCTCCGGGATGCCATCGACGCCTCCCAGACCGTGAGTTTTGAGCTGGATTTCAACGACCAGGCAGGCCTGGCCGAGTTCCAGGCACTCCAGACCTACAATGACGGCACCACCCTGGCCGATCACATCAGTCCCGAGCTGTACGCCCGGGTACAGGCGCAGTCCGAGGCGCTGGGCATGGGCCCCAACGGGCTGGATGCCTATAAACCCTGGGCTCTGGCCAACAGCTTCAGCACCATGAGCATGGCCGACGATACTACCAGCACTAACGCCATGGCCATCGACCTGTATGTGAATGCCCGGGCGGCGAATGCGGGCAAGACCATCGACGCGGTGGAGACCTATGCCTTCCAGGGCGGCATTTTTGATGGACTTTCCGCTGAATACCAGGAGATCTATCTGGATTCCTCCCTGTCTCTGCTGGAGATGGCCCAGGGCGGGAAGGTGGACCCGGAACTGGAGCAGGCGGCTCAGGAGCAGGAGAAGATGCTGGCCGGTATGTTCGACGCCTGGAAGAGCCGGGATCCGGAGGCCTTTGCCAAGGTATATGATAAGGCATCCATTATTAACAGCGATGACGAGCTCAATTCCAAGCTCTTTACCGAACGTGACCCGGGCATGATCCAGGCTGCCGCCTCCTACCTGGAGACGGAGGGGGAGAACACCTTCTTCCTGGCGGTAGGCGCGGGCCACATGATGGATCCGGGCGGGATCGTGTCTGGTCTGCGGGAGCTGGGCTACACCGTGGAACTGGTGAAGTAAATTGCCGAAAGCAGGCGGAGGGGAATTTCCCCTCCGCCTTTTCCATTGACCCCGACCGCCGGGCATGGTAGGATAGAGAAAAGGAACGGGGCGGCCGCCTTGCCGTCCGGAAAGGAAGAGAAAAACCATGATGGAACAGATCGAGCGGGTGCTGGACGAGCGGGTTCGGCCCTATCTTCACGGACATGGCGGCGAGGTAAAGGTGGCGGGCCTGGAAGACGGTGTGCTGCGGGTACGGCTGCTGGGCCAGTGCTCCGGCTGTCCCTCCGCTACCATTACCACGGAGCAGCTCATCCAGGAGGAAGTCTGCCAGGCGGTACCGGAGGTGAAACAGGTGGTACTCATCCAGGAGGTGAGTGAGGACCTGCTGGAACAGGCCCGGGCGATCCTTCGGGGAAACAGAGGTGGACAGGCATGATCCTGAAGGGCAACTTTATTTGGGCGCCAGAGCTGGATCGGTTGGAGGTGCGGGAGCACGCCTATCTGGTGTCCGAGGGTGAAAAGATCGTCGGCCTGTATGATCAGCTGCCCCCGGAATACGCAGGCCAGCCGGTGACTGACTGGGGAGAGGCTGTCATCATTCCCGGCTTCAATGATATGCACATCCACGCTCCCCAGTTTGTGAACCGGGGCATCGGCTACGATGTGCGGCTGCTGGAGTGGCTGGAGACCTACACCTTCCCCCTGGAGGCCCGCTATCGGGATACCGCCTTTGCCGAGCAGGTATGGAAGCGGTTTCTGAACCGCCTGTGGGCTACGGGTACCCTGCGCTTTTCCGCCTTTGCCACCATCCACAAGGATGCCGCCTGGCGTTTGATGGAGCTCACCGAACAGGCTGGCCTCCGGGCTCTGGTGGGCAAGGTGAACATGGACCGCAATTCTCCCGATGACCTGCGGGAGACTACGGAGCAGTCCCTGGCGGACACCGAGGAGCTGATCTGCCGCAGCCGGGAGGAGCTGAAGCACGTGGGCTTCATCCTTACTCCCAGGTTTGTGCCTTCCACCACAGCCAAATTGATGGATGGTTTGGGACAGCTGGGGGAGAAATATGATGTGCCGGTACAGTCCCACCTGTCGGAGAATCCCAGTGAGATCCAGTGGGTGAAGGAGCTCCACCCGGATATCCCCACCTACACCCAGGTGTATGAGAACTTCGGCCTGCTGCGAAAAGACAAGACCATTATGGCCCATGCCATTTACCTGTCTGATGGGGAGCAGGACATCCTGCGGGAGAAGCATGTGCTGTTGACGCATTGCCCCTTCTCTAACAGCAATGTATCCAGCGGGGTTATGCCCCTGCGGAAGGACCTGGAAGAGGGGCTTTGGTGCTGTGTAGCCAGCGACGTGGCGGGCGGCCATACCGCCGCCATGAACCGCAGCGTTACTGCCGCTGCCGCCCTGTCCAAGGTGAACTGGCTCAGCCACCCGGAACAGCGGCACCTGAAGGTGACCGAGACCTTCTACCTGGCTACACGGGCCAGCGGCGCCTTCTTCGGCCAGGTAGGCTGCTTTGAGCCGGGGTTTGACCTGGATGCCCTGGTGATCACTCCCGACCCGGTGGACGACCTGCTGGAGCGCACCCCGGTGGAGCGGCTGGAGCAGTTCCTTTACGACGGGGACGACCGCCATATTGCCGCTCGCTACTGCGGCGGCGCACTGGTGGAACAGCCCTTTAGATGATAAAA
Source organism: Flavonifractor sp. HCP28S3_F3 (assembly GCF_052065355.1). Lineage (NCBI taxonomy): Bacteria > Bacillati > Bacillota > Clostridia > Eubacteriales > Oscillospiraceae > Flavonifractor > Flavonifractor sp. HCP28S3_F3. The sequence goes on from NZ_JBQHUF010000003.1 coordinate 58,307, forward strand.
ATGAAGAGCAGACGGATCATGGAAAGCCATGGTCCGTCTGCTTTTTTGCATCTGGAAGGAAAACACTATGCTGCCAGCATATTGTGGGAAAAATGCCGAGATGCTACAATGGAGACAACCAAATACCTGAGAGGTGACAGTAATGAAACGGATGGCTTCCTGGATTCTGACCTGCGCATTGCTTTTGACTTTGCTGCCGGCCGGAGCGTGGGCGGCGGAGGGGTACGCCTTCTCCGGCGGCAGCGGTACGGCGGAGGATCCCTACCTGATCGCCACGGTTGAGGATCTGCAGAATATAGGCGATCAGGGTAACACCCACTTCCTCCAGATCAACGACATCGATCTGGCAGAGAGCGACTGGTGGAATGAGAACACCATCTCCATCGGCAAATCCGGCTCTTATAATGGAGGCGGATACCGGATCCTGAATTATCATTCTACGTTGGGGGGACTGTTCGAATGGAATAGCGGCGTTATCCGGAACGTACGCATGGAGCATGTGTCTGTCTATATCACGGAGCATCCGGGCGGCACAAAGTATGCCGCTGCCCTGGTAAACCGGGGCAGCGGCAGGGTGGAAAACTGCTCTGTTCAGGGTGAGGTGATAGCTGAAATCAAGAAATGGACTTCATATGAAAAAAGCGGCGGCCTTGTATTAGGCGGTATTGTGGGAAGCGGCAGCAGAATTACAGGCTGCACGCTGGAAGCGGGCAGTACCGTCTCCGCAAGCAACGCAAACGATGGAAAGTTATCAGGAGAATTGTACGTCGGCGGGATCGCAGGCAAGTCCGATGGAGCCATCTGCGATTGCCGCAATTTGGGCCAGTCTGTCTTCGCGGGCACGGCTTATCTCTATAGCGAGAAAGCTGCCGGCGGGATTGTGGGTTATTTGGACGGGGATATAGCGGAGAGTGTGAATTATTCTCAAGTAGAGGGAGAAAGCGGTGCTGCCGGGGGCATCGTGGGTGCGACCTCGGTATACAAAGGCGCCGCTGACAATGAGATGCGGAACTGTCGGAATGAGGGAACGGTGTATGGATGGACATCCAGCGGCGGTATAGTGGGGGATGCCTTCTGTTTCCTGGCCTGGGACTGTGTCAACACCGGGGACTGCAGCGGAAACGTGGTTGGCGGCATCCTGGGTGAAGGATACAATTATGTGCTGGAGCGCTGCTGGAACACGGGCGACGTCACGACAACAGGCTGGGCGGGAGGCGGAATTGTTGGCTCTGAAACAGTCAGTGTGTATCCCTACCCCAGTTTTCTGGGCGAGATTATCGCCTGCTATAACGAAGGGACGATCAGCGCCGAAGTCATAGAAAAAGGCTATACTTTAGGCGGTATATTGGGCAGTGCATCAAAAGACACCCGTATTATTAACTGCTTCAATAAAGGTACCGTGGTCGTGAAGGGGATGGCGGGAGTCTGGAATATATATGCGGGAGGCATCACGGGAAAAATAGGGGGCAAGAAGAGCAGCGTTCAGAATTGCTACAGCGCCGGAAAAGTGAGCTTAACCGATAGTTTTGAATACTTCTATGTCGGAGGGATCGCGGGCGAACTGAGCGACGAGCTTGTACCGGTCAGCAACTGCCTCTGGCAGACGTATAAAGGGGAGCGCGTACCCCAGGGGGCTGTTGGCAGCCGTTCGTCTGTTGGCATAGTGACCGACTGCGAAGGACTCTCAGCGGAGGCATTTACAGACGGCACCGCTCTGGTCAAACTGAATGTGGGATCGGGAGAGTGGTATGCGGATCTGACAAACGTCAACGGCGGCTGCCCGGTGCTGGACTGGATGTGCCAGGATGCCTGCGTCCGGGCGGACAAGGAGCCCGGCCTCTATACAGAAGCCTTGTCTGTATCTTTGACTGCGCCGGATGCCCAGCAGATCTTTTACCGGCTGGGGGAGGAGGGAGAGTGGGACACGTATTCCGGATCCATCCCGATCAGCCAGAGCTGTACCCTCCAGGCCTATGCCCAATATGGGGCGGGAAGCAGCCCGGTGACTTCCTTTGACTATCGGATCGCCAGCTATCCCGTGTCTGCAGGCAAGAAGCCGGGTACCTATTCCGGCACCATTATGGTGCCCCTTGAGGCGCCGGCAGGTGATATCTTCTATACGACCGACGGCAGCGATCCCACCGTCAGCGAGACAGCCGCTGAGGGAAGCGCAGTGGTGGTCGACCACAGCGTTATCATTCGGGCGGCGGCTGAGGTCAATGGGGTATGGGGAGATGTGCAGAGCTTTGCGTATGTGATTTCCCCGGCCATGACCGCCGAGCCGGCGGGAGGACAGTTGGACGGGCCGACGGACGTGACTCTGTCCCTGGAGGACGGAGCGTCTGACTTTTCCATTTATTACACCCTGAACGGTACCGACCCCAGGGAAAACGGACGGCTCTACACCGAAAGCACCAAGGCTCCGATCAGCAGCTCCTGCACCCTGAAAGCAGCGGCCTGCAAGAAAGGAGGCTGGGGAGAGGTTCATTCCTTCCAATATCAGATCTCCCAGCCGGAACTGGTCATCAGCCATCCCTCCGGAAGCTATCAGGAGGCCTTTTACCTGAACCTGTCCTGCCCCACGGCCGGAGTGGAGATCTACACTGATTTCAGCGGCTCCTTCCAGAAATATAAATCGGAACAGGATATCTCCATCTATCAGAACTGCGAATTTCGGGTGCAGCTGCGGTACCGGGGACAGGTGATCAAAACCGAGACGCTGAACTATACTCTTCCGGAGATCAGTGTGACGCCCGACAAAAAACCGGGCAACAAAACCGAACGGCTGAAGGTGAGCCTGACCTGCACGCTGGGTGGGCTGGAACTGCGCTATACCCTGGACGGCAGCACGCCTGCCGCCAACTCTGCACTGTATCAGCCGGATCAGCCCATTCCCATCAACCGTACCTCCACCCTGAAGGTGGCGGCCTTTATGCCGGGCAGCACGCAGCGGGTGTGGGTCAGTGACGGGTTTACCTATACATTGCTGCTGCCGGAGGTAACGGCCTCTCCGCAGCCTGGTACCTACGCCACCCCGTTTGATGTGACCCTGTCCATCAGTGAAGAAAGTAAAAAGTATGACGACGGAACCTTCCGGATTTACTATACCACCGACGGCAGTGATCCCACGACCAGTGAGACGGCCCAGCGGGGCAGCACGGTGAAGGTGGAGCATGGCCTGACCATCCGGGCGGTGCCCATTTCTCGGATCGAGGACTATGTTCGCTACGGGGTAGAGGGCACCTTTACCTATCAGGCACAGACCTACTCCCTCAGCGTTCAGCAGACGGCCAACGGAACAGTATCCGGCACCCCTGCCGGCAATTATGAGGCGGGAACTGCCATTACCCTTGTCGCCCAGGCGAACGAAGGCTACAAATTTATGGGCTGGCAGGTCAGCGGAGCCACTCCCGGAGATCTCTCCAGCCCGGAGCTGACCTTTACCATGCCGGCCAATGCCGTATCCGTGACCCCGGTGTTCCAGCGTGTGATGCCGGCAGCAGGATCAAATGGAATCTTCCAGGGAGAGATTGGCCAGCCGGATGTGAATGCGATCTTTATCTCCACGCCGGAGCAGCTGGCGTCCATTGGCGTTGACAGCAGATATCCTCTCAACGGTTCCTATATACTTACTGCCGATTTGGATCTGTCAGACTACGGAAACTGGACTCCTATTGGCGGCGAAAAAGCCCCCTTCTCCGGAACGTTTGACGGCCAGGGCCATGTGATCCGGGGCCTGACCTACAGCGGAGGGGATACCTATGTGGGTCTGTTTGGCCGGATCAATGAGGAGGGCAGGATAAAGAACCTGGGACTGGAGGATGTGTCCATCTCGGTAACCGGCAGTTCTGCCACCTACTATGTGGGTGGCATCGTGGGCCAGTTTGCGAACACCTATACCGCCGTAGCCCGCTCGGAGCTGCGCAACTGCTATGTGACCGGTGAGATCACCGCTGACCTGGGCGTGAAAAGCAGGCTCTGGATGGGGGGCATGGCGGGGGAGCTGGCCTCCCATACCAGCGATTGTTTTAATCTGGCGTCCCTCACCGGGAAAATCGATACTACCCAGGGCGATAGTCTGGGCCTGGGCGGTATCGCCGGGCGCATTCCTCAGTCCGGAACCGTCCAGGGCTACATCATTGAGCGGTGCTTCAACTCCGGCGCGCTCTCGCCCTCCTGCCGTGGCAGCAGCCTCTACGCTGGGGGTATTACGGGCTATCTGGACAGCAATGTGGATCTGCGTCACTGCTACAACACCGCCGATATCTGGCTGACGCCCCGGGGCGCCAATAGCTGTTCGGCTTTTATAGGCGGCATCGCCGGATTCTGTTACTCTGTTGTAAATGAATGTTACAACAGGGGAGATATCGGAAGCGAATGGTCTGAAAACAATGCCTATCGTTATATGACGAGCGGCGGGATTATGGGCCAGTTTGACAACTGCAACAGCGGAACGAAGTCTATGGAAGAATGCTATAATACCGGCACGGTGGTAGCGCGGGCTCAGGATGTTGCCTGCGCCGGCGGCATCGTGGGCAGGGTGTTCAAAAACTCTTTCTACTTGTATGCCAAACACTGCGTGGTTCTGAGTCCCGAAATCAGTGCCCATAAGGATTACGTGCTGGGCAGCAGCGGCGGCCGGGGCCCCTTCCAGGCCAGTGTCATAGGCGTGGATGCGAATCCGTTCAGCGAATGTTACTACCAGGAGGGAATTACCACCACCGGAGAAGGCATCCTGGACAAAAAGGCGACCAAACCTGTTTCCATGGGAGATTCCCATACGCAAGAGTGGTATGAGGAATCCGGGTGGAATTTTGGACAGGTCTGGATCTGGGATGAGATAGAGAACGACAGACTGCCTTACTTCCCGTGGCAGAGTGACGGCCTGCGGATCCTGGGATACAGTAGAGACAGTGCCCAGGTGTATAGCGGCCAGAGATTGGAGCGTGTCGTTCTGATGGCGGCCTCTTATGATGACAGCGGCCGGATGCTGGGGCGCGCCTGTCTGGAGGGAGAACTGCTGAATGGAGTGAACAAGGTCGATCTGCCCCTGGCCCAAAAGGGTACGCAGGTGAAGGTGTTCCTCCTGGAGCCTGGTACGCTGAAACCCCTGACAAACTCTGTAACCATCGCACAATGACCCAAACAGGCCCCGGCGGACTGTGTCCGCCGGGGTCGCTTTACTTCCCGGATAAAACATGGTACAATACCTCCGACTGGTCTCCACACCCGGTCCAAGCACGGCAATGCCGTGTTCGTTCCGCGGCTTCGGCCCAAAGGCCGCCCGCGGTTCTCTAAATACCAAAATGGAGGAATCAAGTATCATGCGCAAGTTTTCCACGAAAGACCTGATCCTGGCGGCCATGGTGGCGGCGATTTACTTCGTCCTGTGCTACTTTGGCAACATCTTTCAGCTCACCTTCGGACCGGTACAGGTCCGGCTGGGAGAGGCACTCACAGTCCTGCCCTTCCTGTTTCCTGCCACCGCTCCTGGCCTGGCATTGGGCTGTCTGCTGACCAACATTCTCTCTCCCTATGGTCCCATTGACATGATTGTGGGCACCTTGGCCACCGCCATTGCCGCCTTCCTAAGCACGAAGATGCCCCGGTGGTATCTGGCTGGCCTGCCGCCCATTGTGATGAACGCCCTGCTGCTGCCCCCCATGTGGGCCTGGGCACAGGCGGGCGCCCTGAACGACGTGTTCTGGGCGGCCTATGTGCTGAATCTGTGGACCTTTGTAGTGGGCGAGGCCGTGGCCTGCTACGTTCTGGGCACTGTACTGCTGAAGACCATGTCCAAGGTCCGTTACTTCCGTACAATGATTCCGGAGCGCCGCCTGGCACAGTTCTGAGGCGGTCAGCCCGGCATATGACAAGGAGGATCTGTTATGAAAGTCCGTAAGGCCGTCATTCCTGCCGCTGGACTGGGCACCCGGATGCTGCCCGCAACCAAGACTGTGCCCAAGGAGATGCTGCCCATGGTGGACAAGCCGGTGGTGCAGTATATCATCGAGGAGGCGGTAGCCTCCGGTATCGAGGACATCCTGATCGTCACCAACCGGGCCAAATCCGCCATGGATGACTACTTTGACTACTACCCTGAGCTGGAGACTCGCCTGCTCCAGTCCGGCAAGGAGCGGGAACTGGTAGAGGTCCGCCGGGCCGCTGATCTGGCCAACATCTTCTATGTCCGTCAGAAGGAGACCAAGGGCCTGGGCCACGCCATCTACCGTGCCAAACGCTTCGTAGGGGACGAGCCCTTTGCGGTGCTGCTGGGCGACGATATTATGCGGGCTCAGAAGCCGGTGACGCTCCAGCTGGTGGAGGCGGCGGAGAAGTATGGCGCTTCTGCCGTTGGCGTGCAGAAGGTGTCCACTGAGGCTATCTCCCGCTACTCCTCCGTCAAGGTCTCCCCTCTGGAGGAGCGGGTGTTCGATGTGTCCGACATGAACGAGAAGCCCACCCCCCAGCAGATGTTCTCCAACTACGCCATTCTGGGCCGTTATGTGCTCACACCAGATATCTTTGATATTCTGGAGAATGTGAAGCCTGGCTACGGCGGGGAAATCCAGCTCACCGACGGTCTGCGGGAGCTGTGCAAGAAGAACCGCATGGTGGCTGTGGACTTCGAGGGCCGGCGGTACGACACCGGCAATATCTGCGGCTTCCTGGAAGCCACCATTGATTTCGCACTGGAGCATAAAGCCACTGCCGCGTGGCTCCGGCAGTTCCTGAAGGAGAAGGCAGCCCAGCTGTGATACAGACATAAAAAAGGACGGACGCGCAGGCGTCCGTCCTTTTTTATTTCGTTCAGTCCAGGGACAGGTGGGCACGTTTCAGGGCCTGCCGAATGGCGAGACACAGAGGAGGCGCGGCGGCAATGGCAATAATGCCGTTAAACAGGGAAGCGGGCACCTTGGCGGCCAGGGTGACTAGTGCCGGTCCGGACTGGAGTCCCTCCACCAGCAGGGCATTGTAGTAGTAGCTCTTGGTGAAGTAGAGGATGTAGTAGATCACGCAGCCCAGGATGGCACCCAGCAGACAGCGGACATAGCCCGCCTCGCTGCGCTTCTGGGCGGAGAGCATTACCAGCCCTGCTCCCAGGCCCATAGCCCCTTTGGTGAGGAAGGTGATCCAGAACTCCGAGATGAACCGGGGATCGGTAAAGTCGAACAGCATGGAGCCCAGACCGGAGGCCAGTCCGCCGATGGGGCCCAGCAGCAGCCCGGACAGGCAGCACATGATGTTGGCCAAAGTGAAGGAGGTGTTGCCGCCGATGTTGATGGGGATGGTGACCCGCAGATAGTTGCTGACAAATACCAGGGCGGTCATCATGGCCAGCACGGCCAGCCGCAGCACGGTCATCCACGGTTTCTTGTTCATAGGAACCACTTCCGATCTTCTCTTGATGGAGCTATTATAGGACAATACTGACCCTATTTAAATGACCAGTTTTAGAAAAAACGATAAGGTCAGTTAGCCGGAAAAACTGCCGCGGCAAAAGCCGCGGCAGTTTCATTCAATGGTGGAAAAAGCGAGACATCTGTGCCCGGATTGGAGGCCAGGAGGCCAGGAAGAGGATCACGCCACCCGCCAGCAGGAGGCAGAACAGGGCAGTGAGCAGTTCCAGATCATAGGTCTGGATAAAAAACTTCCAGCTGTGGCCTGTGTGGTCGCTGCTCCAGTTGTACCATGTGACACCTTGCTCATAGGTAATGACGGGCACCATGACAGCTACCGCCCGGGACAGGATATAGATGACCAGATTGCCCAGCAGCCCGGCAGCGGCCAGCAGGATCCCGGCCAGCCGGCGCTTTCTCAGAGGATCCGCCACCGGAGAGGCGGCAGACTGCGGAGGCTGATCCAGGGCGTCGTCCAGCAGGTAGTCAGCGGATACCTGGAATAGGCGGCTGAGCTGGAACAGGTTGCCTGCGTCGGGCTGGGCGGAGCCCTGCTCCCAGCGGGAGACGGCCTGCCTGGATACGCCCAGCTGTTCCGCCAGAGCCTCCTGGGACAGACCACGCCCTTTCCGAAGGGTCACGATCTTTTCGGGCAGTTTCATAAACGCACCTCCTGGTTTTCTGGTCCTATCTTACCAAAAAGCCGGGTGCGGAGCCACCGCAAAAAGATGTCACTTCCGCAACAAGCCTTTACACCGGGCTTAATACCGGCCGAAATCGCCGGAACGGCCCTCGGTGACGTCGGCGCCGAACTCATAGTCCTTGCCGGGCAGGATGGCGTTGAGGGCGATACCGGCAATGGCGGCGATGGCCAGGTTGGTGAGGGTCACATGGATCTCACCGATGGCGAAGGTAATGCCTCCGGAGAAGCCCAGGCCGCACACTAGGATGACGGCGGCGATGATCAGGTTCCGGGAGTTGGTGAAGTCCACCCGGTTCTCCACCACGTTGCGCACACCGATGGCGGAGATCATACCATAGAGGATGAAGGAGACACCGCCGATGATAGCGGTAGGGATGGAGTTGACGATAGCGGCGAAGGCGGGGGAGAAGGACAGGATCACCGCGTAAATGGCAGCCAGACGAACCACGTTGGGATCATACACCCGGGAGAGCACCAGCACGCCGGTGTTCTCGCCGTAGGTGGTGTTGGCGGGGCCGCCGAAGAGGCCGGCCAGAGAGGTGGCGATGCCGTCACCCACCAGGGTGCGGTGGAGACCGGGATCCTCGATGAAGTTACGGCCCACAGTGGCGGAAATGGCGGACATGTCGCCGATGTGCTCCATCATGGCGGCGATGGCGATGGGGGCCATGACGAAAATGGAGGTCAGGTCAAACTTGGCCAGGAAGAAGGGCTGAAGGCCTACCGGAGCGGAGGCAGCCACTCCAGAGAAATCGATGAGGGGCACCACATTGCCGGCGGCATCCAGAGCGGTGGCTCCCATGGCGTTGGCGATGAGGGCCACCACATAGGAGCCCACCACGCCCAGCAGGATGGGGATAATCTTGATCATGCCCTTGCCCCAGATGTTGGCCACCACGATGATGGCCATAGCCACGATAGCCAGCCACCAGCAGGTGGAGGCGTTGGACACGGCGGAGGGGGCCAGGTTCAGGCCGATGAGGATGATGATGGGGCCGGTAACCACCGGGGGCAGGAAGCGCATGACCTTCTTCACGCCCACCAGCTTGATGACGGCGGCCAGGATTACATACAGCAGGCCGGCCACTACGATGCCGCCGCAGGCGTACTGTAGTTTGACGGCAGGGTCCATACCGGCGTACTTGCCGGTGTCCAGGGCGGCCACGGCGGCAAAGCCGCCCAGGTAGGCGAAGGAGGAACCCAGGAAGGCGGGCACCTTCATCTTGGTGCACACGTGGAAGAACAGGGTGCCGATACCAGCGAAGAACAGGGTGGTCTGGATGGACAGGGGCAGGCCGTAGCCCTGTACCAGGATGGGCACCAGCACGGTGGCGCCGAACATAGCGAACATGTGCTGCAGGCCCAGGATCAGCATCTTGGGTATGCCTAGCACCCGGGCGTCCCGGACAGGCTCACTGCCCGGCATCTTCTTGTCGTTCATATTGCTCTCCTCTCTTTTCCCGCAGGCAGAAAAAAAGCAACTGCTTTTTCAAATGAAAAAACAATTGCTGTTCAAAAAAGGGAATACCCTGAGCATCTTTGTAAGCATGTTACTCATGGCATATCCCTCCTGCCTGCATTCAAATTTCAAAGCATTATACCAAATCAGAACGCGCTTGGCAAGAGGAAAGTATAAATTGGCCGCAATTTGGAGATATTTCTCAAGAACAGCGGAAAAAACTGGGCAGAGCCTGCTGATCCGCGCATTGACAAACGCCATAAACTTTATTATAGTAAAACGCAAAAGAAAAGAAGGTGACCCTATGAAACGACCCTTTGTGACAGGGGCACAGCTGGAGGAAATCGTCCGGCAGTTCCCCACCCCCTTCCACCTCTACGATGAAACCGGCATCCGGGAGACCGCCCGGCGGCTGAAGGCTGCCTTTGCCTGGAATCCCGGCTTTAAGGAATATTTTGCCGTAAAGGCCAACCCCAACCCTGCCATTCTGAAAATCCTCCGGGAGGAGGGCTGCGGGGCCGACTGCTCCTCACTCACCGAGCTGATGCTGGCTGACCGGTGCGGCTTTGGTGGAAATGAGATCATGTTTTCCTCCAACGATACCCCGGCGGAGGAGTTTCAGCTGGCTCATGAGCTGGGCGCCATCATTAATCTGGACGACTTCACCCACATCGACTTTCTGAAGGACACCATCGGTACCATTCCCGAGACTATCTCCTGTCGGTTCAACCCCGGCGGGCTGTTCACTCTGGGGGAGTCCGCCGAAGGGTTTCAGGTGATGGATAATCCCGGTGATTCCAAGTACGGCTTTACCAGGGAACAGCTCTTTGAGGGTTTTAAAAAGTTGAAAGCCATGGGAGCCAAGCGCTTCGGTATCCACGCCTTCCTGGCCTCCAACACCCTGTCCAACGAGTACTATCCAACTCTGGCGGGCATCCTGTTCAAGCTAGCGGTGGAGCTGGAGAAAGAGACCGGGTGTGACATCTGCTTCATCAACCTGTCCGGCGGCGTGGGTATCCCCTACAAGCCCGATCAGCAGGCCAACGACATCGCCGCCATCGGTGAGGGTGTGCGCAAGCAGTTTGAGGAGATCCTGGTGCCCGCAGGTATGGGGGATGTGGCCATCTGTACCGAACTGGGCCGGTTCATGCTGGGGCCCAACGGCTGCCTGGTGACAAAGGTACTCCACTTCAAGCACACCTATAAGGAGTATGTGGGGGTGGACGCCTGCGCAGCCAACCTGATGCGGCCCGCCATGTACGGGGCTTACCACCATATCACTGTCATGGGCAAGGAGGACGCTCCCTGCGACCATAAGTACGATGTCACCGGCAGCCTGTGTGAGAACAACGATAAATTTGCCATCGACCGGATGCTGCCGGAGGTGGAGATCGGGGATCTGCTGGTGATCCACGACACTGGCGCCCACGGTTTCTCCATGGGCTATAACTACAACGGCCGGCTCCGTTCGGCGGAGGTACTCCTCCAGACCGACGGCACCGCCAAGCTGATTCGCCGGGCGGAAACTCCGGAGGACTACTTTGCCACCATGATTTTTGAGGACTGAATAAAAACAGCCCCCGAAGCATTTGCTTCGGGGGCTGTTTCTTTTAATCTCTCCGCAGAAAGTAGCGGACGAATATGGCCGCCAGGGCGATGACGATGGCAATGTAGACGTAGAGCAGGAACCGCTCCGCTGTTCCCTTGCCGCCGCTCCAGGACTGCTCAACCGTGGGATCTTTGTATTGCTCAGTTACATCCTGCCCGTCTTTGTCATACAAAATGATCTCCTCTACAAAGACCCCAGTCATAGTTCCTGCCGGGATACTCAGCTCCTCCTCCAGCCTGGCAAAGTCCATCTGCCACAGGAAGTCAGGCTCTGTGATCTGGTAGGTGGTCTCATAGAACTGATCTTGGTTTGAGCCCTCCAGAGACACGCCATAGGTAATTTTGGCGGAGTAGATATCCCGGCAGCTGTCTCCCACCAGGAAGAACAGCCAGCCGTCCCCGTTCCCGGCGCTGATGGACTGGGCGTCGATGCCGGCGGTATAGGGGAAGGGGCTCATGGAGGAACCCACCGGCCAGTACTTGCCGTTGAGCCCCTGCTCCAGGCGGAGAATGCCGTGGACATTGTCGGCGTTGTCTGCTGCGTAGGCCACGTAGAGCATATTACCATCCTCAACCCAGCCCAGCACTCGCAGGGGGTCGCCCTCCACCACATGCCGGATGGTGGAGTTGGGGGCGCTGGGGACATAGTCCTCCACCGCCTCCAGCCGCCCGGCCTCGGTGTTGGGGTAGTGATAGGCCTGGGTGTCGTACAGCCACCAGATGCACCACAGGGCCAGCACTACGGTGAGCACGGCGGCGATCAACCGGGTCCGCTTCACCCGCTTGAGAAAATTGAGAGACGGCTCGGGGGCGCGCTCCACAGCGGAAAGGCCGGAACGCATGCTCTCCTCCACCTTGCGGCAGTCGGAACAGTCCGCCAGATGTTCCTTCACCTGAGCGGCGGTCTCCGGTTCTGTCAGCTCCTCGACATAGGACGGCAGCAGATCCCGCACCACGCAGCAGTCCAGCTTGTGTTCACTCATGTTCCTTCCCTCCCATCAGCTTTACCAGCTTTTCCTTGCCTCGGTAGAACCGCATCCGCGCCCATACCTCTGTGTGGTTCAAAATAGTGCCGATCTCCCGGAAGGTGAAGTCTCCTGCAAGACGGAGGTAGATGACCTCCCGGGTGTCCTGGTCCAGCTTCTGTATGGCCCGGTAGAGCAGCAGTTTGTCGTCTTTTTCCTCTGCCTCTCTAGCTGGGTCGTCGTCGGCGGGTACCTGCTCCAGCGCCTCCTCTTCCATGGGCGCTGTGCGGCCCCGTCGGGAGAGCTCCCTGTACCACAGCCGCTTGGCGATGGCACACAGCCAGGTCTGGGGAGCACAGTCGCCCCGGAAGGACTTCAGGCTTTTCAGCGCCTGATAGAAGGTCTCCTGAGTCAGTTCTTCTGCCGTATCCGCCTCCCGACACAGGGCGAACAGGTAGCGGTAGACGCCCTCAGCATGCTTTTGGTACATGTCCTCGCCGTTCCAGACCATGGTGTGCTCCCCCCTCTCTGTCTATTGGTTTCCTGAACGGATCTTTCGTTACATAGGATAGCAAAAAAATACGCCGCGGAATAGTTCCGCGGCGTATTTTTTAGATTCGATCAGTTGGAAGCCAGCATCAGCCGGGTCCACTCGGAGTCGTACAGGGCCAGAGTGTCGGCGGGCAGGTTCTTGAAGCTCTCACACTGGGCCAGGATGGACTCGTCGGGGTAGGCGTAGGGATCGCCGGAGACCTCGGGGTCCAGTTCATCACGGACGGACAGCAGGGGAGAGGAGTACCAGATCTCCTCGCAGTTCTTCAGTCCGGCGGCAGTGGAGCACATATAGTTGATGAAGATCTCAGCGTTTTCCTTGTTCTCGGCGTTCTTGGGGATGCACATGGCGTCCACGTACAGGTTGGTGCCCTCCTCAGGCAGGCAGAAGGCCAGATCGGGGTTGACCTCCTGCATGGTCAGGAAGTCGCCGTAGTAGTAAGCGCCGATGGCGGCGGAACCGCTCTGCATCTTCTCAAAAATGTCGTCCATCACGTAGGACTGCACCAGGGGCTTCTGCTCGATGAGCAGGTCCACAGCCTCCTTGATCTGGTTCTCGTCGGTGGTATTGTAGGAGTAGCCCAGCTCCTTGAGGGCGATGCCGATGGCGTCCCGGGAGTTGTTGAACATCAGGATCTGACCGGCATAATCCTCGTCAAACATGATGTCCCAGCTGGTGGGGGCCTCGTCAACCATGGTGGTGTTGTAGATCACGCCCAGCAGACCCCACATGTAGGGCACGCTGTACAGATTCTCCGGATCATAATCCGGATTCTTCAGGGCAGGGTCCACATCCTCAAAATTCGGAATATTGTCAAAGTTCAGCGGCTCCAGCATATCCTCTTCGATCATACGGGAAATCATATAATCGGAAGGAATGACCACATCATAGCTTGCGCCCTCGTTCTTCAGGACGCCGTACATGGCCTCGTTGCTCTCGAAGGTATCGTACACGACCTTGATACCGGTCTCGGCGGTGAAGTCATCCAACACGGACTCGTCAATGTAGACGCCCCAGTTGTAGACGTTGACCACGCCCTTATCAGCGGTGCCGGGATCTTTGGCGTCGCCGGAGTTGCTGCTGCCGCAGCCGGACAGCAGACCCAGGGTGAGAGCAGCTGCGCTCAGGAGTGCGAGAGACTTTTTCAATTTCTTTCTTTATCCCCTTTCGGAAATTTGATCTATAACCGGCCTTTGCAGGCAAGTTACCACACACAACATGGGCAGTCTTACCGCCCGGGGTTCAGCTTGGCCTTCCGACGAGCGGAAGCGGTCTCCTGTCGGGCCTGACGGATGTTGACGGTGAGCAGCAAGGCGAACACCACAAGGAACATCAGGGTGGACAGGGCGTTGATTTCGGGAGTTACCGGCTTTTTTATCATGGTATAGATCTCCACCGCCAGGGTGGTGACGCCGGAGCCCTTGGTGAAGTAGCTGATGACGAAATCGTCAATGGACATGGTAAAGGCAATGATCAGACCGTTGAGCACGCCAGGCATGATCTCGGGCAGGATGACCTTCCGGAAGGCCAGGAGGCCCGAGGCGCCCAGGTCCTGGGCCGCCTCATAGATATTGGGATCCAGCTGCCGTAGCTTGGGCATCACCGATAGGATCACATAGGGTGCGTTGAAGGTGATGTGGGCGATGAGCAGGGTGCCGAAGCCCGTACGCCACCGTATACCCAGCACCTCGCTGATCGCGCTGCTGTTGAACACACCGATGGCAAACACGAACAGAAGCATCATGGATACGCCGGTGATGATGTCCGCATTGGTCAGCGGGATATTGTTTACCGCCAGAAAGATACCCCGGGACCGGCGGCGCATGGAGTAAAAGCCGATAGCGGCGGCGGTGCCCAGGATGGTGGCGATGACAGCGGCCAGCACCGATAGAATGATGGTGGTGCGCAATGCCCCCAGCAGGCGGGTGTTGTGGAACAGCTCCACATACCACTGGGTGGAGAAGCCGCCCCAAACCCGGTTGCTCTTGGTGGCGTTGAAGGAGAAGACGATGAGCAGCACGATGGGGGCGTACAGGAAAATATACACCAGCAGGGTGAAGAGCCGGGAGGGGATATAATGCTTTTTCACAGTACCGCCACCCCCTCTTCACCTTCGCCGAAGCGGTTCATAATCGCCATCATGACCAGGACGATGACCATCATCACCAGGGCGATGGCCGAACCCAGATGGGGATTGTAGGCGTTGCCCAGGAACTGCATCTCAATGAGGTCGCCCAGCAGCAGGGTCTTGCCGCCGCCCAACAGGCGGGACAGGGCGAAGGTGGACACCGAAGGGATAAACACCATGGTCACCCCGGAGAGCACGCCGGGCAGAGACAGGGGGAAGATCACCTTGCGGAACACCATGGCGCCGTTGGCGCCCAGATCCTGAGCCGCCTCAATGACCCGGTGGTCGATCTTGTCGATGACCGAGAAGATGGGAAGTACCATGAAGGGCAGGAAGTTATACACCATGCCCAGCACGATGGCTCCCTGGGTGTTGATCATATGAATATATTGCAGGTTGGTGCCGAAAATGCTGTTGATGAGATCAAAAAAACCGATGTTGGCCAGGAACTGATTGATCAGGCCATTGTCGTCCAGAATGGACATCCAGGCGTAGGTGCGCAGCAGGAAGTTCATCCACATGGGCAGCATGATCAGCATCATAGCCACCTTGCGCACCATCAGACTCTCCCGGGACAGAAAGTAGGCCAGGGGGTAGCCGATGAGGATACAGATGACGGTGGCGGCGATGGCCAGCACGAAGGAGTGCTGGAAGGCGGGAATATAGGTGGCCATATTGCTGAAGTTGTCCAGGGTGATTCCGCCCGCCTTATCGGTAAAGGCGAAGATCACCACCAGAATCAGCGGCGCCACCACGAAAATAGCCATCCACACCACATAGGGGGCGGCCAGCCATTTATTCTTCATCGCCGTCCTCCTCATCCTCCAACCGGTCCTCGTTGAGCTCGTCATACTCGGAGGAGTAGGAGCTGTAGTCGCCGAAGGTGCCGGAGTACTGGCTCTTCTTCATGATGTGGAAGCCGTCGGGGTCGATCTTCACCCCAATCTTTGCCCCCACGGGGGAGTAGTCCGTGGTCTGGATCAGCCATTTGAAACCACGGAAATCTACAATAATGTCATAATGGATGCCCTTGAAGGTGACCTCGGTGACGGTACCGGTAAGCTGGCCCTCCGCCTCGGGCACAATGTCGATATCCTCCGGCCGGATGACCACATCCACCGGCTCATTGGGGGCGAAGCCCTTGTCCAGACACTTGAACTTCCGGCCGTACATGCCCACCACATAGTCCTCGTGCATGATGCCGTCGATGATGTTGCTCTCACCGATGAAGTCGGCCACGAAAGCGTTCTTGGGCTCGTTATAGATATCCTCAGGAGTGCCGATCTGCTGGATCTTGCCCTCGTTCATCACCACGATGGTGTCGGACATGGTGAGGGCTTCCTCCTGATCGTGGGTGACGTAAATAAAGGTAATGCCCACCTGCTGCTGGATGCGCTTGAGCTCGATCTGCATGTCCTTGCGCAGCTTGAGATCCAGAGCGCCCAGCGGCTCGTCCAGCAGGAGCACCTGAGGCCGGTTGACGATGGCCCGGGCGATGGCCACACGCTGCTGCTGTCCACCGGAGAGAGAGTTGACGGAGCGCTTGCCGTAGCCCGCCAGGTTCACCAGGGCCAGGGCTTCCTCCACCCGCTCCTTGATCTCCGATTCGGGAACCTTGATCATCCGCTTGGGATCCTTGGGGTCGGGCACCTTGTTCACCCGCAGGCCGAAGGCCACGTTCTCGAAAATGTTCATATGGGTGAACAGAGCGTACTTCTGAAAGACGGTGTTGACCTTCCGTTTATGGGGGGGAACGTCATTAATCCTCACGCCGTCAAAATACACATCGCCGGAAGTGGGCTTCTGAAAGCCGCCGATAATTCGCAGCGTCGTGGTTTTGCCGCACCCGGAAGGACCGAGCAGCGTGAGGAACTCCTTATCGTTAATATAAAGGTTAATGTGGTCCAGAATGACGTCGTCGTCAAATTTCATGAAGCAATCCGACAGGCGGATCAGTTCCTTGGACATGTATCCTCCCCCATTTCTGAAAAAGGTAGTAAAAGGCGTACCCAAACCGGCGGTTGGGTACGCCCTATTGACGAAACAAATATATATGTTATTGCGAAAAATGTCAATAATAAAACCGTGATTTTTTCAGGGATTTTACGTCAGTTGTTTGGAAAATATTCCGATACGAAATCCACGTTGTCTACGGTAAACAGTTTGCCCCGGAGATACTCCAGAATTCCCGCGTCGGTGGGAAAAGTGAATTCCAGCTTGTAGGAGTACAGAGCCTGGAAGGAGCGGCCATACTGTTTGTTATCTTTTTCCCGGCCATACTTGCCGTCTCCCAGCAGGGGATGGCCCGCGGCGGCGAACTGGGCCCGGATCTGGTGGGTTCGCCCGGTCAGAAGCTCGCACTCCACCAGAGACAGTCCCCGGTTGACTTTCAGCGTCTTATATAAGGTAGCGGCGCTTTTGCCGCCGGGCACCGGCTTACGGAACACCTTCACCTGGGCCTTGTCCTCGTCTTTCAGCAGGAACCCCTCCAGCTTGCCCTGGGGCGGCGTCATTTTTCCGTGGATGATGGCCAGGTAGAACTTGGCGATTTCCCGGTCCTTGATCTTCTGGTTCAGGATGCGCAAAGTCTCGGCGTTCTTGGCTGCCATGACGATGCCTCCGGTGTTCCGGTCGATGCGGTTGCACAGGGCGGGGGTAAAGGAGTGCTCGTCTTTGGGGTTCCACTCCTTCTTTTGATAAAGGTAGGCCTGGATGTGGGTGATGAGGGTGTTCACCTTCTCGTGCTCGTCGGCGTGGCACAGCAGACCCGGCCGCTTGTTGAGCAGCATCAGGTTTTCATCCTCATAGACAATGTCCAGCTTGGGCTTGAACACCGCCAGGAAGGCATTGTCCTCCCGGGGCTGGTCAAAGAACTCGTCGTTGATGTATAATTGCAGTACGTCCCCTACCTGGAGCCGTACGTCCCGCTGAGAACCCTTGCCGTTGACCTTCACCCGTTTCAGGCGGATGTACTTCTGAGCCAGGGGGCCGGGGAGCAGAGGCAGGGTCTTGGCCAGCCAGCGATCCAGCCGCTGCCCGGCGTCATTTTTACCGATGGTAAATTCCTTCATGGGCAATTCTCCTGAAAAACCGGCACGAGGCCGGTATGGTGACGGTATTATATCATAAATTACGGAAAAAGTGAAAAAGTATTTGACAATCGCAGCAATTTTGAGTATAATGTCTGCTGTGCCATTGTGTGAGGTGTATCATGCGATTTGATCTCAGGTCTATCATCCATGTCCCCGGTGCATCCCTGCCCTTCCAGTTTGAACTGGACCTGTCTGGGCTGGATTTTTACGGGGAAAAGCCCTTTGCCCATCCCGTCCGTGTCAGCGGTACGGTGCGCAATATGGCCGATGCCCTGCTGCTGGAGGGAACGGCGGAGACCACGCTGGAGCTGGCCTGCGACCGCTGTCTGAAGCCCTTCTCCCAGGACCTGGCCCTGCCGGTCAGTACCCTGTTGGCGGAAGAGCTAGAGGACGAGGAGAACGACGAGATCGTGCTTCTGGAAAATGGAGAGGCCGATCTGGACGAGATCTTCACCACCGCCCTGGTGCTGTCCATGGACGCCAAGCATGTCTGTTCAGAGGACTGCAAGGGACTGTGTCCCACCTGCGGTGCCAACCTGAACGATGGCCCCTGCGGATGCAGGAAAGAGATCGATCCACGTTTGGCTGCACTTGCGCAGCTGTTGGATAAAGAGAATGAGTAAGTTTTGCCCGGCCAGGGCATGAACCTAAGGAGGTGTCATAAATGGCAGTCCCTAAGAGTAAAGTGTCCAAGCAGCGCCGGAATAAGCGCCGCAGCTCCGTGTGGAAGCTGGAGACTCCCGGCGTCACCACCTGCCCCAAGTGCGGTGCGTTCCGTCTGCCCCACCGGATGTGCAAGAGCTGCATGACCTACAACGGCCATGAGCTGGGCAAGGTGGAAACCGCTGAGGCGAAGTAAATAGCCTGAAAAGAACGAGGGGAGACAAGCCCCTCTTTCTTTTTGCCCAGAATTGGGGTAGAATAAGAAAAATAATGCTTACAAAAAGGAGCACATCCATGAGCCTGACAAAGATTTCATCGGTGGATCCCCGCAGTCCGGCGGACCGGGCGGGCCTGCGGCCGGGGGAGACCCTGACCCACATCAACGGCCACCCCATCGTGGATGTGCTGGACTATAAGTTTTACGCCTATGACCCCCGGCTGGAGCTCACTCTTTCCGGCCCGGACGGAGGCAGCCGCACTGTTCGCCTCCGCAAGGAGGAGGGGGAGGACCTGGGCCTGAATTTTGAGACCTATCTGATGGACCGGGCCCGTTCCTGTGCCAATAAGTGCATCTTCTGCTTTGTGGACCAGATGCCCCCAGGCATGCGAAAGACTCTTTATTTTAAGGATGACGACGCTCGGCTGTCCTTTTTGATGGGAAATTATATTACGCTTACCAATCTATCCAAGAGGGAAATACAGCGTGTAATCGATCTGCGGATCAGTCCTATCAATATTTCGGTCCACGCCACGGATCCCGAGCTGCGCACCGCAATGCTGAAAAATCCCCGGGCGGGAGAGTGTCTGGAGATCATGACAGAATTTGCCCGGGCGGGTATCGAGATGAACTGCCAGATCGTGGCCTGTCCCGGCGTCAACGATGGCCCCGCCCTGGACCGCACCCTGAGGGAGCTGGGGGCGCTGCATCCGGCGGTGACCAGTGTGGCGGTGGTGCCGGTGGGCGTCACCAAATTCCGGGAGGGCCTGTGCAAGATCGAGCCCTATACCAGGGAGCAGGCCGCCGCCCTCATTGACCAGGTGGAGGCCTTTGCTGCCGGATTCCTGGCGGAGCACGGCACCAGCCTGGCCTGGTGCTCCGATGAGTTCTACCTCATTGCTGGAAGGGCACTGCCAGACAAAAGCTATTATGAGGATATGGACCAGCTGGAAAACGGCGTGGGTATGCTGCGCCTGCTGCACCACCAGGCGGAGTTGGCCATGGAGGATGAGGAGCCGGAGCAAACAGTTCCCTTCTCCATTGCTACCGGTGTGTCTGCCGCGCCCTTTGTGCAGGAAATTGTTGACAACGCCCGGGAAAAATGTGGTAATATAAAAGGAATGGTTTATCCTATTGTAAACCACTTTTTCGGAGAGACCATCACCGTCTCCGGCCTCATTACTGGAACCGACCTGCTGGAGCAGCTGAAGGGTAAAGACCTGGGAGAGCGGCTGCTCATTCCGGACAATATGCTCCGGGCAGGTGAACGGGTGTTTTTGGACGACGTGACTGTGGAGCAGCTGGAGGAAGCTCTGGGCGTGACGGTGATCCCCGTGCCCGCTGACAGCGGCTTCGACCTGGCCGACGCCATCCTGGGCCGGGAGCTGGAGCCCAGCTGTCCTGTCCTGCCGCCGGAGGCGGAATATTACAGATATAACCCCTGATCAGAAGGGAGAAGATACTATGAAGCCTTTAATTGCCATCGTGGGCCGGCCCAATGTGGGCAAGTCCATGCTGTTCAATAAGCTGGTGGGCCAGCGGCTGTCCATCGTACAGGACACCCCCGGCGTCACCAGGGACCGGCTGTATGCCGAAGCCGAGTGGCTGAACCGGAAGTTTGACCTGGTGGATACCGGCGGTATCGAGCCGGGTACCGACAGCGAGATCCTGGCCTTTATGCGCCAGCAGGCGGAGATCGCCATCCAGAATGCCACCGTCATTATCTTCCTGTGCGACATCAAGACCGGCCTCACCGCCTCTGACCAGGAGGTGGCCAATATGCTGCTGCGCTCCGGCAAGCCGGTGGTGCTGGCGGTAAACAAGATGGACCAGGTGGGCCACACCAATCCGGATATCTACGAGTTCTATAACCTGGGCTTGGGAGATCCCATCCCTGTCTCCGCCGTCCACGGCCACGGTACCGGCGACCTGCTGGATGAGTGTTTCAAATACTTCCCCCCGGAGGACGAGGAGGAAGTGGATGACGACGTCATTAAAGTGGCCATTATCGGCAAGCCCAATGTGGGCAAGTCCTCCCTGGTCAACCGCATCCTGGGGGAGCAGCGGGTAATTGTCAGCGACATGGCGGGCACCACCCGGGACGCGGTGGACAGCTACTTTGAGAACAAGAAGGGCAAATATCTGCTCATCGACACCGCCGGCATGCGGAAGAAATCCAAGGTGGATGATCCCATTGAGAAGTTCTCCGTCCTCCGGGCTACCATGGCCATCGAGCGGGCGGATGTGTGCCTGATCCTGATCGACGCCAATGAGGGCGTTACGGAGCAGGACACCAAGGTGGCCGGCCTGGCCCACGAGGCGGGCAAGGCGTGCATCATCGTGGTCAACAAGTGGGATTCCATCGAGAAGGATGACAAGACCATGGACCGGATGCGGCAGGACATCCGCCGGGATCTGAGCTATATGACCTACGCCCCTATCCTTTTCATCTCTGCCCTGACGGGCCAGCGGGTGGACCGGCTCTTCGATCTTATCAACTACGTGGTGGACCAGGCCTCCCTGCGCATCACCACCGGCATGCTGAACTCGGTGCTGGCTGACGCCACCGCCCGGGTGCAGCCTCCCACGGACAAGGGACGGCGGCTGAAGATCTACTATATGACCCAGATTGGCATCAAGCCGCCCCACTTCGTCTGCTTCTGCAACGACGCCAAGCTGTTCCACTTCTCCTACCAGCGGTACCTGGAAAATCAGATTCGCTCCACCTTCGGACTGGAGGGCACCCCTGTACGGCTCACCATCCGGCAGAAGAGCGATAAGGAGGGCTAACGATGGACCCCACCATTGTTCCTGCGGGGATCGCCCCTGACCTGACCGCCGCCCTGGCCGCTGCGACCCATTCCGTGGTGCTTCCCGCCATTCTGGTGGCGGTGATCGCCTATTTCTGCGGCTGCTTCAACGGTGCGGTGATCGTCTCCAAATATACTCTGCGGGATGACGTCCGCAAGCATGGCAGCGGCAACGCGGGCCTGACCAACTTCCACCGTACCTTCGGGGGACCCCTGACTTTTGTGGTTATTCTCACCGATGTGTTCAAGGCCATTGTGGCGGTGTGGGTGGGCATCCTGGCGGCTAAATACCTCATTGCCGACGACAGCCTGGTCATCGCCTTGGGCAAGTACTGGGCGGGAACGTTCTGCCTGCTGGGCCATATGTTCCCCTGTATGTTTGGATTCAAGGGCGGCAAGGGCATCCTGTCTGGAGGCACCATAGCCATCATGATCGACTGGCGCATCGCTTTGGTGGTGTGGGGCGGCTTCCTGGTGCTGGCTATCCTCACCAAGTGGGTGTCTCTGGGGTCTATTTGGGCGGGGGCATCCTTCCCCTTTGTCACCTGGTTCGTCTACCATGAATGGCTGCTGCTGGTGCTGGCCATCTTCCTGGGTGGCCTCATTGTCTGGAAGCATCGGGGCAACCTGAAGCGTATCCTCAGCGGCACCGAATCCAAATTCAGCCTGCATCATAAGAAATAAGGATAGGGGACGGTAACATGAAGATCTCTGTCATGGGCAGCGGCGGCTGGGGTACGGCTCTGGCCCTGGTACTGCTGGAAAACGGCCACGACGTGACCCTCTGGTCTTATACTGAAGCGGAATCCGCCGTGCTCAAGGAACAAAAGGAGAACCCCATGCTGAAGGGGGTAGCCTTGCCTGAAGGGCTGAAGCTCACCTCTGATACCAACTGTGTGAAAGGCTGCGGTGTAGTAGTGCTGGCCACTCCGTCTTTTGCTGTGCGCACCACTGCCCGGACGGTGGCACCTCTGCTGGATGCCGGTGCGGTGTTGGTCTCCGTGTCCAAGGGTATCGAGAAGGATACCTCCCTTACCCTTACTGATGCCATCGCCCAGGAGGTGGGGGAGTCTCACCCCATCGTGGCCCTGTCCGGTCCCTCCCATGCGGAAGAGGTGGGCCGCCGGGTGCCTACCGCGGTGGTGTCCGCCTCCAAGGATCGTGCCGCCGCTGAACTGGTGCAGGATCTGTTTATGAATGAACGTTTCCGGGTGTACGCCTCCGACGACGTGGTGGGCGTGGAGCTGGGCGCCGCCCTGAAGAACGTCATCGCTCTGTGTGCCGGCGTGTGTGACGGCATGGGCTTCGGCGATAATACCAAGGCCGCTCTCATGACCCGGGGCCTGACCGAGATCGCCAGGCTGGGTGTGGCGATGGGCGGACGGCGGGAGACCTTTGCCGGACTCACCGGCGTAGGCGACCTGATTGTCACCTGTACCTCTATGCACTCCCGTAACCGCCGCTGCGGTATCCTGATCGGTAAGGGTACTCCAGCGGAGCAGGCTGTGAAGGAGATCGGTGCAGTGGTAGAGGGCTATTACGCTGCGGCCACCGCCAGGGCTCTGGCCCAGAAGGCAGGGGTAGAGATGCCCATCACGGAGGCCGCTTACCAGGTCCTGTACCATGGCAAAGATCCCCATGCGGTGATTGTGGAGCTGATGACCCGGGAGCGTAAACACGAGCTGGAAGACAGCTGGGTGTGAGCGAAGAAAAAAAGCAAAAAAAATTGAAAAAAGGGCTTGCATTTTTTCTGCGTCCGTGGTAATATAATCAAGCCGTCTGAAACAAGGCGGCGATTTCCGGGTGTGGCGAAGTTTGGTATCGCGCTTGAATGGGGTTCAAGAGGCCGCTGGTTCGAATCCAGTCACTCGGACCAACAAAAGGCTTGAAATCGTGAGATTTCAAGCCTTTTTTGTATCTTTTCAGAGAAAAATGCGTGTTGCGGCTTTTTCAAAGCGCACAAAAAAGCGCACAACTCCGAAAAAGAGTGATAGAAACCATTGATACGCTGGAAAGAAAGGTGTATCAAATGGCAAACATCAGAGAAAACAAGAGAGACGGAAAACTCATTTCCTACCGCTTTACGGTCTGTCTAGGGCGGGACGCAAACAACAGGCAGATACGGCGGTACACGACTTGGGATATTCCGGAGGGCCTAACACCTGCAAAGGCAAGAAAAGCCGCAGAGCGGGCGGCAGACACTTGGGAGCGGGAGACAAGGGAAGAATACCAAAAGGAAAAAGAATTGGGCCAGGCGTACACCCTCCCGCCAGAGAAGCGGCGGGACAGTTTTACGACCTTTGTTAATGACGTGTGGTTTCCCCTTCAAATCTGCAACGGAAACGACAAGCAGACAACAGTCACCTTCTACAAGAACATGAAAAAGCTGATTGTGGAATACTTCGACGGAAAGGTCTTGCAGGAGATAAGCCCCCTGCACATTCAGAAGTTTCTTGCTTACTTGAGCAGAGAATATAAAACCCGACAAGGGAAGGCTCTCTCGCCCAAAACCATCCGCCATTATTACAACGTGCTGGGACTGATATTTGCTTACGCGGAAAAGCAAGGTGTGATAGCCGCAAATCCCATGCAGAAGGTGGACGCGCCTAAGAAGGACAAGAAGCCTGTGGACGCGCTTACCCCGGAACAGGCAAAGCAATTCTTTTCCCTCTTGCTGGACAGCCCTCTGGACTTCCGTTGTATGTTGCAGTTGCTTGTCACCTCCGGCATACGGCGGGGCGAGTGTATCGGCCTGAAATGGAAGGACATAGACGAGCGGGCCGGGACAATCACCATAGAGCGGAGCGTGGTCTATACCCCTGAAAGCGGAATCATCATCAGCACCCCTAAAACCGCTGATAGCATACGCACCATTCCTATCATGCAAAGTACGCTGAAATTGCTGCAACAGCTCAAACAACAGACACAGGCAAAGTACCCGGATACTATTTTGAAAGAGGTCTTTGTATTCCACGGCGAAAAGGATTTATTTCTTCCCCGTGATCCCAATTCTGTTACCTGCAAAGTAAAACGATTCATGCGAAGGAACGGCTTGCCTGATCTCTCCCCGCATGATCTGCGCCATTCTTGCGCGACCCTGCTTCTCTCCCAAGGTGCAGACATCAAAAGCGTACAAGAGATTTTAGGTCATGCAGACGCAAGCACGACACTCAATTTCTACGTCAAAGCGGATTTGCGACAAATGCAGGCCGCAACGGAGAAATACGCAGCCGCCTTTAATCTATAAACTATCAAGAGGACAGGGCCAAAGCCCTGCCCTCTTTTTCTGCTGCCGGAGCGGGGGGGTATTTCGGGATAATTAAAATCAAAAGCCAGGATAAGCCCCTATTCTGGCCCACAGTCCTATGAAATCCATTTTCCTTCCCCCGCCAAACGAATAAGAAAGGGGCGGGGCTTTGGCCCGAAGATAGGCGGCGGGGCCGCCGTATCTGACAAGGACAAACCGCCCCGCCAGCCTTTTTCTCAATTTTATTTAATCCATATAAAATGTTATAATTATTATATGGAAATGGAGATAAATAAAACAAATTAGCCTAAATGATACGCCGCAGGGGGCGGCGGTTTCAGATTCTCCACCGGACTTTTTGTTATATATAGTAATATAAGAAAAACAAAAGTCCGGTGGAAGAAAGGAGAGACGAATGCAGTAGTTACAGCTGCGCACTTATTCCCGCGCAGAGTTAGAAGAAATATTCCATACAACCCGCACAGATACCATCAAGAGAAGTCTGCAACGAGCGGGATATACCTTTAAGAGCGGCGGGCGGGGCAAAGAGTTTACAATCACAATCACAGGATTGCCAGAGCCGCCCGCGCCCTTTGAGGAGTTTGTAAAGCGAGAATTTGCATGCGGCCCGCAAACAGACTTTCCGGCGATGCAACAACATTTCTTCCTCTTGTTCTACCACCCGGAATATTAGTTTTTGCCATCAAACCATTAGGTGGAGTTTTTAGAAACGAATTACGGGATAACGGTTTCAGACTAGAGTTTGCGGAACTGGTAGAAGCTGCTTATCAATAGGAATTGGATTGCAAAGGACAAGGAGAATGTAAAATACTATCTTTGCCGCAAGGGAGAACAGCCCCGCGAAATGCCGGAGAAAGAATACAGAAAAGCATGGCGGGAGTTTTACGCCAGACTCGGAGCGGGAGAGAGCGGAGACAAGTTACGGAAGGAAATCTATTATAAATACGGCGGAATGCCGCGAAAATAGTGCGGATTGATTGAAAACGCATTGGAACAAGATAAAATGCAAGAATTAAGACATATAATGGAAAATTCTTATTGATTATATAAAGATTATACTATATTTTGTTTATATCTGCAAGTTTCGTTGCATTTTCGACTGTAATTAGAGAAAATCGTTTGAATATCTGTTAATACTTGAAAAATTAAGTGGGATATAGTACAATATTACAAAAGATGGCAGAATTATAGACTAAATTTTATTGGAGGTGCTTTGCTGTGCGTATCATTTTGGACACTGACAAGAAAACTATCACCGTTCCATGGAACTATCAAGCCAAACTGGACGAGTACAACAAGATGGTGATGGAAATATCCGGGGATGAATCAAAGAAAAAGTCGTTCAAAGGATATATTGACGAGATCTGGAAAGAATGCATGGCAGACAGCGACAAGTGTTTAGTGACCGGGAAAAAACCGGGCACAAAGTAATAGCGTATGGGAGCGCCGCGAGTAACGCCCGCCGAGTTTGCGGAAATGCACAGGCTTTACAATGAATTAGGAAACGCGGCGGAGGTGGCAAGACGCATGGGACGGAGCGCAAGCACCGTCCGCAGATACATAAAGATGAAAGATTGCCCTGCTCTTGTTCGGCACACCACAAAAGAATTGATTCGGAAAGTCTGATATTGGAAACGGCGAGGGATTACCTTGCCGTTTCTTTTTTATAGCCCCCGGCCTGTACCGGGAGGCCCATTAGTTTATGACAAAAGATAAGCCCTTGAATTATATACAAGGTTGTGATACAGTATTTCTGCGACACAAACTTAATGATGGCATACCACAAGGGAATGTGTTTTTACTATTTGGTAAAAACGCACTCTCCATTTTGTCATTCCCTATGGTATGCAAAAGTTTGTGTCGCAACAAACGGAGTTGTGTGTTTTTCGGCGTGTAGCTCCGTTTGGGGCTACACGCTTTTTTGTTGTAGCCTTATTACAATTAATGTATAGAGAAAGAAGAATGAGCATGAAAAAGAGATTATCCCTAATTTTGATGTTTACGATGTTCATGTTTCTATGTGCTTGCGGAAATTCCAGTAATACCACAAACTCTCACGAGCTTAATGAAACATCCAGTATTGAAGTGAAAGGATTGTTTTTTTTAGACCCTGCGGAGGAATTAGACCTATCAACAGAAGAACTTGACCCCGCACAACGTTACTTATTGCTTGTGTATGATGTTGTAAACAATAGCGATAGGAATGAAGAACTGTCTGGTTTTGCCGATAGTATTACGCTGACTATGAATGATACCAATTCCTATGAGCAGTTGTTTTCAAGCGAAGGCATGGTGCTGAAAAGCTTTCGAGAAAACTGCGGCTATTCTGTTTCCACCAGCTATGGGACTTTATGGGGCGGGAGCGGGTCTGTCCGCATGATTGCAGCATTTGCGGTTAACGGAAATGATATTAAAGACGATTGTACGGTCGAAATTAACTTTCAGTTATCAAATAACATAAAAGGCAACACTACTATAACGGCGGCAGATATTCAAACAATTAACTTATTAGATGGGGTTTTTGCTGTAGAAGATGACCCGGAAATGTATCAAATTGCACATTCTATAAAAAATCGAGCGCAGATATGTAAAACAGCACTTGAAACAGCATCGCAAGCAGAACATAATGGAGATACGCTTAACAGAAACACTCAACTTGCACTTTGCGGAGCGTTGTTTTCCGAAGATACAACATGGGGGGTATCTTGTGGCAGTGCAATCGTCAGCGAAGACTTGCCGGTTTTCCAAAAAGAAAGCGTATCAAGGTATTGGCCAGAGGTTGTAGACAAGATTACAACGGTTTCAGAGTGTATAGAAGTCATGATCTCTGAATTGGATATGGAAACCCCAGATTACGACAACGTAAATTCGGCGCAAAGATTAGCTTATAATACGCTGACTGAAATTATAGACTACTTTGATGCAGATTAGATCGAGAGAAATCCCGGCCTTCCCTTTGCCGCGCAAAGCGCACAAAAAGCGCACAGACTTCAAAAATCTGTGCGCTTTTTCTTGCCTTGTTCAAGCAAGGAATGATTGTAATTTAGGTAAATGTGTGATATACTAAAAGCGTAAAAATCAAGGCGTATCAAGGCTTTTGGGACTTTGCCCGTGGCTTCTGAAATTCCCCCCTGGTGCCGCTGTTGCGGCACATCGGCTTGAATGGGGTTCAAGAGGCCGCTGGTTCGAATCCAGTCACTCGGACCATGCGGAGTGTCCTTATAGGATCTGAGTATCCTACAAAGGACACTCCGCATTTTTTATTGTCAAAATTGGGGTAGCACCGTTTTCATCGAACAGCAGCCGATCCCGGATGCACAGGAGTTTTACCTTGTGCCGGGTGAGGAGGTCAATGTATCGTTGGGTCATCCCCCACTCCCGGCCTATCCGGGCCAGGTTATGGACTAACACTACATCCACCCTTCCAGCAACAACGGCCTCGGTCACTTTCTGGAGCGCCGGGCGGTCTAATGTAAGACCGCTGCCGTATTCGTCCGCAGCGCCGATGATGGCATATCCCGCCTTCTTTGCGTAGAGCTGGAGCAGAAACCGCTGGTGTTCCAATGCGAAAGAATCTTCATGGGCGACACGGCAATAGAGAAATGCTCTCATATCCCACACCACCTTTACACCGCCGGGGCGTAGCTGACTGCTACGCCCTTTCTCGTTTCCATGATAATGTCGGCCTCCGGTATCTTCCGGCGGTCCGGTACATCAAAGGCACCGATGCAGTTGTAATGGATCACGACGCGCTGAGTGGTAACGCCGTCCTGCTTTTCCGCTTGATACACGTCAATGTGGTCAATGAGTTCTCCCACCATGCGCTTGGTGATCTTGGCGGCGTTGGTATACCGAAAGACAACAGGCCATAATGCTCGGTACAGTAATCCACCACAGATTTGACCGCATCCACCGCCCCGGCGGACTCCATGACAGCCTGATGTTTGCGGCCATAGTAAAATTCGATGGTCATGCCGCCGGCCTCAATGTCCTCCCGGACATAGTCGCCGGCATACAGAATCCCGCCAGCACTGTTGGCCTCATAGCGCCAGGTCTTCGTGCCATCCTCATTTTCCGCGATGACCTCCGCCTCGCTGGAGTTGAAAGGAATGGCTGTCATGACCTCCGGCAGTGTGATTTCAATGGTAGTAGGGTAGCCGTTCTCCCCTGGCAGAACATTCATCAGACGGGGCGAGAGAACGGAGTTTTCCAGGCACAGGTACTCAGAGCTGATTTCCGTGCTGCCCTGCATGGTGGACATATTGTAACTCTCCTGGGGGAATCCGCTATACTCCATGGTCAGCTCCACCTGTTCCACGGCGGGAATCGTCACCTCCAGCATAGCCTCATTGTATTCTTGATAGTCGCTCACCGAGAAAGGAACGTTCACACCGTTGGCCTGCACATTTGAGATGGTATAGCCGGGATTAATGCCGAAAGCCACATTCTGCTCCTGATCGGATGTGTTCTGAAATTGATAGGACGCCGTGCCGGTAACGGAGCCGACAGATGTATCCGGGAATACCTGGGCACTGCGCCCGGTGCAGACCACCCCCTCCACATAGGGGATCTCGTAAAAGGTCATGGCCATCTGATCCGGATTGCTGCTGTCTACCAGGGGCTGGGCGGCGTATGCCGTGCCGGAGCAGACCAGTAGCGCCAGGGCGATGATGGGGCGATAGACCCGCCGCACGTTCCGGGTCAGAGAACCGAACACACCCTTGCCGTATTGCCGGATGCAGAGATAAGAAACCGTCCAGACCCCGGCCAACGCTACCAGCCAGGTCAGACGCATCCAGGCCACCGAGCGGAAGATGCGGAAGTTTGAAAAATCATCCGACAGGGCCCATACACATGGATTCAGCCAGCATAGCTGCCAGTCATCCGCCCATACCGTCAGGCTCAGTGCCGAAAATGCGGCAAACAGCACCAAGGAAAGATCCACCCGCCGTGTGAACTGATAGGCGGATGCTGCGGCCAGAATAGACATCGGCAAGGACAACCCCATAAGGAGCAGGTAGGCTAAGATATAATCCACACCGCCAAAGACCGAACCGATCAGCCCCGCACTGATGGGGAGCCAAACCAGCATCGTAACGGCCACGGTCACCACCGACGCTGCCAACAGAGCCAAAAGGCGTACTAATGCCATCGTCAGAGGGGAAACTGCCGCATCCATCAGGACATCCACACGGCTCCGGGTGGCCCGGTCCGACTCAAAGACAGACAGCAGACCGAATAGGATGCCGCCTACAACACCTCCGGCGATAGCGGGGTTGGCGAGATACATGGAGAGCATTGTGCTGGCTGTAGCCGGTTTGTAGAGAATTAGGCCCACCGCAGGTGAGAGCACGGTCAGACCGACGATCAGCCAGGTAAGCCGACTTTGGAAAAGCCGACGCAATTCCAGAGGAAATAGGCAGAGTGTTTTCATTGGGCAGCCTCCCTGGAAATCAAATAGAGATAAGCGTCCTCCAGGGATGGTTCTTCCACTTTGGCATAGGTTGGAAGTCTGTCAGCAACCGCACGGCATCGAATCCCTTGACTGGTGTTGACCCGCGCTGTGATATGGAGCCCCTGCTCCTGCTTGGCATCCCGTTCCCAAAATGCTCCCACATGGCCCACAGCAGTTTGGATCAGTTCTTCGGGTGTGCCGGTAAACAGCACCTTGCCATGATCAATCACAACAATTTGATTGCATACCGACTGTACATCTTCAATAATGTGGGTTGAGAGCAGTACCAGCCGATCCTGGGCTGTGCGGGAAAACAGGTTTCGGAAATGGATGCGCTCCTCCGGGTCAAGTCCAACTGTAGGCTCGTCAAAGATAAGAAAAGGCGGATTGCCCAGTAGAGCCTGGGCAATTCCAACCCGCTGACGCTGACCGCCGGAGAGTGTACGGATTTTTGCCTTAGCCTTCTCCTCCAGATTGACAGCTCGGATCACTTCTTGAATGGTCTTTTTGGAATCATGAAGCCCTTTGAGAGCGGCCATGTAGTCTAAAAATTGTGCCACCGTCAGTTCGTCAAACAGGCCAAAGTCCTGGGGCAGATAGCCAAGTTTGGACTTCAACATATGCTCTGTCTTTGCGAGAGGCTGCCCATCCACCAGGATCGCGCCGCCCGTAGGCATGAGAGCTGCCACCAGCAGTTTCATCAGTGTGGACTTGCCCGCGCCATTTGGCCCCAACAATCCGATCAGGCTGGGAGCCTTCAGCGCAAGGTTCAAATGTTGCAGGGCCTGTTTTCCGTTGGGATAGGTCATATTCAGGTCTTGAAGTTCAATTTGCATGGGTTGGTGTCCTTTCTTTTTGGATTTCATCCATAGGATACCGAGCCTGTATGGAGAGGACTTGAAGCCAATTTGTGTTTTATATGAAGAAAGCGTGCATCTGATGGAAAATCAGATGCACGCTTTCTTCACTGTATGTTACTTGGGAGGATTAAAACTGACTGTAGCCTGAACGCCATCCTCCGTATTTTCGATCCGGCAATTTGCTCGATGCTGCTCCAGGATGATCCGTACTAGATAGAGCCCCAGACCACTGCCGCCCGTGCGCCGGTTGCGGGATTGTTCCTCCCGGTAAAAAGCCTCAAACAGATGCGGCAAAGCCTCAGTCCCAATATGGACGCCAGTATTTTCGATTGTCAGGGCAGGGGTATCTTGCTGAAGGCCAGACCAAATACGGATTTCTCCGCCCTCTGGAGAGTAAAGCGCCGCATTGGAGATCAGATTGCCAATGGCTTTTGCCAGCATTGAGGGTTCTCCTTTTACTGTCAGCCCAGGACACAGATCAACGGTTACCCTCAGATTTCTTTGTTGTATCAAATCTGTATCCAATTCCAACTGCCGTTTTGCTATTTCAGAAATGTCCACCAGTTCTTGAACAAACGCGCCGCCATGAGCCTCTACCCGTGAGATGGTCAGGATTTCTTGAATCAGATTTTCCATCCGGGCGTTTACCTGAAGAGAACGGGCCAGGTATTTTTCTCGATCCTGATAGACATCCACTCCATCCAGCATACCGGACAACTGGCCTTTCAGAATGGTAACAGGAGTTTTTAGTTCATGGGATGCGGCAGAGAAAAAGGCCATGCGTTGGCGATCCATTTCCCGCTCCTGCTCCATTTCTCCCCGGAGCGCCTCATTGGATGCCTTTAGATCGCAGAGGGCACCGGACAACTTTTGTGCCATTTGGTTTAGGCTACGGCCCAAATTCCCAATCTCGTCCTGCCTGGTCTCCTCACAGGTCCATCCAAAATCTAAATCGGCCATTTTCCCAGCGATCCCGCTCAGCCGGACAATGGGGCGGGTGATATATCTGGAGTAGACCAGCGCACACAGCAGGGAGAAGATCAGTAAAAGTAGCAGCAGCCAAGAAGCCATTTGAATCAGCGCCTGTACCGCCAGATTTTCTGCCTTCAGCCGAGGTGTCACATAAAGCGTGTAGGAATCCGACTGGTTAAGAAAGCGCACATCAGCCGTAATGGTAGCCTGCTCAGACATGGTGACAGTTACAGAATCTTCTGTATCTAAGCGGTCGGTGGTATAAGTAACCGTGGAACCGATGTCCGCTGCCATAGTCATTTTGCCAGTGTCCTCATAGATCGATTGAAGTGCAAACTGGGAGCCGGTATTGACAATTTGCTCGTCGGGGCCCACCAGCATCGCATCTGCTCCAGAGTCCCTGAGAAAGGCATCCAGTACCGACCCACAATCCTCCAGTGTGGTGTCCGCCAGTTTTTCCACCAGCGCATTTACCTGTTTGGTCAAATCATCATTGATCACAGCGGTATAGGTACTGGGGGTTGCCCAGGCAATCAGCCCAAAAGTAATGGCTCCTGCCCCTAGCAGAATGAGGGCCGTTATCAGAAAAATACGGACTGTCAAACTTTCACGGATTTTCTTTTGCAGCACGATACCCCACCCCTCTTACAGTTTCGATATAGTCAGTACCCATCTTGTGCCGTAGGTTTTTAATGTGACTATCCACCACACGCTCGTCCCCAAAAAAGTCGTAGCCCCACAACTTGGCCAGCAGAACTTCACGGGTGAACACCCTCCCCGGACTGGAAATCAACGCCTGGAGCAATTCAAATTCCCGGGTTGTTAAATCCAAAGATCGTCCTGCCAGAACAGCCTCCATTCCGTCTAAATCCAAAGTTAGATCACGGTAATGCAAGCATCTGTTATTTTCCATGCCTCCTGCGGTGCGACGAAGAATTGCACGGATTTTTTGCAGTAAGATAGGCATAGAAAATGGTTTTGTCACATAATCGTCAATCTCCATCTGGAATCCACGCAACTGCTCCTGTTCACCGTCCAGCGCGGTGAGCATCAGAATCGGTACACTGGACTCCCGGCGTATCAATTCGCACACACCAAACCCGTCAATTTTAGGTAGCATCAGGTCCAAAAGGATCATGTCAAATGCACCTTGTTGAAATTGGGCCAGCGCCTCCACACCATCTCCCGCAATCACTATTTCGTAACCGGCATCTCGAAGATATGCAGCCAAAAGTTCCTGAATATCCGGCTCATCTTCTATAATCAAGATTTTTCTCAAATCGAATCACCTCTTTTTGAGTGTAACATGGAATTATGAATTTTACATGGAGAATTCCAAATCAAGCATGAAATAAAATAGTAATAAAAGTGAAATCATAAATCGTTCAAGACGCCAGACATGAAATGTAAAATCAGTTTAGGTGATGTTATGAAAATAGAGCGAGATGAACGACGGTTTGACTTTCACGATATAGGGCTCGCCATCAAGCGTGCGCGGGAGGCCAGCGGGATGACGCAAGAGCAACTGGCCTATATTGTTGATCGGGCTCCGCGTACCATCATGTATAACGAGAATGATGGCCAGCACCCCAGCCTCAACACCTTTTATCAGATGGTGACAATGTTCGATATATCGGTAGATCAGTATTTCTATCCGTCCAAGAACAAAGGCAGCGAGTGCAGAAAAAGGATTGATGCTATGGCGCAGATTATCGTCCGTCATGGTAAGGATGGCCTCTTCATCCGTCATGTTGCGGACGATACAGGGCATATTCCGATACCCGGCCAATTCGCTGGCCTTCTGGCGTCGGTGGCCCGCCACGATCTCATAGCCGCCGCCCTCACGGGGGCGGACCAGGGCGGGCTGGTTTACGCCGCCGGTCTTGACACTCTCCACCAGGGCCTGCATCTCCGCATCGTCCCGCACCTCGAAAGGGTGATCCTTAAAGGCGTGGAGTTCGGACAGGTCAAGATAGACGATCTCCTCCTTGACCGGGCGGGTGGCGTCCCTGGGCTCGCTGGGCTGTTCTGGCAGCGGTGGTTTAGGCTCCACGGTAGGGGTCTTGCCGCCGTCCGAAGTGCGGGAATCCTTCTTTTTTGCCGAAGTCGAGAGCCCGGCACCCTTGCCTTGGGACTTCTTGTCCCGAGGGGCCGTCTTGCCGGGAACGGATTTGTTATCCTTGGGCGGGCGGCCCCGGCAGCGCGTGGATGCCTCCGGCTGCTTGCTTTTGTCCGGGGCTGCAGCTTTTTCCGGGGGCTTGCCCTTCGCTGTCCCATCACGGGCGGCGGTGAAATCCACCACCTTTCCAGCGGGGGTGGGATCTCCCATGCCGGGGATTGTGACCTGTTGATCCGTTTTGCCCGGCTGGGGCTTGTTCTCTTTGGACGGAGCAGGTTGCTCTGCCCCAAGAGCGGGAGACTTTTCTACCGCAGGGGGCACCGCTGCCTTGGGCGCATCCCCTACCGCAGGGGTCTCCGGTTTGGATGGGGCGGGCTGTTCCGGCACAGCGGGATCAGCCTTCATGGGCTCCGTGTTCTCCGCCTTTGCGGGCTCGTCTACCTTTCCAGCATTGGGAATATTCTTTTTGTCGTCAGCCAATGAAAAACCTTCTTTGTCGTAAAATGGAGAAAGCCAGCCTCACGGCTGGCCGGTGGTGTTATCTCCTCCCTTCAAATTTTTCTATATGAAAACGCTGCCCGTAGTCCCATTGGGCATAAGTTTTTCATTGAAATAAAAGTCATATTGCGGCAAATACTCCCAGATGATATAATTGTAATAAGAATTTCGTCTAAATATCTCTATGTGAGTTAGAGAGAGGAGCCGGTTTATGAAACTCGTTAATTTACGGATAAAAAATTTCAAATGTATTTTGGATTCAACAGACTTTTCTGTTGATCAACTGACCTGTTTAGTTGGTAAGAATGAATCAGGAAAGAGCGCGATTCTTCAAGCGTTATATAAGCTAAA
This sequence comes from Flavonifractor sp. HCP28S3_F3, assembly GCF_052065355.1. Taxonomy (NCBI): domain Bacteria; kingdom Bacillati; phylum Bacillota; class Clostridia; order Eubacteriales; family Oscillospiraceae; genus Flavonifractor; species Flavonifractor sp. HCP28S3_F3. The sequence goes on from NZ_JBQHUF010000003.1 coordinate 93,428, forward strand.
TCCAGTGGACAATAATGAAAAATATAATGCTTTGTATGACTATCCTAAAATGTATTTAACAGATTACGAATCCGGCGATATTGAAGATGGGAATACGGTTGTAGTTTCTACATGGACTATGGGTAATTCCGAAAAAACTGAATTTGAAAGCAAATGGGGTAGCGGTTCCCTCAAAGGCGATACAATAATAGTGACTTCAGGTTATGACAACAAAAGGAAATGGAGCGTTTCTTTTGACTTCAAAGTAATATTTGCAACAAAAATGGAAGAATTGGGTTTTTCACAGCCTGATTTTGCACATTTTTCTGATATGTCGAGTATCGAAACTGTCCGGGGCGAGATAAAAGCCATTAGTACAGCATCTGCTCCAGAGCAATCCTTTATTACTTGGTTTAACAGTTGCTTCCCTCAAAACGATGTTTCCGATTTTGCCGAAAAAGAGCTGCTTTTATACCTTCCCAAATTCATGTATTTTTCTGAGTATCAAAAAATGCCCGGGAGAATTGCCATCGATAACTATATTTCCAAAAGTCAAAATGGTACATTGACGTCTAATGAAAAAGTATTTGAGGCTTTATTGACTCTTGCTAACACTTCTATTGAAGATATAAAAAAAGCAAACAAGTTAGAAGATTTGATTAACAAAACCAGGGGAGTATCAAGTAAAATAACAAAAGAGATCTTTCAATATTGGAGCCAGAATAAACACCTAAGAGTTGATTTCCGCTATGATATGGGCAAACCAGGAGATGAAGCACCATTTAATTCTGGTTACATTTTTTCAACGCGAATTGAGAACACAAGACACGATTCAACAGTATCATTTGATGATCGCAGTGCTGGTTTTGTATGGTTTTTTTCTTTTCTTGTGTGGTTTAATAAACTGCAAAAGGAAAACAAAAATCTATTTGTACTTTTAGATGAACCAGGTCTTACCCTCCACGCAAAAGCCCAAGCTGATTTACTGCGATACTTTAAAGAAAAGATCATTACAAAGTTTCAACTAATTTATACAACGCACTCTCCGTTTATGCTCGACTTTTCTGATATTCTTTCTGCCAGAACAGTTGAGGATGCTACTGGAGATAATGAGGAAGTGCTTGGTACAAAAGTTGGATCACGGGTTTTAAGTAAAGATAAGGATACTATTTTCCCGCTACAAGCAGCATTTGGATATGATATTACCCAGACTTTATTTATCGGAAAGAACACGCTGCTAGTAGAAGGCCCTTCAGATATTCTGTATATAAACTATTTTTCTAATTATCTACGGAATAATCAACGCACCTGTCTTAATAAAGACTGGACAATATGCCCCTCCGGTGGAATTGACAAAATTCAAAGTTTTGTTTCATTGTTTAGTGGTAACGCCTTAAAGGTTGCTTCTCTAACTGACTATCATGAAAAGGATCGTCAAAAAATAGATAGGTTAAAATCTTCTGGTATTCTTGCGGCAAGCCACATTCTAATAGCAAGTGATTATACTGGGTTGCGTACCAGTGATATTGAGGATGTGATAGGAAGTAATGCTTATATCAAATTGGTAAATAAGTGTTATAACCTTGATGATGAACGGCAGATACCTTTACTTGAAACAGAAACTGGGAAAGTGTTAAGTTACGTCGAAGAAAAAATGTCTGTAATTGAGGGGGTATCATTTAACCATTATGCCCCAAGTGTATATCTTATCGAACATCCAAATGTGTGGGATGCTCAAGATATTGCACCGGCATTAGATCGTTTTGAGAAAATGTTTAGTGATCTGAACGCTCTATTAACCCCTTAAATTAAATTTAGAACTACTATATCTTAAAAATGTGTGTACTTTTCAGGAATTAAACCTCTTGCTGACGGCTTGCAAACCATTGATATGGCTGGATTTTTCCAAGTCCTATAATTACACTCCGACCAAAGGGCACTTGCAGAAATGCAAGTGCCCTTTTTGTCATACCTTGGAGGTGAATGCCATGGAACAGGTGCTCTATGAACTGCACATCAATTACATAGATGGTCTGTTCCTGCTCATTCCCTTGACGCTGTCCATTGGCTTTTTCCTTATAGGGAGACAGATGAAAAACAACACGGCATGCCAACCGTGGAAACGCAGGCTGGTATTTCAAATCACCGCCCTGGTGATGCTGGTAGTGTTTGTTTTTGTGATGGGGAGCAGCATCCTCATGTATGCCGCATGCAGACGACTATGGGAGAGTGGAGAAGTATCAGAGGTGACGGGCTATGTGGAAAACTATCACCCCATGCCCGTCACGGGCCACGATATGGAGTCCTTTGAGATCGATGGAGTTTCCTTTTCCTATTCCAATTTTGTGCTTCAGACGGGCTATCATTGTGCGGCGTCCTGGGGCGGCGTTGTCACCCATGATGGGCAGCATCTGAAGATTCAGTATATTGATGTAGAGGGCGAAAAGATTATTGTCTATATTGGGGAGTTGACATAATAACGCAGGGGCGGGAACAATAGTTCCCACCCCTGCGTTATTTGATAGAGGCAAAACACTATGCTGCCAGGATATTGTTTTACCGACCGGATGGATTATACTAAAATTAGCCTACGGCAAAGAGGAAAGGAGAAGATGAATGATGGGTATGTTCGATATGGTATATTACTGCCCCAACTGTAAGAAGGTGCAAATCGTTGCCGCGTCGGCCAAGTGCCCTGGCTGCGGAGGTAATCTGGTCCTTCTGCATAGCTCGCCGAAGAAATGGAACGCGCTGAGCGAAGAGGAAAGGCAGGCCGCCGTGGACAAGGTCCGGGAAAGCAGCCCCGATGTGGGAGGCCCTACTTTTCAGGAGACCGAGTACCCCATCACCACCACCGACCACTTTGATAACGCCGAGATCACCGAGTATCTGGGTGTGGTCACCGGAACGGATATCTATCTGGTGGGCGGCGTGTTGGGTGGCGGTATGGCCAATCAGGAGAACCTGTTCGGAAACGCCTTCAACGCCGCCAAGGGAAAAATGCTCAAAAAGGCTAAAGAGCGGGGCGGCAATGCCGTGGTAGGCACGTCGGTTACGCTGACCTCCCCCGGCGGTGCAAACAACATGATCGTTCTTGTCAGTGGTACTGCGGTGAAGGTGGAAAAGAAAGCTTAAAAAAGCAGGGGTGGGAACTTTTGTTCCCACCCCTGCTTTTTCAGAAGACCATTCGGATATTTTCCTCGGTAAACTCGTACCATTCTGCATCTGATTTTTGATTCTGAGCATCCCAAGCGGCTTCGTACTCCCGCTGAGAAACCGGCTGACCATCTATCAGAAACGTGTCAAACTCAAACTGCTTTCCCTGACCGCAGATGCGTTTTTCCAGTTCCATGCCCGTCCCGGTGAAGCGGACGGAGGCTGCGCCATCCTCATTTCCCGCCTGATAGGAATATACAAAGGTGCCGTCGGTCTTCAGGTACCAGAAGGTGCGCCAGCCGCTGGGGTAGCCGTAAACCGTGCCGCCCACCTGGCGGAGAACCAGATAGCCGCCCATATCGCTGGCCACATCGGAGATCTCCAGAACCACCTCCGACTTGCCGTCGCCGTCCAGGTCCAGCACCGCAAACTGGTAGATGTGGGCGTAGTCGCTGTCTGGGCTGAACAGGGCAGGAACCTGCGAGATCGCTTTGGATTCCAACACTTCAGAGCCTTCCGCCCAGTAGAGGAAGGAGGTGCTGCCCAACAGAACATCCCTGATTTCAGAGGACCCAAAGGAAATATAGGGGAGGGAGGCCCCAGAGGCCATCCAACCCTCTCCGATCTCTACGGCCTCCTGGCCGTTCTCCGGCTCGGAAACATGCTCCACAGTCTCCAGATATCCCTCCGCCGCCGGGTCAAAGCGATATTTGTTCCACTCGGTTCGATCGGCGCCGCTGGAGCCGCAGTGGTAAAGAAAACCGTCCTCCCCCAGCACATAGGTGCTACGCTCCCAGCCCTCCACCGCCAGGACAGGCTGGCCGTCCACCAGGGTGTAGATGGCAAACACATAGCCCTCGTTCAGATTCCAGAACTCATTGCCCAGCCAGCCCAGTAGCAGCTCCGGCGATCCGTCGCCGTTCAAGTCCATCTGAACGTATCCTGTCCGGTCCAGCAGGCTGTCTGTGTCCGTCCACGCCCAGTAGGGGTTGGTCAGGCTGATGGGCAGGTCCGGGTAGTCGTCCGGCTGCCGCAGGGTGAGGGCCTCTTCGTACCGGGACAGAAGAGCCGCATAGGGGTTGCTGACGGCTTCCTCAGGCTCCCGCGAGGAGGGCGCGGACGGTGTTTCCGCCTGGCCGGTCAGATCCAGCACGCCGCAGGCGCAGCAGGTCAGGCCCAGCCCCAGGACCAAAGCGCCGCAGAGAACTGCCCGGGAAGGCTTCCGGTAGCCCAAAATTCCCTGGAGCCGGGCTTTCAGCTGCTTTTTCTCCTCACACAGGGTGGTAGCGGTCACACCAGCGGGCAGCCTGCGCCGGGCGGCCAAAGCCAGCAGCATATCGCCATAGCCCAGCCGTTCCTCCGGCGGCAGGGTGGCCAGCACCGCCTCGTCGCAGGATAACTCGCAGTCCAGAGCGATTTTCCGGCCCAGCCAGTGGACCAGGGGATTAAACCAGTGGATGGAGGTCACCAGTACCACCAGCCATTTATAGAGGACGTCGCTCCGCTTGCAGTGGGTCAATTCATGGCGCAGGACGGCGGACAGGTCCCCTGTTTGAAGGACGGGACCGTCCCGGGGCAGAACGATCACCGGCCGCAGCAGCCCCATCAGCATGGGGGTGTCTACCTGATCGCTGGTGGATAGTTCTACCCGTCGTCCCGCTCGCAGCGGCTCAAACAGAGCCAGCGCCTCCGGGGGCGGCGGGGAGAGGGATCGGCGGACCCTGCGGGCGAATCGACGGTAGGCTGCCAGATGCCAGGCCAGACTGCCCGCCGCCCCCAGCAGCCACAGGAAAAACAGTCCGTCTGCAAGGGTGAGGGCAGGGGAAGACGGCTCAGTGCTTTGATTGGGCTGTACCGTTGGAAGGACTTCCGGTGTGTCAGCTACGGCGGCTGAGGGTTCCTGCTGGTTTTGGCTGGGGGAGATGGGGAGAACGGTTTCCTGCTGAGTATCTTCTACAGAAGGCCGGGCTGGCTGGGGCAGATGCAGACCATAGCCCAGGGGAACCACCAGCCGAAGCAGCACTAACAGCCAGGCGTAGTACCAAAAGGCTCTGGGCAGCCGCCCTCCCATTATCCGCTGAATCACCAGCAGAAGTACCCCCAGCAGGACGCCGGACAGGGAGAGGGAGAGCAGCGTAAGCAGAAACTCCTTCATTTTAGCTCCTCCCCGTGCAGCATGGCAGACAACTCGGCGATATCCGCCTCGGTCAGCTGGCCGTCCGACAGCAGGGAGGCCACCAGCTTTTTGGCGCTCCCTTCAAATACCTTGCCAATGAGCCGCCGGGCGGACCACCGGCTGTACTCCGCCTGGGTGATGACCGCACGGTACATCCCCCGACGCTCCAGTTCCACCGCCCCCTTCTCACACAGGCGGCGCAGCAGTGTCTTGACCGTGGAGTCCTCCCAGCCGCACTTGTCCGCCAGGGTACGCCGGATCTCGATAAGAGGGACCGGCTGGGGAGAATTCCACAGCACCTGCATCACTTCCAGCTCTGCGTCCTGGATCTTTTCCGCACCTGTACACATGGCAACCTCCTGAAAGTTTACTGTTGTAGTCTAAATAAAGTTTACGATAGTAGACTTTATTTGTCAAGCGGTTTTCATAAAAAAGGACGGGAGTGTCTGCTCCCGTCCTTTTGCTTCAGTTGTGTCCCGGCACACCGCAGGCCAGAGCCCGGAAAGGAGTGTGGGCGGTGCAGCGGTAAGCGGTCACACCGTGGGGGATAAAGACCTCGTCGCCCTTTTTGACCGGCAGGGAGTTGCCTTCCCACTGAAATTCCCCCTGGCCCTCCAGCACCAGCCAGACCTGGAAAGCCGGGTTGGTGGCATCCATAGACGGACAGTCAGGCCCCAGGTTGATTTCGTCCATCCAGAAGCGGTTGGTCTGCTGCTGGGAAATGAGCTTTTTCCGCCAAGGCTCCCCTTTCTCCGGCAGGGGGGCGGACAGGTGCTTGTTCAGCAGTTCCTCCCGGCTCAGGCAGTCGAAGGTGAAGCAGTCCATCATGCCGTCCATACCGGCGGCGCCGTACATGCTCTCCTTAGGCAGCCGGGAGCCGTCGGGTCGGATGTACTCTGCCCGCAGAGTCAGGTCCACCGGCTCCTGGATCTCGGCCACCAGGGAATCGCTGCCCAGGGCGTGGACGGTGCCGGCGGGGATAAAGTAGACCTGGCCGGGGTGGATCTCGATTTTGTGGAGGCAGTCCAGCATGGCTGCGGAGTCTTGGGCTTCGATAAGAGCACGGAAATCCGCCTCCGTCACGCCGGGGCGGAAGCCCAGCCAGATGCAGGCGCCCGGCCGGGCGGCAAGGACATACCACGCTTCTTCCTTGCCGTGAGGCAGACCGAAATATTTCATGGCCTTGGCCCCGTCGGGGTGGGTCTGGATAAGCAGCCGGTCCCGGGAGTTGAGCAGCTTGAGCAGAAAGCCCAGGTCGGCACCCCAGTATTTGGCGTGGGCTTCACCCAGCCAGGCCGCCGGATCCTCCTCCAGACAGTCCCGCAAGAAACGATCGGTACCGGCGATCCGGGACAGGCCCACGTTGGTGCCGGGGCAGAGGGCGGAGGTGACCAGGGAGGCCACCCACATCTGAGAGCACACCTTTGCCTCTGGGCCCTCCTCCAGAAACTCGTTGATCATCTCCCCGCCGGGGATGAGGTAATCCACCTTGTTGGGGGCCAGCTTACAGATCTGTTTAGGAGAAATATCCATGGTAAGACCGCCTCTTTCGTTGGTTTTCGTCTACCACCATACAGCGAAAGAGGCGGTCTGTCAAGTTGGTCAGAACTCCTTCCGGGCGTAGATACCCAGGGACACGGCGAAGGAGAGAGCGAAACCGCCGACGCTTACCAGGCCGAATACCACCGGCAAGGCGGTCACCAGCCAGTCGGGGAGCTGGGGCATGTTGACACCGTTGTTGGCCAGACCGCCCAGCAGAATGGCCCCACCGAAGATGATGACAAAGGTAATCATGCTGATGATGCGTGCCTTTTCTGCCCCATATTTCAGCAGAAAGGGGAGAAGAATGGCGTCCAGCAGCAGGGTAACCGTGCCGCAGGACAGCGAGATTCCCACCAGCTCGGTGGGAGGGGTGTCGGTGAGCCCCGCCAGGGAGAGCATCACCATTGCCGCCGTGCCCGCCAGAATGCTGATCAGGATCACCAGCAGGGTGAAGAGATACTTCCCCGCCACAATGCCCTTTCGACCGGCGGGGGTGGCGGCAGCATACCGGTCCCAATGGGCGGTGTCATCCATGGCCACCGAGGACATGGGGATGGTGAGGCCAAACACGGCGATAAGAGCGCCGATGATGGAGAAGTCGAATACCCCGGCCACGCAGAAGCCGCCGTAGACTACCACAAAGACCAGCAGGGTAGAGATCTGCTTTTTCAGCACCACAATATCCTTGTAAAGCAGTCCTTTCATTGGGCATCCCCCTTTCCGGTAAAGACCATGATATCCTCCAGCGTGACCGGATCCACCGTCAGGGCCGGATAGCGCCGAGCAAAGGTGTGCCGGTCTTTCACCAGCGCCTCACAGCCAAACTGGCCCACCCGCTTGCCTGCCAGCAGGGACTGGTCCACACGCTCCAGGTCGGTTTTGCTGCATACCAGCTTGCCGTAGGTGTCCAGCAGCTCATCCTTGGCCCCGGATACCACCACCCGCCCGTTGTGCAGGTAGGTGATGTAGTCCGCCGCCTTCTCCAGGTCACTGGTGATGTGACTGGAGATCAGAATGGCGTGATCCTCGTCCTGGATGAATTCCAGAAATTCGTCCAGAATTTCGTCCCGCACTACCGGATCAAGGCCGGAGGTGGCCTCGTCCAGGATCAGCAGCCGGGGTTTAGCGGCAAAGGCGGCGGCGATGGCCAGCTTCATTTTCATGCCCCGGGAGAACTCCTTCACCGTCTTTTTCCCCACAAGGTCAAATTTCTTTAGGTAGTGGTCAAACAGCGCCATGTCCCAGTTTGGGTACAGTCCGGCCAGAACCTTTCCCACCTGCCGGGGCCGGAGCATGTCGTGAAACAGTACTTCATCCAGCACAACGCCGATCTGCTCCTTGACCGCCCGCTCCTCTGTTAAATTGTCCATCCCCAAGACGGTGATGGTGCCGCTATCCCGGCGGACCAGGTTCAGGATGCACTTAATGGTGGTAGATTTGCCCGCTCCGTTTTCCCCGATCAGGCCCATGATGGTGCCGCCGGGCACAGTAAAGGATACGTCGTCCAGCTTGAAGGAGCCGTAATCCTTGGTGAGATGGGATATCTCCAATGCGTTATTCATGTTCGTCCTCTCCATACAGAAGATGTAAGGTTTCGGTGAGTTCGGCCAGGGTGATGCCGCCGGTCTTGGCGATGTCCACCGCTTGGGACAGATGTTCCTCGGCACGGCGGAGGGTCTCCTCCCGCACCAGCTCCAGGTTCCGGGGGGCAACAAAGCACCCCTTCCCGGGAACGGTGGTGATGAAGCCTTCCCGCTCCAGCTCCTCATAGGCCCGCTTGGTGGTGATAACGGAAATGCGCAGCTCTTTGGCCAGCAGCCGCATAGAGGGAAGGGCCTCCCCCTCGGCCAGCTCTCCCCGGAGAATGAGGCCCTTCATCTGCCGGGTGATCTGGTCGTAAATGGGCACGCCGCCGGAGTTGCTGATGATAATATCCATGGTGCACCTCTTGTTGTCATACTGTATATACTTGACATATACAGTAATAACACAGATATACACGCCTGTCAAGTAGCCGGAAAGATTTTCTTGCCAGAGCAGGTGAGAACAGGTATCATGAACCTATCAAGAGATCGAAACGGAGGGACCTTTATGTATGCGCCTATCCTGGAGATCGACACGAAAAAAGTAACGGAAAACGCCAGAAAGCTCCATGCATTCTGCACCGAACGGGGGGTGGAGCTGACCTTCGTCACCAAGGGGTTCTCCGCCCGGCCGGAGGTGATCCGGGCGGCCATGGAAGGGGGGATCACCTCCTTTGCCGACAGCCGGATAAAAAATATCATTGCCGCCAAGAAGGCCATACCCGGCCTGAAGTACCTGCTCATCCGCGTCCCCGCCATCCCGGAGGCGGAGGAGGTGGTCCAGTGGGCGGACTGGAGCCTCCAGAGCCAGATCGAGGTGATTCAGGCAGTGTCGGAGGCTGCCCTCCGGCAGGGCAAGGTCCACCCCATCATTTTAATGGTGGATGTGGGAGATCTGCGGGAAGGAGTGTTCGGCCGGGAGCAGCTGGATGAAATCGTTCCCCAGATCCTGGCCTGTCCCGGTGTGAAGCTGGTGGGGCTGGGTACCAACGTGGGGTGTTACGGCAGTGTGCTGCCCTCGGTGGCCAATACCAAAATCCTGGTGGAGCTGCGGGACTACCTCAATCAGACCTATGGCTGCTCCATCTCTGTCCTGTCGGCAGGGGGTACCTGCGCCCTTAAGCTGCTGGAGGAGGGGACCATGCCTGACGGGATCAACCAGTTGCGGGTAGGAGAGGCGGTGCTCTATGGTGAGGACACCACCGGAAGTCGGTTCCTGGAGGGTTATCACCACGACGCGTTCCTCTTTAAGGCTCAGGTGGTGGAGCTGCGCCGCAAGCCGTCGGTGCCCATCGGGGAGCTGGGCCGGGACGGAAAGGGGGACACTCCGGAGTATCCGGACCGGGGCGTGCGTCTGCGGGCCATCTGTGCCGCCGGAAAGCAGGATGTGGCCTGGGCGGCCCTCACCCCCGTATTGCCGGGGGCGGAGATGATCGGAGCCAGCTCCGACCATCTGATCGTGGATGTGGAGGACTGCGGCGGGCGGGTACGGGTGGGGGACTGGATGGAGTTCCGGTGCGGCTATATGGCGGTGCTGGATGCCACGACCTCCGCCTATGTGGATATTGTGATACGTTAAACGGGGAACCGGGAGGCATAGTCCTCCCGGTTCCGACGCTATTTTTCCAAAATATGGATTATACTGTCTCTGACACACTGGGCGGACAAGCCCGGAACAAAGGAGACAGGGACCATGGCGACAAAGGAGAAGTTAAGGACCAAGGCGGCCCGGCTGCGGGAAGAGGCCCGGGAGACGGGAAAGGTGGTATTCCGGGCTCCGGCCCTGGTGCGGACAGCGGAGTGCGTCATCCGGTTCCTGCTGGGAGCGCTGCTGGCGGGAGCGGAGATTTTTGGAGGCTATGCCCCCTTTGGACTGGGACTGGTGGGAGCCTCCGGCTCGGGGCTGGACGGCTTCTGCGCCCTGTTGGGGGCCTGCTTTGGCTACCTGACTATGCAGGGGCTGCCGGAGGGCCTGCGGTACACGGCGGCCTGTATCCTGGTATTTTCGGTGGCTTTTGCCTTCTTTGATGTGAAGGCCTACCGCAAGCCGTGGTTCATGCCTCTGGCCGCTGGGGGTATGGACGCCGTAACCGGCTTTGTCTACTTATCTGACCAGGGTTGGACCCGGGAGAGCCTGATCTTTTTCGGAACCGAGCTGCTGCTGTGCGGGGCATCGGCCTACTTCTACCGCATCGCCTTTACCCCCTGGACAGAAAAGCGGGAGGAGGAGGGACTCACCTCCCGGCAGACGGTGAGCCTGCTGATCCTGGCGGGCACCCTGCTGCTTACCCTGTCTAACCTGATGCTGCCTGGAGAACTGTCCGTGGGGCGGTTGGCAGCAGCGCTGGCGGTGATGGCCACTGCCAGTCGGGGCGGCATTGGCGTAGGGGCTACGGTGGGTATAGCCGTAGGCCTGGGCATGGATCTGGCCGCCGGCGGCATGCCCTTTTACGCCATGGCTTACGCCCTGTCCGGAGTGATGGCAGGAGCCTTCCACCGGCAGGGCCGGCTGGCGACGGCGGCGGCCTACGTGCTCTCTAACGGCCTGGCGGTGTTGTGGAGCTGGGAGGACGGGCTCCACATCGCCCTGCTCTATGAGGTGTTTGCTGCCTCAGTGATTTTCATGCTGCTGCCCGAGCGGGCTTTACGGCAGGTGGGGTCCCTGGTTGCCGCCCAGCCCCGGCAGGATACCAGAGAGCGGGCCAGGGCCTATGTTCGCACCCGGCTGGAGGAGACTGCCGCCGCCTTCAAGGGGCTGTATGAGTCCATGCGGCTTACCCTGCGGTCGGGGCGGCCCAACGACGGCGACTCCGCCGCCGTGTTTGACCGGGCGGCGGACCGGGTATGCAAGCACTGCTCCCTCCAGAACGCCTGCTGGCAGCGGGACTATGTGTCCACCTTCAACGCCCTCAACGACGCCCTGCCCGCCATGCTGGAGCGGGGCAGAGGAGAGGGGGGCGACTTCCCCGCCTACTTCTCCAACCGTTGCCTCAAATTCTCTGAATTTCTGGCGGCGGCCAATGAGGAGGTAGCGGCTCTGCTCTACCGCCGGCAGTACCAGAGCCGCATGCGGGAGAATCGGGCGGCGGTGTGCCGCCAGTATGGGGAGTTGGCCCAGGTGCTGGGCACCGCGGCGGCGGAGCTGGGGGCGGAACTGATCCCAGACCCTGTCCGGGAGAAAAGGCTGCGCCAGTACCTCACCGCCCAGGGCATCGAGTGTGAGCTGGCGGCCTATTACGACGAGGCGGGCCACCTGCGGCTGGAGCTGGAAGGGGCGGGGCTGGCCCCCCTGCGGCAGGCTGCGGGAGTGGAAAAACTGTCCAAGCTGGTGAATTTTCCTCTGCGCGTGGTGGAGGGAGACCGGAGGGACCGGTTGGTGCTGGTGCAGAGCGAGCCGCTGATGGCGGTAGCAGGGGCTGCCAGCAAACGAAAAGACGGACAGATGGTGTCGGGAGATACCGGTGCCTGGTTCAAGCACGACGACGGAGCCCTCTACGTGCTGCTGTGTGACGGCATGGGCTCCGGCCGGCTGGCTCAGCGGGAGAGTTCCCTGGCGGTGCGGCTGCTGGAGCAGTTCCTCCGGGCGGGGGTACGGCCGGAAAACGCTTTGCGGACGGTGAGCGCCGCCCTGGCTCTCCGGGGTGAGGAGGAGATCGGCTTCACCACCGTGGATCTGCTGCGGGTGGATCTGTTCAGCGGAGACGCGTCGGTGTACAAGTACGGCGCAGCTCCCACCTACATAAAAAAGGGTGCCGCGGTCAGCCGGGTGACCGGCGCGGCCCTGCCCGCCGGCCTGGCGGGCGGAGAAGGCGGACTGCCCGACGTGAGCCAGCTCAAGCTGGATGCAGGGGACTGCGTGGTCCTCATTACCGATGGAGTCACCGGGGGCGGCAGCGATCAGTGGCTGAGGGATAAGCTGGCCGCCTTTGACGGCGCCAGCCCCAAGGAACTGGCCCAGGCTCTGTTGGAGGAGGGCGAAAAGCAGAGCGGCGCGGCGGATGACCGCACAGTACTGGTCATCAAGATCGCCCGGCGATAAGAGAAGCAGCAAGGGGCGCTCCCGTTTTGGGAGCGCCCCTTGCCGCAAGAGAGGAAAGGAAGGAGTTATTTGGTCAGGTAAGAGAGCGGGTCCACGGACGCGCCGTCCAGCTCCATGCTGAAGTGGAGATGGTCGGCCAGGGCGCTCTCCGCAATGGCAGTGTTGCCCACGCTGCCCAGGATGTCGCCGGAGGATACGGTATCTCCCGCCTCCACGGTAGGCGTGGCGGCCAGATTGGCGTAGGTGGTGGTCATGCCGCCACCGTGGTCCAGGACCACCGTGGTGCCCATCATCACGTCAGATGTGACGGAGGCCACCGTACCGGCCGCTGCCGCCCGGACCTCCGTACCGGCACTGGCGGCGATGTCGATACCGGTGTGGGCCCGCCAGTCGGCCATGGTGGGATCATAGGCCAGGGCGTCCACACTGTAGGAAGTGAGGATATCTCCCCGCACCGGCCACAGATAGGTGGTGGGCGCGGAAGCGGGGGTGGCAGAGGGTGTAGACGCAGGGGTGGGAGCCGGTGTGGCCGTGGCCTTGGTCACAGGTGTGGGTGTAGGCGTAGGCACAGTATGCTCCGCCGTTACTGCAGGAGCGGTGACCTTGGGCGTGGGAGTTACAGTGACCTGAGCCGGGCCGCCGGCCGCTACATCCTCCTGATCCGGAGCAAAGGAAGAGAACAGATACCAGCCCGATACGCCGATGGCGGCGACACAGAGGAGCAGGACGATGTAGAAGCCTTTCCCCTCTATGAAATCGCCGAAACGCTGAACAAACGGTTTTTTCATGCTGATTAGCACCTCCGAGCCTATTGTGGACAACCTGGCGGGGTGATATACCTGAAAGCATGAAAATTTTTCTTGACTTTCCACCAGGGAGAAGGTGTATCTCATATTTTAAGAAAACTTTAATCCTTCCTTGATGGCGTCTTATACACAATGCTGGTATCCTATGGGAGGCGCGGCAGAAATGTGAACGAAGTGATAAATTTAACTTTGGAGCGTTGACAGCCGCGCGGGCGGGGCGTACAATTGTGACAACTTGTCATATGGGAGGGGCCTCCATGCCCAGCACCACGTTTTTTAATTTGCCCGAGGAGAAGCGCCAGCGGCTGCTGGCGGCAGCCCGGATGGAATTTGCCCGGGTACCCTATGAGGACGCCTCCGTCAACCGGATCATTCAGACGGCGGGTATCCCCAGGGGATCCTTTTATATGTATTTTACCGATAAAGAAGATCTCTTCCGCTATTTGATGGAGAACTATGGCCGGATGCTGGAGGAGCGGCTGGGTCAGCTGTTGGACCAGGCGGAGGGCGATCTGTTCGCCGCATTTCTGGACCTGTATGAAGATATCAGCACCCACTGGGGAAGCGGGGACTGTTGGGAGCTGTCCCAGATCGTTCGGAAGAACCGGCAGATGCAGCCGGGGGCCTTTCTGGATCGGCAGGGCCCGGGGGCGATCCTGGATCGCCTGCGGGACAGAGTTGCTCTGTCCCGACTGGACCTGCGGACAGACACTGATCTGACTGACCTGTTCCACATGCTGGTATTCGGTGTGGCAGGGGCGCTCATGTCGGCTGGGAGCACCGGCGACCGGGCCGGAGCCAGGCTGCGGCTGGAGCGTATGTTCGGGATCCTTCAGCGGGGCGCTTTGTCCAAAGAGCTCTGCTGTTCAGAATCATAGCAAGGAAAAGGAGAAACCAGTATGGAAGCAACCCAGACCAAGCCGGCTGCCCCGGCGGCGGAGCCGGAAAAGCAGGCACCGCAGTTCAAAGCACCAAAGAAAAAGCGCAAGTGGGTCAAACGCCTGGTGATCATTCTGGTCATTGTGGCGCTTCTGGCGTTTCTGCTCTCCCGGTGTATGGGAGCGGGCCAGCAGTTCCTCAGCAGCGCCTATCTGCCCTATACGGCGGAAATGCGGGATATGACCGTTTCGGTGTCCGGCACCGGTACTATCGAGCCCATCCAGTCCTATAAGGTCACCACGCTGGTCAGCGGTGAGATTCTGGAGGCACCCTTTGAAGAGGGCCAGACCGTTCAGAAAGGCGACGTGCTCTTCCGCATCGACGCCCGGGATCTGGAGAGTAATATCCAGCAGCTCCAGCTCAATGTTCGCTCCGCTCAGCTGGCCCTGGACGACCTGCTGAAGACGCAGAGCGACAACCAGAAGGACCGGAACGTCAAGGCGGAGGACGCCGGCGTCATCACCAAGCTCTATGTGGACCAGGGGGACAGCGTCACCGTGGGCACCGTCATCGCCGACGTGCTGGACCGGGATCACATGAAGCTGAAGGTGCCCTTCCACTCCGCCGACGCCAAGAGCTTCTACATCGGCCAGTCTGCCACCGTTACCGTCAGCGGCACGGCTGAGACCATCACCGGTACTGTAAATGAGATCGCGGCCACCGACGAGGTGGGTCCCGGCGGCACCTTGGTGCGGCAGGTGACCATCCTGGTGAATAATCCCGGTGTGCTGTCCGAGACCAGCCAGGGCTCCGCCTCTGTGGGCGGTGCGGCCTGCGCCTCCGGTGCAGCCTTTACATACGCCTCTTCCGCACAGATCACCGCCAAGGCCTCCGGCGATTTGGATACCCTGTCCGTCAAGGAAGGGGATCGGGTCACTGAGGGTCAGGTCATCGGCGTCATCTCCGAGGCTGATCTGGATACCCAGATCGAGAATGCCCGCATTTCTCTGGAGAATGCCCAGCTTTCCCTGAAAAACGCCCAGGATAAGCTGGAGGATTACACCATCACCTCCACCATCACCGGCGAGGTCATTGAGAAGAACCTGGACGTGGGCGACAACATCAACGGCATGAGCTCCAGCGGCTCCACCGTCACCTATCCGGCGGTGATCTACGACCGCTCCGAGCTGACCTTTGATATGGACATTGACGAGCGGGACATCAGCAAGATCCAGGTGGGTCAGAAGGTGGAGATTACCGCCGACGCTCTGGACAGTCAGAGCTTTACCGGCGTGGTGGATAAGGTGAACATCAACGGTACCACCGTCAACGGCAACACCAGCTACCCGGTGACCATCAAGGTGGATGGTGCTCCGGAGGAGCTTTACCCCGGTATGAACGTGTCCGCCAAGATCATCGTGGAGGAAGCGGGCAATGTGCTCACCCTGCCGGTGGAGGCGGTGGAGCGGGGCGACACCGTGCTGGTGGCCCTCCCTGGCTGCCTGGATGAGAATGGCGTCATCTCCGACCTCTCCGCCACCGAGGAGCGCCAGGTTACCCTGGGCCGCAACGACGACAACTACATTGAGATCGTGGACGGTCTGGAAGAAGGAGATGTGGTAGTGGCCCTTAGTCCCCAGGGATCCAGCATTATGAGCGCAATGGGGATGGGATAAGCCATGGGACATCTCATTGAACTCAAAGACGTGTATAAGATCTACCAGATGGGCGACGAGGCGGTCCACGCCCTGGACGGCATCTCCCTGACGGTGGATCAGGGTGAATTTGTGGCCATCGTGGGCCAGTCCGGCTCCGGCAAGTCCACTGCCATGAATATTATCGGCTGTCTGGATGTGCCCACCTCCGGCACCTATCACCTGGGAGGCGTGGACGTGTCCACCATGGACGACGACCAGCAGGCCGAGGTGCGCAATAAGATGCTGGGCTTCATTTTCCAGCAGTACAACCTGATTCCCAAGCTCAACGTGCTGGAGAATGTGGAACTTCCCCTGCTCTATGCGGGGGTGTCCGCCAGCCAGCGGCGGGAGCGGGCCATGGCCGCTCTGGAGCGGGTGGGCCTGGCAGATAAGTGCAAAAACCTGCCCAGCCAGCTCTCCGGCGGCCAGCAGCAGCGGGTGTCCATTGCCCGGGCACTGGCAGGCAACCCGTCGGTGATCCTGGCCGACGAGCCCACCGGCGCTTTGGACTCCCGCACCGGCCGGGAGGTACTGGGCTTTCTCCAAAAGCTCAACGCAGAGGGGGACACGGTGGTACTCATCACCCACGACAACTCCATTGCCGTGAAAGCCAAGCGCATCGTTCGCCTTCAGGACGGCAGGATCATCTATGACGGGGACGCCCATGATCCCCAGGCGGTGGTCCAGCCCGAGGAGCAGGAAGAGGTGGGCGTATGAAAGTGGGTCAGTCTTTCCGCATGGCCATCAAGAGCCTGATGACCAGCAAGATGAGGGCTTTGCTCACCATGCTGGGCATCATCATCGGCGTGGCAGCGGTCATCATCATCGTCTCCCTGGGCAACGGCATGCAGCAGTACATGAATGCCCAGTTCGAGCAGGTGGGCGTCAACCTGATCCAGGTCATGATCTACCCTATGGGGAGCAACCGGGAGGTCAAGCCGGACGATTTTTATGATCTGGCGGAAAAATATCCCCAGTATCTGGACTCGGTTTCCCCTTACCTCAGCGCCTCCGCTGCGGTGCGACACGGCACCGATGAATATGACCACACCAGTGTCTACGGGGTCAGCGAGACCCTGTATAACCCGGAGAAGAACCAGACCGTCAACGGTGAAAAGCTGAAGGAAGGGCGCTTCCTCAGCTATGTAGACGTGGAGCGGGAGCAGAAGGTGTGCGTCATCGGTGATTACCTGAACCAGGATATGTTCCAGGGAAAGGGCCTGGGGCAGACCCTCACCATCGGCGGTACGCCCTACACAGTCATTGGTGTGCTGGACCAGAAGGCCGACTCCACGGAAGGCAGCGGTGACGATATCATCTATCTGCCCTACGGTCTGGCTCAGCAGCTGGGGGCCGGCGGCATGGGAATGCAGACCTATCTGGTGACCAGCACCAGCCAGGACACGTCCTCCGCTGCCAAGGGCGTCATTGAGAGCATGCTTTACCGGATCTATCAGGATGAGAGCTATTACATGGTCATGACCATGTCTGAGATGATGGATATGATGGATTCCATGCTGGATGTGCTGATGACCATCCTCATCGTCATCGCCGCCATATCCCTGGTAGTGGGCGGCATCGGCATCATGAACATCATGCTGGTGTCGGTGACGGAGCGCACCCGGGAGATCGGCATCCGCAAATCCCTGGGCGCCAAGGGCAAGGATATCCGCAGCCAGTTCATTATCGAGGCGGGTACCACCTCCGCCATCGGCGGAGTCCTGGGTATCATTCTGGGCATCCTGTTGGCCAATCTCTTCACCACCCTGGTGGGTGCCCTGGTCAGCGGTGCAGAGGGCTTCGCCGCTGTTCCCACTGCCGGAGGCATCGCAGTGTCCTTCGGGGTCAGTGTGGGTATCGGCATCCTCTTCGGCTACCTGCCGGCCAACAAGGCCGCCAAGCTCAATCCCATCGATGCACTGCGGTATGATTGACTTGCCTCACGGCGGCGGTTGGTATATGATAAAGACACACGCTTCCATTTCCGTGGGAAGGAGAAAAAAGATGAAACAACGACTGTTATCCGGTCTGCTGGCTGTGGTGCTGCTGCTGGGCCTGGCCCCTGCCGCCCTGGCCGCTGCCCCGTCGGAGGATGAGGCTGCTCAGGTTCTGGCGGCACTGGACATCATGGTGGGAGATCAGAACGGGGATCTGGCCCTGGACCGTACCCTCACCCGGGCGGAGTTCACCAAGCTGGCGGTGGCTGCCTCCACCAGCCGGGACACCGTGGGAGACACGGTGGCGGTGAAGCCTTACCCTGACGTACCTCAGAATCACTGGGCTGCCCCCTACATCAAGGCGGCAGTGGATCTGGGCCTGGTGCAGGGCGATCTGCGGGGCTATTTCAACCCGGACCGTACCATCACTCTGGCCGAGGCGGTGACGGTAGTCCTCCGCCTGCTGGGCTATGAGGACAGCGAGTTCACCGGTGTCTGGCCCTCCGGTCAGATGGCTCAGTATCGGGCTCTGAAGCTGGATCAGGGCATCTCCCTGGGCCAGGACAGCAATATGACCCGGCGGGACGCCATGTACCTCTTCTACAACCTGCTGCTCACCAAGAATAAGGCGGGTACCTATTACCTCAATGTGCTGGAGCCCACCCTCAATCTGGTGAGTGCCTCCGGAGAGCTGGACCGTGTGGCTCTGATCAACTCCGCCATGGACGGTCCGGTGGTGGCGACTGCCGGCTGGCAGAGTCAGCTGCCCTTCTCTTCCTCTACCGCAAAGGTCTACCGGGATGGCAAGACTTCCACTCTGAACGCCGTCCAGGTTCAGGACGTGGTCTACTGGTCGGAGTCCATGCGCACTGTGTGGGCATACAGTGATAAGGTCACTGGTACCTATGAGGCGGCCTCGCCCTCTATCACCGCTCCCACCTCCGTTACCGTGGCGGGCAAGACCTATGCCATTGAGACCACTGACGCCGCCTATGCCCTGTCCGATCTGGGAGGCTGGCAGATCGGTGATACCGTGACTCTGCTGCTGGGCCGTTCCGGCGGTGTGGCGGCGGTGGCCGACAGCCAGAGCGCGGGCAGCGTGCTGTACGGCGTGGTGACCAAGGCGGAGAATACCTCCTACAGCGATGGGAAGGGCGGTACCTATACCGCCCGCACCGTGACGGTATCCGCTACCAACGGCGGCAGCTACCGCTACCAGACCGACAACAAGAATCTGGATGTGGGCGATCTGGTACGGGTGGATACCAGCGGCGAGGGTTCCGTTACCCGACTGTCTGAGACCCGTCTCACCGGCAAGATGAACAGCGACGGTACCAAGCTGGGCAGTTACACCCTGGCGGACGATGTGCAGATCATCGACACCTATGAGGAGCGCACCCCCATCCGGGTCTATCCCAAGCGGCTGGCCGGGGTGAACTTCAGCGGTGATATGGTGCGGTACTATGTGCTCAACGCTCAGGGTGAGATCAGCCACCTGATCCTGAATGATGTCACCGGAGATATTCACCAGTATGGTGTTATCACCGATGTGGAAGAGGTGGATGTGTCCATTCCCGGCGGCGGTTTTGTGCTCAGCTCTGCCTATACCTATGATGTAGGCGGGCAGGAACTGGTGTTTGCTTCCTCCTCCGCTGTGTATAACTTGGAGAAGGGGCCCTGCCAGGTGAAAATGGACAGCGACACCAATGTGGAACGCCTGGTAAATCTGAGCCAGCGCAAGCTGGACAGTGTCAGCGGGAGTATCGCTGTGGGCACCGATAACCGAGAGTACGCCCTGTCCGAGACTGTGGCAGTCTATGTGGTGGTGAATGGGGAGTATCAGCTCTCCACTCTGTCCCGAATCCAGGGCGGGGATTATACACTCACCGGCTGGTACGACAAGGACGAAAGCACCGGCGGACGTATTCGGGTGATTGTGGCCCGGTAAACGCAGAGAAAATAGAAGCGCCGCGGAGCAGTGAACTGTACCGCGGCGCTTTTTGCATGCCTGTCAGGGCAGATCTTCGGGGGTGTGGTGGGCCAGGCCGTCGTTGAAGTACCGCCGATAGGGTACCTCGTCCTGATATTCCGGTTCTATGGCGGGGACGTAGGCGGTGCCTACTCCTGTGAAAATGGAGGCATCCAGCCCGTCGTTTTGCAGCAGAGCGGGGATGAGCTCAACCCAATAGTCCTGAGTGAACAGGATGCGGTACACCGGCTGGAGATAGGGCTGGCCGGAGCCGATGTCGTACTCCAGCGTGATCTGGAGAATTTCCGCCTGATCGGGATAGGCGGTGTAGTCGCTTCCCCAATAGTCCCCGGAGCGGAAGGAGGCTATGGCGTCCTCCGCCGAGCAGAGAGGATAATCAACTCCGCTGGTGGTAGGCGGGAGCCAGATGGTCAGCTTGGCACCATAGGTGTCCTCCGTGCGCCGGAAGCTGTAGGAATAGAGCTGCTCCTCCAGCGAGGCGTCAGGATCCATCCACCAGGTGGTCTGGATGGAGAACTGCTCCGCCGTGTAGGAATAGCTTTCTGTAACTTCCTGGGCGGTCTCAACTCCAGCTTCCCTCAGGTAGGCCAGGGCTGTTTCCTCCAGTTGGGCCTGGTTGGGGGATTCATAGATGGTGAGGGAGTTCAGCCCATGGAGGGAAAGCCAGGAGCCGTCGGTACATTCCGCCTCCAGGGTGGGTTCCCGGCCCATGGTATCAGCACCCTGGGAGGGGTACCAGTCGGTTTTGGTGATGGTGAGGCCCAGTACCTCCACCCACTGGTCCAGCAAGGCCCGCTGCTCGGCCTCTGTGGGGATGGGATTTTCGTACACCGGCAGCTGGGCCAGCTCCTCCAGACGCCCGACGGTGGGATAGTTCCCCATGGCTTGGCTGGCGTCAGTGACGATAGAAAAGGTGTCGTTCCAGATGGGACCGTTTGGGGAGGGGGTGGGTGTGACCGCCGGTTCCGGGGTGCGGGCCACGCCGGGATCATCGGGGCCTGTTTCCATTCGGCTGGACCACCAGACACCGCCGGTGAACGCCAGGGCCAAGACCGCCGCCGCAGCGGCGAAAACCATGGGGCGGGAACGGAGGTGCGTTCGCTTCCCTTGAGCTGCTTTCATCGCTTCCAGAGTGTTCTTCTGCCAGTCAGGGGAGGGGGTCAGCCCCCTTAGGGTATTGCGATAGCGCTGTTCGCTGTTCATGACCATTCCTCCTTCAGCGCGTCCTTCAGCTTGTCTCGAGCACGGCTCAGCCGGGAGAGTACCGTGTTCCGGGGGCAGCCCAGCAGCTGGCCAATCTCGGCGGCGGTATACCCCTCAATGTAGTGGAGGTACACCGGCCAGCGGTACTTGGCGGGAAGAGCGGCCACCGCTTCCAATACGTTGGGACCCTCGGAGGGCGGCGGAGCGGCATCCCGGCTCAGCTCCAGGGGAACGGTGTGCTTCCGCCAGGGAGACCGGCCCCAGCTTTTGCAGCGATTGGCAGTGGCCCGGATCAGCCAGGCCCTCAGGTGGGTCTCGTCAGTAAAGGCGGGGTCAGACTGGATCAGACTGACAAAAACCTCCTGGGCCACGTCCTCTCCATCGGCACGGCTTCCGGTACCCTGGACGGCCATGCGAAAGACCAGAGGTCCCCAGCGGTCCAGGATCTCCTCGCAGGAGAGGGGAATTCCATTGAGACTGGGCATACCATTCACTCCCTTCTGTCAAGAAAGCGCTGAGGCAGGGGA
This sequence comes from Flavonifractor sp. HCP28S3_F3, assembly GCF_052065355.1. Taxonomy (NCBI): domain Bacteria; kingdom Bacillati; phylum Bacillota; class Clostridia; order Eubacteriales; family Oscillospiraceae; genus Flavonifractor; species Flavonifractor sp. HCP28S3_F3. The sequence continues at coordinate 114,942 of NZ_JBQHUF010000003.1, forward strand.
AATGATTGCATGATAGCAGAAAAAAGTGGGCGGCTTTTTATAAGCCGCCCACTTTCAGTGTGCTGTTTACTTGATCTCCCGCACGGGCACGTTCCAGATATCCCGGGCGTAGTCGCTGATGGAGCGGTCGGCGGCGAAGATGCCGGACCGGGCGATGTTCAGCAGGGACATCTTGTTCCAGGCCTTGGGGTCCTGATAGGCACGGCCAGCCCGGACATGGGCGTCCCGATAACTCTCGAAGTCGGCCAGCAGCAGGTACTCGTCGGCGGCGCCGCCGTCGCCGAAGAGCAGCCGGCGGGCGATGTCGTCATAGGCCACGCCGTCGCCGAAGCCCACATTGAGCTGATCCACCACAGCCCGCAGGTCGGGGTTGTGGACATAGTACTCGTAAGACTTGTAGCCCTTCTGCTTCAGCTCGGCCACCTCGTGGGCCTTCAGACCGAAGAGGAAGATGTTTTCGTCGCCCAGCACCTGGTGCATCTCCACGTTGGCACCATCCAGGGTACCGATGGTCACAGCACCGTTCATCATGAACTTCATGTTGCCGGTGCCGCTGGCCTCCTTGCCAGCGGTGGAGATCTGCTCGCTGAGCTCGGAGGCGGGCATCAGTTTCTCCGCCAGGCTCACCCGGTAGTTCTCCAAGAAGACAACCTGGAGCCGGTCCTTGCAGATGGGGTCCTTCTCGATCATCTGGGATACAGAATTGATGAGCCGGATGATCCGCTTGGCTACGGCGTAGCCGGGAGCAGCCTTAGCGCCGAACAGATAGGTGCGGGGGGCAAAGTCGAAGTGAGGATCGTTCTTCATGTGCTGGTACAGGTAGATGATGTGCAGCACGTTGAGCAGCTGACGCTTGTACTCGTGGAGCCGCTTTACCTGCACGTCAAAGATGGCATCGGTATTGAGCACGATGCCGCTCTCACGCTGGACCCAGGCGGCGAAGGCCTTCTTGTTCTCGGCCTTGATCTCGCCCAGTCGGGACAGCACGCCGGCGTCGTCCTGGTACTTTTCCAGATCTTTCAGAGCCTGAGGCTGAAGCAGGTACTTATCCTTGCCGCAGCACTCCCGGATGAGGGCGTCCAGCTTGGGATTGCTCTCTGCCAGCCAGCGGCGGTGGTCGATGCCGTTGGTCACGTTGGTGAACTTGTCGGGGGTGCGGACGTAGGCGTCGTGGAAGACGTCCTTTTTCAGAATGTCAGAGTGGAGGGCAGACACGCCGTTGACCTTGAAGCAGGCGCACACGCACAGGTTGGCCATGCGCACTTCGCCGCCCCAGATGATGGCCATGGGTGCAACCTTGGACAGGTCGCCGTGGAAGTAAGCGGTGAGAGCCTCCTGATACCGGTTGGAGATCTCGATGAGGATCTGCCAGATCCGGGGCAGCAGGGACTCGATGAGCTGCTGAGGCCAGCGCTCCAGCGCCTCCGCCATGACGGTGTGGTTGGTGTAGGCGATGGTGTGGGTGGTGATATACCAGGCCTCCTCCCAGCCGTAGCCCTCCTCGTCCAGCAGGATACGCATCAGCTCGGGGATGGCCAGGGTGGGATGGGTATCGTTGATCTGAATGACGTGCTTCAGATGGAAGTTGCGCAGGGTACCGTACTCCGCCCGGTGCTTGCGCACGATGGACTGGATGGTAGCGGACACGAAGAAGTACTGCTGCTTCAGACGCAGGGACTTGCCCTCATAGTGGTTGTCCTCAGGATACAGCACCTTGGAGATGGACTCAGCCATGGCCTGCTGCTCCACTGCCTTCAGATACTGGCCGGAGGAGAACAGGTTCATATCCACCGGCGTGGGGCTCTTGGCGTCCCACAGGCGCAGCAGGTTGCCGTGCTCAGTGTGGTAGCCGGAGATCTCCATGTCCTTGGGCACTGCCAGCACGGTGTCGTAGCCGGTGTGCTTCACACGGTGGCGGCCCTGGTCGTCCCACTCGTCCTCCACCTTACCGCCGAAGTGGACTTCCTCCACCTCATCCATCTTGGGGATGAGCCAGGCATCGCCCAGACCCAGCCAGTTGTCAGGCAGCTCCACCTGCTGGCCGTCCACGATCTTCTGCTTGAAGATACCCAGCTCGTAGCAGATGGAGTAGCCGGTGGCGGGGATCTCCAGGGTGGTCATGGAGTCCAGATAGCAGGCGGCCAGGCGGCCCAGACCGCCGTTGCCCAGACCGGCGTCAGGCTCGGTCTCGAACAGGTCGGTGGCGGAGAAGCCCAGAGCCTCCACAGCGGCCTTCAGCTGATCCACCACGCCCAGATTGTAGGCGTTCTTCATCAGAGAACGGCCCATCAGGAACTCCAGAGACAGATAATGGACCTGACGCTGATGCTCCTCCACCACCTTGTCGGCGGTCTTCATCTGCCGCTCGGACATGATGTCCCGGAGGACCATGGCGCAGGCCTTGAACATATGCAGACTGGTGGCCTCTTCCACGTCCCGGCCGAAGTTGCGGCGCAGTTTGCCGGTGATGAGGTTCATCAGTTCTTTCTTGGTATAATTGTGCAACGCAGACATCTCCTATTCTGGTTGGGATCGCATCAAAGCGCTCCGCAGGGAGGCAAAATCCCCCTGCGGAGCGGAATTTTATCACAATCGTATCTGATTTGTCAAGAGAAGGAAGTTGATCTTTACTTGCCGCTTACCCAGCTGTAGATCTGGCAGTATTCCTGGGCAGATTTGTCCCAGGAGAAGTCGGCGGTCATGCCGTTTTTCTGGATGCCCTTCCAAGCCTTCTTGTCGTTGTGATAGAGTTCCACCGCCTCGGCAAGCACGCCCGCCATCTCGTGGGCGTTGATGTTGGAGAAGGAGAAGCCGGTACCTTCTCCGGTAAACTTGTTATAAGGAACCACGGAGTCGCGCAGACCGCCGGTCTCCCGCACCACGGGCACGGTGCCGTAGCGCATGGCGATCATCTGGCTCAGGCCGCAGGGCTCCGAAATGGAGGGCATGAGGAAGATATCGGCGCCGCCGTAGATGGCAGTGGACAGGTTGGGGGAGTACATCAGATGGGCAGCAAACCGGCCGGGGTACTGGTTCTGAGCCTGGCGGAAGGACTCCTCAAAGTTCCAGTCGCCGGTGCCCAGCACGATCATCTGGGCATCCATGCCCATGATGTCATGGATAGCGGCGGTGACCAGGTCGAAGCCCTTGTGCTTCACCAGCCGGGAGACACAGGCGATGATGGGGGTGTCGGGATTCTCCCGCAGGCCGGACATCTGCTGCAGGGCGGCCTTGCAGGCCTTCTTGCCCGCCATCTGCTTGGCGGAGAAGTGCTTGGTCAGACCCTGATCCTTGGCGGGATCGTAGATCTCGGTGTCAATGCCGTTGAGGATGCCCTTCAGCTTGTGGCGGTTGTCGGAGATGACGCCCTCCAGCCCATGGGCGTAGAAGCTGTACTGCAGCTCGTCGGCGTAAGTAGGAGACACGGTGGTGACGTAGTCGGCGGCGTAGATGGCGCCCTTCATCAGATTCACGTCGCCGTGATACTCCAGCATATGCTCGTTGAAGTAGCCCTGATTCAGACCGAACAGATCCTTCAGGGTCTGGCTGCCGTAACGGCCCTGGTACTCGATGTTGTGGATGGTGAACACGCTCTTGGTGTCAGCCAGCTGAGGAATGCGGTGACGTTCCTCCAGCAGGTAGATGGGCACCAGAGCGGTCTGCCAGTCGTTGCAGTGGAGCACATCGGGGTGCCAGTTCAGGTAACCCACCGCTTCTACCACAGCCCGGGAGAAGTATGCGAACCGCTCACCGTCGTCATAGTGGCCATAAATATTGGCCCGCTTGAAGTAGTACTCGTTGTCCACGAACCAGTAAGTGACACCGTCCTGCTTCAGCTCAAGGATACCGCAGTAGGGAGTGCGCCAGGCTACGGTGATATGGAAGCACTGCAGGAAGGTCATCTGGCTGCGCCACTCCTGACCGATACCCTCGTACAGAGGCAGAATCACCCGTACGTCATGGCCCAGCTTGGCCAGAGCCTTGGGCAGCGCGCCGGCCACGTCGGCCAGACCGCCGGTCTTGATAAAGGGAGCGCACTCCGAGGTGGCAAACAAAATATTCATATTATTCTCCAATCAAAGTGATGTGTATGCACAGAGGAGGCGGGCCGGCCGGAAAACGGCAGGCCCGCCAACCCCGTCATACGATCTCGTTTTTGGCGATGGCCAGGGGATAGGTGCTGTGGCCCATCAGCATACGGCCGGGATTTACCCGCACGTTCTTGTCGGTGATGGCATATTTCAGCACAGCACCGGCCTGGATGGTGGTGCCCTGCATCAGCACACAGCCGGACACACGGGCGCCCTTTTCCACCCGCACGCCCCGGAACAGGATGGAGTTCTCCACCTCGCCCTCGATAATGCAGCCGTCGGCTACCAGAGAGTTGATGGACTTGGAGTCGGGGCCGTAGTAAGTGGAGGGGTCGGAGCGATCCTTGGTGCGGACCGGACGCTCGGGCACGAACAGCTGGCTGCGGATATCCGGGTCCAGCAGCTCCATGCTGCGGGCAAAGTAGCCGGCCACCGACTGCAGCCGGGCGGCATAGCCGTCATAGACATAGGGGCAGATCTTCAGCTTGCCCGCCATGGCCTGGAGCACGCCCATGCTGAAGGAAGGAATGTTGTGGGCGGCGCAGTGGTCCACCAGGGAGAGCAGCAGGGCCTTGGAGAGGATGTAGACCTCCAGGGACTCGCAGCCCTGGGCGATGGAGGGATGCACTGCCACGTCGGTGATCCGTCCGCCGGCCCCGATGGAGAAGTAGTCAGACTCCTTGGGGTCACCCATAGGATGGGTGGTGCACACGGCGGTGATGTCGGCGTCGTTGCGGATGTGGGCGTCAAAGATATCCCGCAGCGGCAGGTTCACCGCCACGTCGCCGCCGGCCAGCACCACGTAGTCCTGCCGGATGTTCTGCAGATAGGAGCGCACACCAGCCAGAGCGTCCATGCGGCCCCGGTACACGCCTTCCCGCTTACCGGAGTAACCGAAGGGAGGCAGGATGCGCAGGCCGCCGTGCTTGCGGCTCAGGTCCCAGTCCTTGCCGGAACCCACGTGGTCCAGCAGGGACTGATAGTTGGCGTGGACGATCATGCCGACATCGGAAATGCCGGCGTTGACCATGCTGGAGAGCATAAAGTCGATGACGCGGTACCGTCCGCCATAGGGGATGGAGCAGGTGTTCCGGTTCTGAGTCAGCTCACGCAGGTCGGGGTTGGAAAGGTAGGAGAAGATGATGCCATGCAGTTTGTTCATCATTTCACCCCACCTCCTTTCACATTACGAGTGATCATGGCCTTGGGGGAGACCACGGCGTCGGGACCGATGGTCAGGTGCTGAGCCACCACGGCCACGCCCCAGTCCTCACTGCCGTCGGGAGAGGCGCCTACCTTGGCCCGCTCGCCGATGACGCTGTTTTCCGCCACGATGGCGTATTCCACCACGGCGCCCGCCTTTACCACGGTACCGGGCATCAGGATGGAGTAGCGCACCACCGCGCCCTCTTCCACGATGACGGAATGGAAGAGCACGGAATTCTCCACCGTGCCGTACACCTCACAGCCGCCGGTGACCATGGAGTGCTCCACCTTGGCGCTCTTACCCATGAAATGCGGGGGCTTGGTTGGAGTGCGGGCATAGATAGGCCATTCGGTATCGTACAGATCAATACCGTTGTCCGGGGAGAGCATATCCATGTTGGCATCCCACAGGGAGTCGATGGTGCCCACGTCCTTCCAGTAGCCCTGGAAGCGATAGGCGGTCATCTTCTCGCCGTTGTTCAGCATGGCAGGGATAATGTTCTTGCCGAAATCGTTGGAGCTCTTTTCATCCTCTTCATCGGCGATCAGATACTCCCGCAGCTTCTTCCAGGAGAAGATGTAAATACCCATGGAGGCCAGGTTGCTCTTGGGCTTCTTGGGCTTCTCCTCGAACTCGTAGATGTCATCGTTCTCATCCACGTTCATGATGCCGAAGCGGGGAGCCTCCTCCATGGGGACCTCCAGCACGGCGATGGTGCAGGCCGCGCCCACCTCCTTGTGGCGGCGGAGCATCTGGGCATAGTCCATCTTATATACGTGGTCGCCCGACAGGATGAGCACGTACTCCGGGTCATAGGTCTCCAGGAAGTTGATATTCTGGTAGATGGCGTTGGCGGTACCCTTGTACCAGGTGCCCTTCTCGCCTTCCCGCATGTAGGGAGGCAGAATGTGGACGCCGCCGTAGGAGCGGTCCAGATCCCAGGGCTCGCCGTTGCCGATGTAGGCATTCAGCTCCATGGGGCGGTACTGAGTCAGCACGCCCACGGTGTCGATACCGGAGTTGATGCAGTTGGACAGGGGAAAGTCGATGATGCGGTACTTACCCCCAAAGGGGACCGCGGGTTTGGCCACATGGCTGGTGAGGGCGTGCAGACGGCTGCCCTGTCCTCCTGCCAGCAACATGGCGACACATTCCTTTTTCATTCTATCACCTCAGTCATTGAACTGGATCTTAACTACTATAGCATGGATAGGTCGTACCAGACGATGGATGATTCTGGGTGGATGCAAGAATGGCCGGAAAGCGCCGCTGCGGCAGATTGCCCGCGGATCTTTCCTCTCCTTCCGCTCCGGACTAGAGCTTATTTCTCTTTTTTCTCTGTTTTCGCTTTTTTGACCGGCTTTTTCACTGCCGGTACGGGGGCCTTTTCTTTTACTGCGGGTGTGGCTGCCTTTTTCTTTACCGCAGGGGCGGGAACCTTTGCCTTGACGGCGGGCTTGGCCGCCTTTTCCTTTACCGCAGGGGCGGGAGCCTTCTCCTTAACGGCGGGCTTGGCTGCCTTTTCCTTCACTGCCGGGGTGGCTGCTTTGGCTTTGACGGCAGGAGCCTTTTCCTTCGCGGGAGCCTTGGCAGCCTTCTTGGCCGGCGCACTTCCGTCAGCCTTTTTGCGGCGGGCGGGGAACTTCCGGGTGCAGCGGTAGATGGCTGCGCTCATGGCGGGCAGCTTCAGGGTGATGGACTGCTCCTTGCCCTGGCTCTCATTATACTGGCTCTTCACCGGCTCGGTATCACCCAGACCCTTACCGCCGAAGGCAGGATCGTCGGTGGAGAAAATACAGGTATACACGCCGGGGACCGGGACGCCTACCGTGTAGCCGGTGCGGTCCACCGGGGAGAAGTTGCACACGATGACCAGAGTGTCACCCTTCTTATCCTTCCGCAAGAAGGCGATGGTATTGGCCTGGTTGTCGTTGGCCTCGATCCACTCGAAGCCCTCCCAGGAGAAGTCCAGCTCCCACAGCTCGGGATGGGCCAGATAGAGGGCGTTGGCCTGCTTGAAGAACTGCTGCAGCTGACGGTGGGGTTTGGCCCACTCCGCCTCGGGATCCAGCAGGTGCCAGTCCAGAGAGTGCTCATAATGCCACTCGTTCCACTGACCGAACTCGCTGCCCATCATCAGCAGCTTTTTGCCGGGATGGGTCAGCATGTAGGTGTAGAAAGCCCGCACGCCGGCAAACTTCTCCTCGTTGGTGCCCGGCATCTTATTGATGAGGGAACCCTTCATGTGCACCACCTCGTCATGGGACAGAGGGAGCACAAAGTTCTCCGAGAAGGCGTACATCAGGGAGAAGGTGATGTCCTTGTGGTTAAACTGACGGAAATAGGGGTCCAGCTTGATATAGTGGAGGATGTCGTTCATCCAGCCCATGTTCCACTTCAGGTTGAAGCCCAGGCCGCCCTCCAGGCCGCCTTCACCCACCGGGTGGGACACCCGGGGCCAGGCGGTGGATTCCTCGGCGATCATCATCACGTCGGGGTGAGCCATAAAGATGTGGCCATTGAGCTGCTGGAGGAAGTCCACCGCCTCCAGATTCTCGTGGCCGCCGAACACGTTGGGGGTCCACTCGCCGCCCTGCCGGCCATAGTCCAGATAGAGCATAGAGGCCACAGCGTCTACCCGCAGGCCGTCGATGTGGTACTGCTCCAGCCAGAACATGGCAGAGGAGAACAGGAAGGAGCGAACCTCGTGCCGGGCGTAGTCGAAGACCCTGGTGCCCCAGTCGGCGTGCTCACCCTTTCGGGGATCGGCATACTCATAGCAGGGCTGGCCGTCGAATTCATACAGGCCAAAGGCGTCCTTGGGGAAGTGGGCGGGCACCCAGTCCAGGATCACGCCGATGCCGGCCTGGTGGAGCTGGTCCACCAGCCACATAAAGTCGTGGGGGGTGCCGTACCGGCTGGTGGCAGCAAAATAGCCGGTGCACTGATAGCCCCAGGAGGCGTCCAGGGGATGCTCCGTGACGGGCAGCAGCTCCACATGAGTGAAGCCCATTTCTTTCACGTAGGGGACCAGGTATTTTCCGATGTCCCGGTAAGACAGCATCTGGTCGTCGCCGGTGCGGCGCCAGGAGCCCAAATGGACCTCATAAATATTCAGCGGTTTTTCATAGATGGGATTAGCCTTCCGGTAGTCCATCCAGCTCTGATCGCCCCACTGATAGCCGGAGAGATCATACAGCTTGGAGGCGTTGCCGGGGCGGGTCTCGGCGTGGAAAGCGTAGGGGTCAGACTTGGCCAGGACCCGGCCGTCGGCGGTATGGACAGCATATTTATAGTTGTCATACTGGGTCAAGCCGGGGACGAAACCCTCCCACACGCCGTCGCCCAGAAGCTCCATGGGATGGTCGGAATCGTTCCAGCCGTTGAAGTCTCCCATAATGGCGACTGCTGTGGCGTGAGGTGCCCATACCCGGAAAGTCCAGCCGGCCTGGCCGTCCTTCACGGTGGGGTGGGAGCCAAGGAATTCCTGTGCACGAACGTTTTGTCCATTGGAAAAGGCCGTCAGGGCAGGATCATTGGTCGTTAAAGACATAGGTATCCTCTCCTTGTTGGTAAAAATCCCCAAAGCAGGGGACTGTAAACCAAAGAATCTTGTCATTGGTCATAAATAAGATCCAAATAAATCTGGGCTTATTTGTAGAAATTATACAACCATATGCCGGGATAGTCAAGATGCCTAAGGGAAAGAGTGCGTAAAATTTCATAAAGTAGGGCAATAAACTTTTGGGAAGAATGCGCACAGGCCGGAGACGGAAGTACCGTCTTCGGCCTGTGCACTTGAGTCATTGAGCCATAAACAAAGTTTTCAGCAGTCGGGCGAAAATGCCGGGGACAGTGAGCCGTTCCACGGCGCTGTCGGCCACAATTGGGATGGCCTGAAGCTGCTGGTCTCCCACCCAGACCGTCATTTCGCCCAGCTTCTGGCCCGCCTCCACCGGGGCCTCCACGTCCTGGCACAGCTCCAGCTGGGTGGTCACCTGGTTTACCATGGATTTTTCCACCAAAATCCGGCTGGAGGTGGACAAAACGGGCTGGACGGTCTCACTTTCGCCCAGCAGCACATCTACCGGCGGCAATGCCTGGGAGGGGTAGACGTCCATCAGCGTGTAGTTGGCAAAGCCGTAATTCAGCAGGGAAGAGGCCGCTGCCGAGCGGGCGTCGGAGGAAGAGCAGTGCAGTACCACGGCGATGAGTTCCATGCCGTCCCGCTCTGCCGTGGCGGACAGGCAGAAGCCGGCGGAGTCGGTGGAACCGGTCTTCAGCCCAGTGGCGCCTTCATAGAACCGGATGAGCTTGTTGGTATTGGCCAGCTGGAACTGGCCGTTTCGGAGGGAATCCATCCAGATGGTGGTGTATTCCCGGATGGAGGGGTGATTGAGGATGAGCTCCCGGCTCATCAGCGCGATGTCATAGGCGGAGGTGAGATGACCCGCCGCCGGCAGGCCGGTACAGTTGACGAAGCAGGTGTCCTTCATCCCCAGCTCCGCTGCCCGCTGGTTCATCCGTTCCACAAAGGCCTCTTCGCTGCCTGCCAGGTGCTCTGCCAGAGCCACCGAGGCGTCATTGCCCGAGGCCACCGCCACTGCCTTCAGCAGATCGTGGACCGTCATCTGCTCCCCTTCCTTTAAATAAACCTGGGAACCTCCCATGGAGGCGGCGTAGGCGGACACCGTCACCATGTCGTCGGTGGACAGGCTGCCGTTATCAATGGCCTCCATTACCAGCAGCAGCGTCATGATCTTGGTGACACTGGCTGGTTCCATCTTGTCGTGGGCGCTCTGCTCGTACAGGACGGTGCCCGTCTCTTTTTCCATCAGCACCGCCGCTCCCGCGTCCACCGCAGGCCCGGCGGTGGCGGCCTGGGCGGGGACGGCCAGCAGTAGGGCGGCCACCAGGGCCGCGGCCAGTTTTTTCATAGCGTTTCAAGCCTCCAATGCGTCTGACATTCTGTTTCAAAGGATATGGAATCCCAAGGGCTTCTATACAGATTTTGACGTGGGTAAATTTTTCTGCTACACTAAGCCGAAAGGAGGAGAGAAGATGGAATCCGCAGCTGTGATCCTGATGGGAGGAAAATCATCCCGCATGGGGCGGGACAAAGCGGCCCTTCCTCTGGACGGCCAGGATTTCCTTACCCGACTGGTGGCCCGGTTTCAGGAAAAATTTGATCGAATCTATGTGTCTGGCCCTGGGGGGCTGCCCGATCTGCGTCCTGGTCAGGGGCCTCTGGCGGGATTGGAAACCGTTTTTGTCCGCACAGGGGCGGAGCGGATCTTCCTTACCGCTGTGGACCTGCCCTTCGCCGATCCTGTCCTGGCCCAGTTGCTGCTGGATGGGCTGGAGGGAAAGGACGCTTGCCTGATCCGCAGAGACAGCGGAAAGCTGGAGCCCCTCTTCGCCGCCTACTGCCGCTCCTGCCTGCCTCATGTCCAGGCCTGCCTGGATGAGGAATGCCGGGCTATGGGGGCCCTGCTGGACCGGCTTGACTGCCGGATACTGGAGGAAAGGGATTTGCCCGACTTTGACCTGGACAGGCTCCTGTTAAATGTAAATACCCCCGCGGACTACCACCGTGCAGAGAAAATTTCAAATTCCTCTTTACAATGATGCTTTAGTGTGGTAACATACGAAAGCAACCACGACATACATGGTTTGGAGGAATGTACATGAAACGGAAACTGACTGCTCTGGCCCTTGCGCTGGGCCTGACTCTTTCTCTGGCCGCCTGCGACAGCGGCACCACAGGCAGCGCCAACACCCCTGCCGGCGGCAACAGCGAGAGCCCCGCTGCTGCTGAGTCCAATACCCCTGCCGCTGAGAGCGATATGGCCTATGTCCAGGACAAGGGCACTCTCATTGTAGGCATGACCGACTTTAATCCCATGGATTATAAGGATGAGAACGGCGAATGGATCGGCTTCGACGCCGACATGGCCAAGGCCTTCGCAGAGAGCCTGGGTGTGGAAGTGGAGTTCCTGGAGATCAACTGGGACAACAAGCTGATGGAGCTGGACACCAAGGGCATCGATGTTATCTGGAACGGCATGACCATCAATGACGAGGTAAAGGCCGGCGCTTCCGTGTCTGAGCCTTACTGCCGCAACGGCCAGGTAGTGGTGCTCCCCGCCGATAAGGCTGAGGACTATCAGACTGTGGAGAGCCTGTCCGACCTGAACTTCGCTGTAGAGAACGGCTCTCAGGGTGCCGCTCAGCTGGATGCGCTGGGCCTGAGCTATGTGGCCAAGACCACCCAGGCCGACGCCCTGATGGAAGTGGCCTCCGGCGCCTCCGACGCCTGTGTCATCGACCTGCTGATGGCCGGCGCCATGATCGGTGAGGGCACCAGCTATCCCGACCTGACCTACACCGTCCAGCTCAACGACGAGGAGTATGGTGTGGCCTTCCGCAAGGGCTCCGATCTGACCGAGGCCTTCAACAGCTTCTGGAAAGATGCCTATGACGCCGGCACCGTGATGGAGACGGCTACCACCTATGGCGTTCAGGAATCCGTCATCGAGAAATAAGATATCCTGAGGGAACGGGGCAGAGAGCGAAACGCTCTCTGCCCTTCCCCGGTCAAGAGAGGGAAACACTATGCTGATGTCTGTTACGCTCACGTTGCTGGAGGGGTTTGTGGTCACCCTGGAGCTTTTTCTCCTGACCCTCCTGTTTGCACTGCCTCTGGGTTTGGTGATCTCCTTCGGCTCCATGAGCCGGTGCGCGCCCCTGCGGTGGGTGGTTAAGACCGTGGTGTGGATCGTCCGAGGCACCCCCCTGATGCTCCAGATCATGGTGGTGTTCTACGGGCCGGGCCTGATGTTCGACCTGCCGCTGCTGCCCCGCTTCACCGCGGCGGTGGTGACCTTCGTCATCAACTACGCCTGCTACTTCTCCGAGATCTACCGGGGTGGCATCCAGGGCGTGCCGGCAGGTCAGCAGGAGGCGGGCCTGGTACTGGGCATGACCCGCAGTCAGATCTTTTTCAAGGTTACCCTCCTTCAGGTTATCAAGCGCATCGTGCCCCCTATGGGCAATGAGTTCATCACGCTGGTGAAGGACACCGCTTTGGTGCGGGTCATTTCCGTCTACGAGATCATCTGGATGGGCGAGTCCTTTATCAAAAAGGGCATGATCTGGCCTCTGTTCTACACTGCCGTCTTCTATCTGGTGGCCAACGGCATCCTCACTCTGCTGTTTGGCTGGTTTGAGAGAAAGCTGAACTATTTCAAGTAAGGAGGTGGGCCCTGTGCCCATTCTGGACGTACAGCACATTGAAAAGCACTTTGGCTCCACCCGGGTACTGGAGGATATCAGCTTTTCTCTGGAAAAGGGGCAGGCGCTGGCCATCATCGGCTCTTCCGGCTCCGGCAAGACCACCCTGCTGCGGTGCCTGAACTTTTTGGAGACTCCCAACCAGGGCAGGATCCTGGTCAATGGTGAGACCCTCTTTGACGCCGACGACCCCGCTACCCAGCGGGAGAGCGAGGTGCGCAAAAAGCGCCTTCACTTCGGCCTGGTGTTTCAGTCCTTCAACCTGTTTCCCCAGTATACCGCCCTGGAAAACGTGACCCTGGCGCCCAGACTGCTGGCCCAGGAGAACCCGGACTTTAAGTCTAAAAAGAAGGAGCTCTTTGAGGCCATTCAGGTAGAAGGCCGGGAGCTGCTGGCCAAGATGGGGCTTTCCGACCGGGCTGATCACTATCCTCACCAGCTTTCCGGCGGCCAGCAGCAGCGGGTGGCTATCGCCCGTGCCCTGGCGCTGAAGCCGGACATCCTGTGCTTTGACGAGCCCACCTCCGCCCTGGACCCGGAGCTCACCGGGGAGGTGCTGAAGGTCATCCGCTCTCTGGCGGAGCAGAAGACCACCATGATCATCGTCACCCATGAGATGGCCTTTGCCCGGGACGTGGCCGATCAGGTGATCTTTATGGACGAAGGGGTCATCGTGGAGCAGGGCGACGCCCGGCAGGTCATCGAAAACCCCAGGGAGGAGCGCACCCGGCAGTTCCTCTCCCGCTATGCGGAGAATTGAAAAACGGGAAAACGCGTGGTATGATAATACCACGCGTTTTTGTTAGGAAGGAGCTGACAGCATGGATCAGGAGCTGTTTTTGCCCGTGCTCTCCCACTTTGAGAACGGGAATTTCTGGACGGCCAGCGGTGGCCGGATGCGCTACCGGGTGGACCCGATCAAGGAGGAAGACGCCTGGGCGGCCCTGGAAGCCCAGGTGTGGGAAGGTCCCTGGAACTTGGCCGACAGCACGGTGGAGGAGACCGTCCGCTTCCCCCTGACGGAAGAGGGACTGGAGCAGCTCAGAGCTTGGGCGCTCAGCTGGCAGGAGCAGATCAACGCCCGTCCTGCCAAGACCCTGGCGGAAACTATCCAGGCCAGGGATGCCCGCCGCCAGGCCATGAAAGAACAGGAGAAGGCGGAGTAAACTCTTGCGTTCAGCGGCGGATGGTGCTATAGTATTTCTTGGTAAATTGAGAGAAAGGCGGCGCAAGCCATGACCTGGGGAACCTATTATTTTTTCTATGAGTGTCCGAAGTGCGGGAAGAAATACCGTTACGAGCTGGAGGGTGCCGACAACGCCACCTTCGGCCTGTGCCCCGACTGTAAGGTGATGGGTACCTTTGTGGGGGAGACCAAGGACAACAAGCAGGGCGAGGACAAGTTCGCCGATTATGAATTCGTGTAACTAAAAAAGCGGCCGCCTCTTTCACTAAGAGGCGGCCGCTTTTTTAGTTTGTTCAGAAGGAGCAACGGACAATGCACTTCAGAGTCTGCCCATCCACTGTACAGGTGATCGTAGTGCTGCCGGGGCCTACCGGCTTCACCACGCCGTCAGCGGAAATGGTGGCCACGGCGGTGTTGCCGATGGACCAGACGGGGGTGGAGCTGGTGCCGTTCACCTTCATCTGCACCGAGGGGTTGTCCTTGGCGGAGAAAGTAAAGTCGGTCTTATTGAGGGACAGGGTGCCGGTAGAAGTGGATCCGCCGGTGGAAGAGGAGCCACTGCTGCTGGAGGTGCCGCTGGTGACCTGATTGTAGACCAGAATGGTCTGGTCGGCGGCGCCGGGCAAGGAGGCGGTGATGGTGGCGCTGCCCCGGGTGGTGCCGTGGCTCACCTTGCCGTTTTCATCCACCGAGACGATGGACGGATCGCTGCTGGTCCAGGTAATGGTGCCGGTAGAGCCGGCGGGAATAAAGGTCACGTGGACGGTAATGGGATCGGGATACCGGTCGGAGAAGGAAAACTCCGTCTGGTCCAGGGTAAAGCCGGTAGCCGTCTGCTCAGCGGGAATGGTGTTTTCAGGAGACTCCACAGCCGGCGGGGTGGAGTCCTCAGGACCGGGAGTCTCGGACTCTTCCGTAACGGGGGCGGAGCTCTCCGGCGGGACAGAGGAGCCGGGCTCTGTATGGCCCTTGCTTACCAGGGGCATGATGATGGTGATAACAATAATGACCGCCGCCACGATCAGGGCCAGGGACAGTACCATGCCCACAGTGCGCAGGGGCGAGGGACTGCCGCCGTAGCCGCCGCCACGGGTATTCGTGACTAACCGCTTGCCGCCGCGAGAGCGGGGGGCGCTGTCCTCATACTCCTCCTGATCGTCATAGTCCTGCTGCTCCACCTCATCACAGAAGGGGCAGTGCTTATAAGTAGAGGAGTAGTCCTCCCCGCAGTATTCACAGTGGATCATTTTAGGCCGCTCGTCTTTTCCGCGTCTGGATGCCATGGGAAATCCCTCCAATCGACATTCTTAGCTTATTTTACAACGGCGAGCGGCCATCCGTCAACGGCGGGGAGGAAAATGTAAAGGTTTTTTAATATTTATGTTAACTTTGTCCTGCCTTGCGTTCTTTCCCGCAATCGGATATAATACAGCACAGCAGAGTAAAAAACGGAGGTGTGGCGGGATGAAAAGCTCCATCAGCGCCGCGGAGGCCCACAAGCAGTACAGCGAGGGAGTGAGTGCCTTCCGGCGGCAGATTACCGACGCTGCCCTGCGGGCTAAGTTCAACCAGGAGGCAGACACCTTTTTCCGGGCCTGTGCTCTGGGGCTGTGGCAGAGAGACGGCTCGTCCATCACGCCCCGCCATGTGGAGTACTATAACGCGATTTATGCCAAGGGCAATCCGGTGCCCTCCATCCTGTTCTGGGAGTTATCTTCGGCGGTACTGGGCTACCCCGGCTTCAAAGTGCCCGATTTCTTTGCCCGGATGCGGGCCTGCGACAAGGTGTCCGGCAGTAACCTGGCCCGGCGGTTCATTGACCTGACCACCCTGATGCTCCTGCTTTTTGCCGCGGTGGACGACCAGGTCAGCGAGGCGGAGGCCGGGTTTGTCAACACCTGCGCCGACACGCTGTCCGCCCTGTGCGATAAGGACGGACTGAAGGGGGAGAAGGCCCCGCTGGATGTCAAAGACTTTGTGACCCGCCCGGCGCCTCAGCCCCAGCAGGCCAAGGAGCAGACCGAGGCCGAGAACCAGGAGGAACCGGCAGCGGAGGCGGAGCCCGCCCCTACGCTGGAGGAGCTGTTGGCTGAATTGGACGGGCTGTGTGGCCTGGAAAAGGTGAAGGCAGATGTGAAGAGCCTGATCAACCTGGTAAAGGTGCGCAAGCTCCGACAGGAGCACGACCTGCCTGTGCCGCCCATGAGCCTCCATCTGGTCTTTATGGGAAACCCGGGCACCGGCAAGACCACTGTGGCCCGGCTGCTGGCCCAGATCTACAAGGCCATGGGTGTGCTGTCCAAGGGCCAGTTGGTGGAGGTGGACCGTTCCGGCCTGGTGGCCGGTTTTGTGGGTCAGACCGCTATCAAGACCGGCGAGGCGATCCAGAAGGCCCTGGGCGGCGTACTGTTCATCGACGAAGCCTACGCCCTGGCCAGCTCGGACAACGCCAACGACTTCGGCAAAGAGGCCATTGAGACCCTGCTGAAGGGCATGGAGGACCACCGGGCGGATCTGGTGGTCATCGTGGCGGGCTACACCGAGCTGATGGACCGCTTCATCCACGCCAACCCCGGTCTGGAGAGCCGATTTAACAAGTACTTCTATTTTGATGACTACACCGGGGACCAGCTGATGGAGATTTTCCGCTCCATGTGCGAGAAAAACGGCTATACCCTGGACGAGAGCGGCGGGACATACGCCGCCAAGCTGCTTCACGATCTGTATGAGAACCGGGACGAGAACTTCGGCAATGCCCGGGATGTGAGAAACCTGTTCGAGCGGGCAGTGGCCCGTCAGGCTGACCGGGTGGCGGTGCTGGAGCACCCGGACAAGGAAGCTCTGATGGCTCTCACTGAGGCAGACCTGAAGGAAGCGGCCCAGGCATAAGAAAATCCCCCACCGGGACTCCGGTGGGGGATCATTATTTATTCAGGCATTGGCGGCCTTTCCCGCCTTCACAAGCTTGACGCAGGCGGCGATGACGCCGAACAGGAACCAGTAGGTGAACATGTTCCGAGGATAGAACCAGGTGTACTCCGCCAGACCAATGACGCAGATGCCGCAGAAGGCGCCGATAGCGGCGGCCAGCATCCGCTTCACCCGAGGATCAGCGGCAGCCTGGAAGGCTTTGACACTCTTTTTCAGCTGCCAAATCAGCAGACCCAGGAAGGAGAGGATACCCCAGATGCCGGCCTCGCCCCACATTTGCAGGTAGTTGTTGTGGGTGTGGATGGGATAGGAACCGTCAAAGTTGGTGGGATAGGTCTGGAACACCTTTTTCATAATATCGCTGCCCAGGCCTACGCCCCGCACCCAGTAATCCTTCATTAGGTTAGCGGTGGTGTCATAGATGGCGAAGCGGTACTGAGTGGAGGAGTCCTCCGTGTTGCCGATGGTAAGGATGCGGTTATAAATGGTCTCCGGGAGGAAGGGTACAGCAGCCAGGCCCAGCACAATGAGCACCGGGATCCACCGCCAGTCCAGCAGAGCCACAAAGACCAGCACAGCCAAAGTCAGACCGATCCAGCTGGCCCGGCCGTAAGTGAAGCCGATAGCGGCTACGCCCAGACACAGGGAAATGAAGCTGAGTAGCTTGCCACGCCAGCGGCAGTTGAGGAACAGGGCCAGATCCAGAGGCAGCAGCATCTCCAGCTGCTCGGCAAAGTTGTTGGGGTTGTCGAAGAAGGAGTAGACCCGGCCGGGCATACCGGCGTTGACCACCATGTCCTGCTGGGAGGGGACCACTTCCACTCCGATATAGCCCTGATAACAGCCGTACAGGGCGGCCACGGACAGACCCAGCACCGCCAGGGAGACCATAAGCTGGAGCTGTTCATATTTGTGAATGGAACTCACCACCACCAGCACCAGCAGGAAACTGGTCAGATGGAAGGCGAAGAACCGCAGGGACATGTGGGTGGACAAGGAGCCCAGCAGAGCCAGGCAGATGAAGGCCATGTAGATGGTCATATAGGGCCCCAGAGTGTCCAGCTCCAGCCGGTACTGCCGCCGGGAGGCGCTGCCCGCAATGAACAGAGCAGTCAGAGCCATGGCGCCCAGCAGCGCGTAGGTGTTGTTCCACATGCTGTGGGGAGCCATCAGCATCACCATCATGAACAGGCCCATAAAGAAGAAGGAAGCTCCTCCCAAAGCCCGCAGCAGACGGCAGAACAGACTGGCATCCCATACCGGCCGGCCGACCTTGTACAGCGCCTTTACAATGGCGCAGGGGATGTTGATGATAGCGGTGAACAGCCGGCAGGAAATGCTGCCCGACCAGGCTTTGGACACCACGCCCTCCCGCCAGGCAAAGCGCCACAGGACGCTGCCCGACAGCAGGCGGCGCCAGCCCCGCTCCAGTCGCAGGCAGAGCCGGTTGGCGCCGCTGTTGGCCGCTGCGTTTTTCAGACCCAGCCAGATGGCCAGGAAAAACCGCAGAATAATACTGCTTTCGGTAATCGACATGGGTTATTTTACTCCTTGGAATCAGTCGTGGAGCGCCTTTTCATAGACGCCGTAGGTTGCTTTGGCCATCTTGTGGACCTCAAATTTCTCCTGAATGGTGCGCAGGGCGTTTTCCCGGCACTTGGCCGCGAAAGCCGGATCCTCCAGGAAGCACTTCATGGCCACCGCCATGGAGTCGGGGTTGTCATACTCTACCAGCATGCCGCAGCCCGCCTCGTCGTTGACGATGTCGGAGTTGCCGCCCATATCGGTAGCGATCACCGGCAGTCCGGCGGCCATGGCCTCGATGATGAGGAAGGACAGGGCCTCATGCTGAGAGGAGTTCACATACAGGTCGGAGCCCTTGTACAGGTTCTTGATGTCCTTGCGGAAGCCGATGAATTTTACCTGCTCCTCCAGGCCCAGCTCCTTCACCTGCTCCTTGGAGGGCTCCAGCAGGGGACCGTCGCCAGCCAGCACCAGGGTAAAGGGTACCGCCGTCAGCTCGGTCAGCCGCTTAATGGAGTCGATCAGGTACTTGTGCCCCTTATCCTCAGCAAAACGGGAGGCGCACAGCATGACGAACCGATCCTCCGGCAGATCCAGCTCGGCCCGCATGGTGGACTCCGAGCGGTCTCCCGCCCAGGCGTCCATATCCACCGCGTTGAAGATCACCTGGATCCGGTCGCCGCTCCAGCCGTTGGCAATGAGCTGCTCCTTGCCCTTGTTGCACACAGCGATCATCTGGTCCTGACGCTTGTCCATAAAGCGGTTGGACAGCCGGGTGACGAAGTCATTGGCCAGCACGAAGTGGTTGGTGTACACCACACGGATCTTCTTGTTGTACTTCTTGGCCAGCAGGGCGGTGTAGTGCTCCCGCAGGTAGTGGCAGTGGACCAGGTCGATATCCCACTCCTCGCAGAGCTTGGCCAGCTCCTTGGCGGCCTTCTTGTCGAACCGGCGGCGCATCTCCACCCGACGGCAGGGCACCCCCATCTCCTCCAGCCGCTCTACCAGCAGCCCGCCCTCGTTATAGGCGAAGAAGGGCTGCACCAGTCCGTCCTGGGACAAGTAGCGCACCAGAGTTTCCACATAGCGTTCTGTGCCGGCTTTTCCGGCAAAATTGAGCAAATAGAGCACCTTCATCATGGAAGGATACCCCCTTTTCTGAATGATTCAGCGCCTCCTATTTTACAGGAAACGGCCAGGGAAATCAACCGGCATTTAGAGCAGGTAGGTGACGCAAAGGCCCAGGGAGAGCAGGCAGAAGCAGATCACACCGGGATTTTCAAAAAATACCCGCCAGGTCCAGCCGGCGGACAAGTCCACCGTGGATGGAGGAAACCGCAGATCCCGCCGCAGGGCGGTGAGGAACACAATGCCCAAGACAACGGCTCCCAGCACCAGGGCGGTCAGGAGCAGGGTCCCGAACTCCCCCAGAGGCTCCAGCAGGGGGAGCAGGCCCACAGAGATGAAATTGATCATGGCGTGGAGCAGGATATTTTGCCAGATCCGGCCGGTGCGCAGGGCCACGTAGCCCAGTACCAGGCCGATGGCAACGGCGTAAAACAGCTGATTCAGGTTACCGTGGAACAGACCGAAGCACAGAGCAGAAGCGATGACTGCAAAGCGTCCACCATAGGGACGGAGACGGTCCAGCAGCAGCTTGCGGAACATCAGCTCCTCTGACACTGGGGCAATGACGCAGCCAAGCAGGATATTGAGTATGGTAGGGTAAGCGCCGATCTGATCTACCGGGTTGGTCACGGCATTTCCCCGCAGCAGACCGATGAGGTCCGTGAGGATCAGAGTGAAGTAATTGGCCACGTACATGACACACAGACAGATCACATAAGCCTGAAAGAAACGGGCAGGGCCCAGGGGACGAGCCTCCGGCCGGGGAGGTGCGGAGACGCCCCGCAGCACCAAACAGAAAATAGGGAAGCTCACGCCATAAACGGAGACCACCGAGAGATCCCACAGGAAAACAGGGCCGTTCAGCAGTTGAGGCGACAGCAGTCCCACAGGCACTGAAACTACCACCTGGACGACCAGCATGGACAACATTTGGGCGAACAGAGCCCAGCCCAGTCGAGAAAAATATTGGCAGTGTGCGCGCAGCTCGCTGGGAGCAAGATGCCCAGAGGGCGTGATACGCCAGTCTTCCATAGGGTTTCCTCCAGAAAAAGCAACAATTTTTCTTTATTATATCAGGAAAGGTGTACGGGGACAAGAAACAAAATGTTTGACAAGCTGTGTTTATGTGATACAATATCTTGTGCTATTCAGAAAAATAGAAGGAGAGAGGACCATGCCTATATCTGATAACGCCAAGGCGGTGCTGGAACGGCGCTATTTGGCCCGGGATGAGCAGGGGAACCCCACCGAAACGGTGGATGGCCTGTTCCGCCGGGTGGCCAACGCCATCGCCGAAGGCGACCGACATTTTGATCCCAAGGCTGACGTGGTGGCTACCGCCAAGGCCTTTTACGAGATGATGACCAACCTGGACTTTCTGCCCAATTCCCCTACCCTGATGAACGCGGGGCGTCCCCTGGGCCAGCTGTCTGCCTGCTTTGTGCTGCCGGTAGCCGACTCCATGGAGGACATTTTTGACGCCATCAAGAACGCTGCGCTGATCCACAAGAGCGGCGGCGGTACTGGCTTCTCTTTCTCCCGCCTGCGTCCCAAGGGCTCCACGGTGAATTCCACCGGCGGCGTGGCCAGCGGCCCCATCTCCTTTATGAAAGTATTCAACGCCGCCACCGAGGCGGTAAAGCAGGGCGGCACCCGCCGGGGAGCCAACATGGGTATCCTCCGGGTGGATCATCCCGATATCATGGAGTTCATCACCTGCAAGAACGATACCAGTGAGATCACCAACTTTAACATCTCTGTGGGTATCACCGAGGCCTTTATGGAGGCGGCGGGGAAGAATGCCATGTACGACCTGGTGGACCCCGCCACCGGACGGGTCACCGGCCAGCTCAACGCCAAGGAGGTCTTTGACACCATTGTCACCTCCGCCTGGCAGACCGGCGAGCCGGGCATCATCTTCCTGGATCGGCTCAACCGGGACAACGCGGTGCCCGGCCAGGGTGAGATCGAGTCCACCAACCCCTGCGGTGAGCAGCCGCTGCTGCCCTATGAGAGCTGCAACCTGGGCTCCATCAACCTGGTCAACCACATCACCAAGACGGTGGCGGGCTGGGTGCTGGACCGGGCCAAGCTGGAAAAGACCATCCGCACCGCCGTCCACTTCCTGGACAACGTCATCGAGGTCAACCAGTACCCCCTGCCCGAGATCGACCAGATGACCCGCTCCACCCGGAAAATCGGCTTGGGTGTCATGGGCTTTGCCGATATGCTGCTCTACATGGGCGTGCCTTATAACAGCGAGGAGGGCGTGGCCCTGGCCCGGGAGATCATGGATACCATCAATACCATCGGTCACCAGGAGAGCGAGAAGCTGGCTGAGAGCCGGGGCGCCTTCCCCCTCTTTGAGCAGAGCATCTTCAAGGATGGTAAGCCCATCCGCAACGCCACCGTTACCACTATCGCACCCACCGGCACCCTGTCCATCATCGCCGGCGTGTCCTCCGGTGTGGAGCCTGTGTTTGCTTACGCCTACATCCGCAACGTCATGGACAACACCCACCTCATTGAGACCAACCAGATCCTGAAGGACAAGCTGGTGGAGGCGGGGATCTACTCCGACGAGCTGATGCAGAAGATCGTGGAGCAGGGCTCCCTGGCCCATGTGGATGGCATCCCCGAAGAGATCAAGCGGGTATTCGTCTGCGCCCACGACGTCTCTCCCATCTGGCATGTGCGGATGCAGGCCGCCTTCCAGGAGTACACCGACAACGCGGTGAGCAAGACGGTGAACTTCCCCAACTCCGCCACCAAGGAGGAGGTGGCCGAGGTCTATCGCCTGGCCTTCACTCTGGGCTGCAAGGGCACCACCATCTACCGGGACGGCAGCCGCAATGAGCAGGTGCTCAATATCGGCAAGGTTAACGATGGCAAGGAAGCTTCTGCGCCTGCCGGCCGTGTATGCGAGGAGTGCCAGGTGCCCCAGGAGGAGTACGGCCACATCCTGCCCCGTCCCCGTCCCGCGGTGACCACCGGCTTTACTGAAAAGGTGCGCATCGGCTGCGGCAACCTGTATATCACCGTCAACTATGATGAGAACGGTATCTGTGAGGTGTTTACCAACACCGGCCGGGCCGGCGGCTGCCCCAGCCAGAGCGAGGCTACCGCACGCCTGGTGAGTGTGGGTATCCGCTCCGGAATGGATCCCAAGGAGATCATCCAGCAGCTCAAGGGCATCCGCTGCCCTTCCTGCCTGCGGCAGGCCGGGGTACCGGTGACCTCCTGCCCCGACGCCATCGCCAAGGCCCTGGAGAAGGTACTGAAGGTGTCCCAGAGCGGTGGTCACGAGCCCGCCCCTGCCCCCATCAGCGCTACCACCAAGGCGGCGGCGCCCATTCCCCGGCCGGGCATGACTCCCGCCGAGGCCAAGCTGGCCAAGTTCTGCCCCGAGTGCGGAGCACGGCTGGAGCACGAGGGCGGCTGCGTCACCTGCCGTGACTGCGGCTACTCCAAGTGCGGATAAGAGAGAAACAGAAAAACGCCCCGCGTCCTTATTGGACGTGGGGCGTTTTTTATGATCAAGATTCCGCATCCAGCGGGTCCACCACAGTACGGAAGGTGTGGCGAAGAAACACCACACTCAGACATACGGCGGCTACCTCGGCAATGGGAAAGGCCAGCCAGACCAGATCCAGATTTCCGGTGAGGGAGAGCAGGAAGGCGGCGGGCAGCAGGACCACCAGCTGACGGATGATGGAGATAAACATGCTCAGCACGCCGTTGCCCAGGGCCTGGAAGGTAGAGGAGCAGATCACGTTGAAGCCGGCAAACACGAAGCACAGACTGATGATCCGCAGGGCGGGCACGCCGATGCGCAGCATATCGGCAGAAGCCTCAAAGATACCCAGAATGGGGGCGGGGAAGAGCTGGATGACGGCCAGGCCCACCAGCATAATGCCTACCGCCAGCAGAGCGCCGAAACGGACGGCTTCCACCAGACGCTTTTTCTTCCGTGCGCCGTAGTTGTAGGACACGATGGGTACCAGGCCGTTGTTCAGACCGAATACCGGCATAAATACAAAGCTCTGGAGCTTAAAGTAGACGTTGAATACCGCCACCGCAGTGGAGGTGAAGGAGATGAGAATCAGGTTCATGCCGAAGGTCATGACGGAACTGATGGAGTTGAGGACGATGGTGGGCACACCTACGCTGTAAATCTGCCGAATGATGTGGCCGCTGGGCCGGAAGCCCTTCAGGGAAGGCTGAATATCATGATTGCAGGCCACGTTGAAGATCAGAGCCAGAATGGCGGCCACGATCTGGCCCAGTACGGTGGCGGCGGCGGCCCCGGCCACACCCATTTTGGGGAAGGGCCCCAGACCGAAGATGAGCACCGGGTCCATCACGATGTTGATGACCGCGCCCACGCCCTGAGTGATCATGGTGTGGAAGGTGCGACCGGTGGACTGGAGCAGACGCTCAAACATGACCTCCAGGAAGATACCGAAGGACAACCCGCCGCAGATGCGCAGATAAGCGGCACCCTGCCGGGCGATTTCCGGGGTGGCTTTCTGCAGCTCAAAGAAGGGCTGGGCGAACAGCAGGGCAATGGCCATAAAGACTACCGCGCTGATAGCGGCCAGCAGCACGCCGTTTTCCGCCGAACGGTTGGCGGTCTCCTGGTCCTTGGCGCCCAGACTGCGGGACAGCAGGGCGTTTACGCCTACGCCGGTACCGACCGCTACGGCGATCATCAGGTTCTGAAAGGGAAAGGCCATGCCTACTGCCGTAAGAGCATCCTCACTGATCTTGGCAACAAAGTAGCTGTCTACCACATTATAAAGCGCCTGGACCAGCATGGAGATCATCATGGGCAGCGACATGGACAGGACCAGCCGTTTGATCGGCATAACTCCCATTTTGTTTTCGCTCACTTGTGACATGTTCCGCCTCCTGCCGCAAAATAGGACCGCAGCAGGCCGCTGCGGTCAAACACACACATATTAGGGATAATTTCTTATTGTATCGGAATAAAAATAGTTCGTCAAGACATTTTCAGGAGAAGAACGTATTTTTTCCGCACCGTCGGACAGGAACAGACATAGGATATCCTGTGGAAAAGAAACCTTCCCATACCTTTGACAAGGAGATGGATCTGATATGAACGATGGTTTTCTCAACGCCCTCAGGGTGGGAGAGAGCGGTGTGGTGGCCGGCGTGGAGGGAGAGTGCGCCATGCGCCGTCGGCTGTTTGACCTGGGCCTGGTGCCCGGCACCGCCGTTACATGCACTGCGGTCAGCCCCGCCGGAGATCCGGCAGCCTATCTGATCCGGGGGGCGGTCATTGCAATCCGGGGCAGGGATGCGGCGGGGGTCCGGCTGGGAGGCGGGCCGTGGAACTGAATCAGGAACGGGTGGTTGCCCTGGCCGGCAATCCCAATGTAGGTAAATCTACCGTATTCAACGCCCTCACCGGTCTGCACCAGCACACAGGAAACTGGCCGGGTAAAACAGTCGGCACCGCCCAGGGGCGGTGCCGACACCGGGGGCAGGATTACATGCTGGTGGACCTGCCTGGTACTTACTCCCTGATGGCGCGTTCGCCGGAGGAGGAGGTCGCCCGGGATTTCTTCTGCTTCGGTGGCGCTCACGGGGCGGTGGTGGTGTGCGATGCCACCTGTCTGGAACGAAACCTGAATCTGGCCCTCCAGGTACTGGAACTTCAGAGCCGTACCGTGGTGTGTGTTAACCTGCTGGACGAGGCGGAGCGAAAAGGAATCCGGGTGGATCTAAATGTTCTGTCGGAAAAGCTGGGGGTGCCGGTGGTGGGGACCTCCGCCGGCCGGGGCCGTGGGCTGGAGGAGCTGCTGGACAAGGTGGAAGAGGTCCTGACCCAAAAGGATCCGCCAAAACCGTTGACAGTGCACTATCCGCCGCCGGTGGAATTTGCGGTGGCCTCCCTTACGCCTTTGCTGGGACGCAGGCTGAAGGGACGGCTCCCCGCCCGCTGGGTGGCGCTGCGGCTGCTGGAGGGGGACGACTCTCTGCTGGACGCGCTGTCCGCCGCCCTGGGCTGGGACCCCAGACAGGATATGGAAGTGCAGGAGGCGGTGGAAGAGGCCAGAGCGGACCTGGTTCGGGCTGGGCTGGATCCGGCGGAGCTTAACAGCGTGCTGGTGTCCGCCCTGCTGGGAACTGCCCGGGAGACCGCGCAGGCGGCGGTGGACGCGCAAAAGAGGCCGGAGGAGGATCGGGACCGGCGACTGGACCGGATCCTCACCCACCGCCGTACCGCTGTGCCCATGATGATTCTTTTGCTGGCTGGAGTGCTGTGGCTCACCATTCAGGGAGCCAACTATCCGTCTGCTCTGCTGTCTGAAGGCCTGTTCTGGATCCAGGACCGCTTGACGGAGCTGTTTGCCTGGCTGGGAGCGCCGGAATGGCTTCACGGTGCCCTGGTGCTGGGGGTGTACCGGGTATTGGCCTGGGTCATCAGCGTCATGCTGCCCCCCATGGCAATCTTCTTTCCGCTGTTTACCCTGCTGGAGGACTTCGGCTACCTGCCCCGGGTAGCCTTCCTGCTGGACCACGCCTTCCAGAAGGCCAAAGCCTGCGGCAAGCAGGCCCTTACCATGTGCATGGGTTTTGGCTGCAATGCTGCCGGAGTGGTGGGCTGCCGCATCATCGACTCCCCTCGGGAGCGGCTGATTGCCATGCTTACCAACAGCTTTGTACCCTGCAACGGCCGCTTCCCCACCCTCATCGCCGTCATTACCATGTTTTTTGTGGGAGCGGAGGGAGGCTTGTGGGCGGGTTTGCAGGCTGCCCTGCTGCTGACAGGGGTCATTGTGCTGGGGGTACTGGCTACCTTCCAGGTATCCCGGCTGCTCTCCGCCACTGTGCTCAAGGGCGTACCATCCTCCTTTACGTTAGAGCTGCCACCATACCGGCGGCCCCGGGTGGGCCAGGTGATCGTTCGCTCCATTCTGGACCGCACCATTTTCGTGCTGGGCCGGGCGGCGGCGGTTGCCGCCCCGGCGGGGCTGGTGATCTGGCTGTGCGCCAATGTGACGGTGGGAGACATGACCATCCTGGACCACGTAACCGGCTTTTTGGACCCCTTTGCCCGGCTGATCGGGCTGGACGGGGTGATCCTGACGGCCTTTATCCTGGGCTTTCCCGCCAATGAGATCGTCATACCCATCGCCATCATGGCCTATCTCTCCACCGGTACGATCCAGGAGACGGAGGGACTGGGCGCTCTGCACCAGCTGCTGGTGCAGAACGGCTGGACCTGGCTGACGGCGGTATGTACCCTGCTGTTTTCCCTGTTCCACTGGCCCTGCTCCACCACCTGTCTCTCCATTGCCAAGGAGAGCGGCAGCGTCAAGTGGACGGCGTTGGCAGTGGTCCTGCCCACAGGGGTGGGTGTGCTGCTGTGCTTCTGTGTGGCCACGGCCGCCCGACTGCTGGGTCTGGCATAAAATCAGACGGAGCCTGCCGCATATACGCGGCAGGCTCCGTCGTTAGAAGGGAGTATAGGGAACTTAGACGAACATGGGGATGAAGTACAGGCCCAGGCAGGTGATCACAATCCAGAACACACAGATGAAGGCCATGAATCCCCAGACATCCTTCAGCTTCATGCCCACCACGGACAGAGCGGGGATGACGTACAGGGGCTGCAGCAGGTTGGTGCACTCGTCGCCCAGAACGAAGGCGTTCAGGCAGGTAGCCAGGTCGGCACCCTGGATGTTCTGCACGGTCTGAACGATCAGAGGACCCTGAACGGTGAACTGACCACCCTGAGAGGGGATGAAGCAGTTAACCAGGCAGGCGGACAGGAAGGTGAAGATGGGCAGGGTGTGAGCGGTAGCCACGGAAGTGATGGCACCGATCAGCACGGAACCCAGGCCGCCCTCGATGTACATCATGCCCATGATGGCGCCGTAGAAGGGGAACTGCATGATAATGTCGGTAGCCAGGTGCATGGAGTCGGCGTGAGCGGTGATCCAGGCGCTGGGCTGGGGGAACAGGAAGCAGTTGATGCCAACGAACATGAAGATAACCAGGTTCATGTTCAGAGCGCCGAAGAAGCCCTTGGTGGCAAAGTCATAGATGATGTTGATGAAGATGAAGGCGCCCACGACCCACATAACGGGCTTGCAGGTGTTGGCCTTCTGAGCAAAGGTAGTGGCCTTGCCGGTGATCTTGTAGTCGTTGGGAACCACGTCGGCCTGGGTAGCCACGTCGCGCAGCTCGATCAGCTCGTCCTCGCCGGGCTGAGTGAACAGCACGATCAGGATGAAGGCGATGGCCAGCACGGTGAACAGGATCACGTTGGGGGTGTTGTAGCAGGTCTCCAGGACGGACATGGTGTGACCCACGATCTCGGCGTAGGAGCTGCCCTCAGTAGCCAGGTTGGAGTACAGGGTGGCGGAGGGCCCAAGGCACTGGCCCAGGATCATGCAGGTATAGCCGCCGGCAACCATCATGGGGAAGTGCAGGCCCTTGACCCGCTTAGCCAGCTGCATGGACAGGATGGGGGTAACGATGGTGCAGAACGCGTAGTTGATCATGGAGGTCACATAGCCGAAGAGCATCATGATGATGATGGCGGTGTAGCGGCTATGCACGTGGCTGGCAATGGCGTTCAGCAGCTTGGTGACCTGAGGGCTGCGGGCGCAGGTAGCACACACGCAGACCATGATGCCCATCTGGAAGGCCAGGGTGAACTGGCTGCTCAAGCCGCCCCACCAGGCCTGGAGCAGCTCCACGGGGCCCTTGCCGATGATCAGGGACAGGACGAACACGACGATCATCAGGATAACGCAAAATACGAAGGAATCGGGAATGATCTTCTCGGCTGCAAAGTTGAACTTCTTACTGATGTTCCACAGAGGAGTTCCTTTCAGCTTCTTGGTCTGAGCTTGCTGGGACATGGGATCGCTTCCTTTCTCTCAAACTTCTCTCATCTATATGCCCTCGTTCCAACGGAACGGAAAGCGCGGGGGAAGATTATTTGCCGTAAAGCATCCGGATCAGGTACTCGTTCAGGTCGGCGTTGGACTTGGCCACCTGCTCGGGAGTCCACTTCTGGAAGCCCTCGCCGGTCTTGAAGCCGATCTTGCCCTCATCACGCAGCTGCTTGAGCAGGGGGGAAGGAGTGTGGGTATCCTCCAGATCCTGGAGGATGTAATCGTGGATATTGTAGGTCAGGTCAGTACCCACCATGTCGGCGTTCTCCATGGGGCCCAGCTGGGGCAGACGGAGACCGAAGGAGTACTTCACAGCCTCGTCCACGGTGGCAGCGTCAGCAATACCGTGCTCCACGATGGAGATGGCCTCACGCCACAGGGCGTGCTGCATGCGGTTGGCGATGAAGCCGGGCACGTCCTTCTTGCACAGCACGGGCTTCTTGCCCACGGAGCGCAGGACGTCCATCACGGTCTGGGCGGTCTCCTCAGAGGAGGCGTCGGATTTGACCACCTCCACCAGGGGGATCAGGTGACCGGGGTTCCAGAAGTGGGTGCCCACGAAGCGCTCACGATGCTTCAGGTCGCGGCTGATCTCGCTGGGGCTCATGACGGAGGAGTTGGTGCAGAAGATGGTATCTTCAGCGCAGCGGGCCTCCAGCTTGGCAAAGGTCTCGCGCTTGATATTCATGTCTTCAAACACGGCCTCGATAACCAGGTCGGCGTTCTTCACCAGGTCGCTGTCGATGTCGTTGGTGAAGTGGATGCGGGAGAGACGGTCGTTGATGTCCGCCTCAGTCATCACGCCCTTGTCCACCAGCTGCTTGGTGTTGGTGCGGATACCGGCCTCCACGTCGGTGGGATAGAGGTCATACATACCGATCTGATAGTCAGGGTTGGAGGCGAACACAAAACCGATGTTCTTGCCCATCATGCCCGCGCCGCAGATCAGGATGTTCTTAATGTCCTGAGTGGTCTTCATTGCTTTATGCCTCCCCTTATTTCTTCAGGCTGAGGATCTCGCGGGCCTCGTCGGGGGTGGCGACCTTCTTGCCGTACTCCTCGATGACGCGGCGAGCGCGCTCCACGAACTGAACGTTGCTCTCAGCCAGCACGCCCTTGGAGTACATGACGTTGTCCTCCATGCCCACGCGGATGTGGCCGCCCAGAGCCACGGCGCCGTACAGCATCTCCATGGCGGAGTGGCCCACGCCGAAGCAGCTCCAGGTGGAGCCGGGGCACAGGGACTCCATGGTCTCCTTCATGAACAGCAGGTTCTTCATGGAACCGGGGATGCCGTTGGCGCAGCCCATGCAGAACTGGAAGTGGAGGGGAGCCTTCAGCACGCCCTTCTTCAGGTAGTAGGCGGCGTTGGCGATCATGCCGGGGTCAAAGGCCTCGATCTCAGGCTTCACGCCCCAAGCCTGCATGTTCTGGCCCAGCTCCTCCAGGAACTTGGGGGGGTTGAGGAACAGGGAGGTGTGCAGCCAGTTCATGGAGCCGCAGTCATAGGAGCCCATCTCGGGGCGCAGCTCCTTCAGGTGAGCCTGACGAGTCTCCTCAGTGGCGTTCAGGTCGCCGGAGGTGGTCATGTTCAGGATGATGTCGCAGTCGGGGTGATTGGTGCGCAGCAGCTCCACGGTCTTGGCAAAGCGGGTCTTGTCCATGGTGCCCTTGCCCTCGTCGTCACGCATGTGCAGGTGGGCGACAGCGGCGCCGGCCTTCCAGCAGGCATAGACGTCTTCTGCGATCTCCTCGGGAGTCATGGGCACGTTGGGGTTGTTGGCCTTGGTGGGCCAGGCACCGGTAGTAGCCACAGTAATAATGGTCTTATCCATGATGAAAACACCTCTCCTTTTCTTTGTGCGGTGGCGGAACAATCCGCCGCTGTTTTATTCACCTACTTATAATGCAACTGCTGTGCCAAAAAAGGAAAAGAGAGAAAAATAACCCGCTATCCATTGGGGCGCAAGGAAAAACGGACATGTAAGAAAATGCATACAAAAAAATTACCGGTGAAAAAATTCACCGGTAATTTCTGGACGTAAAATGGAAGCGCGGCGCAAGAGCGCAGGATATTTTGGCAAAAAGCTTGATGCAGCAAGGGAAACAACGAGCGGTGAAAAAAATCACCGCCCATGGTGACGAAATTCACCGTTCGCTGGGCTCACCAGGCTCGGGGTGGAGACGCTGGTATTTTTTGACCAGCGTGGAATGGTCCACACCCAGGACCTTGGCGGCTTTCCGCAGGGAACCCTCCCGCTCGATGGCCCGGAGAATGATCTCCCGCTCGAACTCGGCTACCTGCTCCCGGAGGGTGCCGGAGGTAGAGGAGCGCAGGTGGGAGTAGCCGCCGTCGGGGTTCAGGGCGGCGTAGACCACGTCGCGGGTGATGATGCCACCGGGATTGGTAACTATGATGCGCTCTAGCAGATTTTCCAGCTCCCGGATGTTGCCTGGCCAGCGGTAGCTTTGCAGCAGGTCCAGTCCGGCGGCACTGATGCGGGTGTCCTTTCCGTACTTCTTGCTGAAATCCTCACAGAAGCGGTCAACCAGATAAGGAATGTCCTCTTTTCGTTCCCGCAGGGGCTTGAGCTCGATAGGAACGACGTTGAGCCGGTAGTACAGGTCCTCCCGGAAGCGCCCCTGGCGGGCTTCCTCCTGCAGATCCAGGTTGGTGGAGGCGATGACCCGCAGATCCAGCTTGATGGTCTTACTGCCGCCGATGCGCATGATTTCCCGCTGCTGAAGGACCCGCAGCAGCTTCGCCTGAAGGGGAAGGGGCATATCGCCGATCTCGTCCAGCAGAATGACGCCGCTGTTGGCCAGCTCGAACATGCCTGTTTTGCCGGAACGCCGGGCGCCGGTGAAGGCGCCCTCCTCGTAGCCGAACAACTCGGATTCCAGCAGTTCGGCGGGAATAGCGGCGCAGTTTACTTTTATAAAAGGCTTGCCTTTCCTGGTGCTGTTCTGATAGATCTCATTGGCAATGAGTTCCTTGCCGGTGCCGGATTCTCCGGTGATGAGCACCGTGACATCGGTAGGCGCCACGGTGTGGATCAGATCCACCACGTTGCGCATGGACTGGCTGCGATAGTACATCTGCTTGCCGCCTGCCTGCTGCAGGCGCAGGTAGGCCAGCTCCTCATCCGCTTTCCGACGCTCCTCCGTCAAGGTGAGCAGCTGCTGCTCCAGCCGCTTGAGCTCGGGAAAGTCACGGGTGTTGGTCACCACCATTTTGATGGCGCCGTTTTCATCAAAGACCGGGGTGCCGGTGACCAGGACCTCCTTATTTAACGGGAAGATCGTGGCCACCGAGTTGACACGGGTGCGCTTGGCCAGCACGGTGTCGGTGACGGAGCCCTTGTAGAGCTTGCCCTCCTGTTCCACGTCCCGTACCTTTCGGCCCAGCAGATCCTCTGGCCGGATGCCGGTGGTGCGGGTATAGGCCTCATTGATGAAGAGAATGGTACCCTCCCCATCCGTCACATGGATGCCGTCATACAGGTTTTCACAGATCTCACGAAAATCAGCCTGGGTCAACTCTGTTTTCCGCAGGCTGCTGGGGGTATCATCCATTTTCGTTGCCTCCTTCTTCCAGAGATCAGCTATGTCCATTATAACATGGATAGGGAGGGACAACAAAAGGTTTTTCCGCATCGGCAAAGAGAGGGAAGCATTGCTTGACGTTAGGTATTTGACGTGCGATAATTAAAGTTAACCTATTTTTGGGAGGCTGTATTATGACAGAGCGATTGGTCCGGCGCTTTATCCCGGACTGGGAGAACGTAGGAGACCCCGCTGTGCGGGAACGGTATGGAATTCTGTCTGGTGGGGTGGGGATTTTCCTCAACCTGCTGCTGTCGGTGGGCAAGATGCTGGCCGGGCTGCTGACCGGCTCCATTGCCGTGACTGCCGACGCATTCAATAACCTGTCCGACGCAGGTTCCTCAGTGGTCACCTTGGTTGGCTTCAAGCTGGCTGGCCAGAAGGCTGACGACGGACATCCGTTCGGGCATGGACGGATTGAGTACCTGGCCGGCCTGCTGGTGTCCCTGCTTATCTTAATGGTAGGCGTGGAGCTGGGCAAAAGCTCCATTGAGAAGATTATCCATCCGGAGGAAGTGGCCTTTTCTCTGCTGTCGGTAGGCATCCTGGCCGCCTCCATTCTGGTGAAGCTGTGGATGTGCCTGTTCAACCGGAAGCTGGGGAAGCGAATCGGCTCAGCGGCCATGGAAGCGACTGCTACCGATTCTTTGTCCGACGTGGTGGCAACCTCCGCGGTTCTGGCGGGCACCCTGGTGGGCGGCCTTACCGGCGTGAGCATCGACGGCTGGATCGGTGTGGTGGTGGCAGTGTTCATCCTGCGGGCCGGCTGGGGCGCGGCCAAGGACACTGTGGATCCTCTGCTGGGCAGCGCCCCCGATCCCGCCCTGGTGAAGGGAATCCAGGAACTGGTCATGAGCCATAAACAGGTGGTGGGGATGCATGATCTGGTGATCCACGACTACGGACCCGGCCGGCGGATGTGTTCCTTCCACGCCGAGGTGCCCCAGAATGCCGATATCATGGAGGCCCATGATGCCATCGACCATATCGAGCGCGAGATTCTGGAAAAATACGGGGTGGAGACTACCGCCCATATGGACCCCATCGCCACCGAGGATGAGGACGTCAACCGTTTGCGGGAGCAGGTACGGCTGTTGGTAAAGGAGGTGGATGGCGAGATGACCATCCACGACTTCCGGGTCACCCGCGGCCCTCAGCACACCAACCTGATTTTTGATGTGCTGGTGCCCCGTCGCTGTAAGCTGTCCGACGAGGAGATCGTGGGGCAGATCACCCGGCGGATCCGGGAACTGGACCCGTCCTACTACGCGGTGCTCCAGCTGGATCGGGCCTACGTATAGTGCGTACATTTACAAAATATTCACCCTAAACCGGCGCGGCCGGATTATAATAAAAAGAGGTATTCTGAAGAAAACGCAAGAAAAGGACGGTGTGTTATGGCCAAGAAAGTCCTCATCGTGGAAGATGAGTCCAATATCGCGGAATTGCTCCATCTTTATCTGGAAAAGGAAGGCTTTGAAACGGCAGTGGCCGGCGACGGCGGCAAGGGTGTGGAACTGTTCCGCTCCTTCCACCCTGACCTGGTGCTGCTGGATATCATGCTGCCCGTGATGGACGGCTGGTCGGTGCTGAAGAAGATCCGGGAGAATGACAAGACCCCTGTTATCATGCTCACCGCCAAGGGCGAGACCCAGGACAAGGTGGCCGGGCTGGAGGGGGGCGCGGACGACTATATCGTCAAGCCCTTTGAGATGAAGGAAGTGCTGGCCCGCATCCACGCGGTCCTCCGCCGCTTCGGCGGGGACGAGAGTGGCAGCGGGGAGAAGAAGCTGTCCTTCGATAAGCTGGTCATCAACCTGGACTCCTACGAGCTGCTGGTGGACGGCAAGCGGATCGATACTCCCCCCAAGGAGCTGGAGCTGCTGTACCATCTGGCCGCCTCCCCCAACCGGGTGTTTACCCGCAACCAGCTGCTGGACGAGGTGTGGGGCTTTGATTACTTTGGCGACTCCCGGACGGTGGATGTGCACATCAAGCGCCTGCGGGAAAAGCTGGAGGGTGTCTCCAGCCAGTGGTCCCTGAAGACGGTGTGGGGCGTGGGCTATAAGTTCGAGGTTGTGAGCGGCTCATGAAAAGCCTGTACAAACGGCAGTTTGCCCTGACGGCGGGGATGATTCTGATCTCCTTTGCCCTGCTGGGCACCGCCTTTTTCACCCTCTCCTATCAGTACACCATCCGCCAGACCAGAGACTCCATGGAGCGCAACGCCAATAACGTGGCAAATTTTACCTCCACTTCCCGTTCCCTGGGCGTAAGTGTGGAGGATGAGGTCTACATCGCCATGATCGCCACCATTGCCAAGATCTCCGACGCTGTGGTCATCATTACCGAGGCGGACGGGGAATTGGTGGTGTCCACCGATGGGATCAACGTTAGAGGCTATCAGGACCTAGCAGGCAACTACCTGCCCCGGTCCATCGTCAACCAGGTGGCCCAGAGCGGCGGCTACACCGGTATGACCGACTTGGGCGGCTTTTTCTCAGAAAAGCGCTATGTGGCCGCCACACCCATTACGGTGAAGACCGTTGATTTTTCCAGCGGAAAAACGCAGCAGAATCTGGTGGGCGTGGCCTATGTGGCGGCGGAGGTCTCCAGCCTGACAGAGCTGTGGAGGGCCTTCACTTCTATTTTCTTCTTTACCGCCATTGTGGTGCTGTGCATCGCCTTCCTCACCAGCTCGGTGACTTCTCTGAGGCAGACCAGACCCCTGCAGGAGATCGCCGAGACCGCCCGGAAATTCGGCCACGGGGAGTACGACGTGCGGGTCAAGGGCTATGAAGACCGGAAGGACGAGGTGGGTGAGCTTGCCGAGGCCTTCAACGCCATGGCCGACTCCATCGCCAAGAGCGAGGAACGCAGGTCGGAGTTTGTGGCCAATATCTCCCATGAGCTTAAGACGCCCATGACCACCATCGCCGGGTTCTCCGACGGCATCCTGGATGGTACGATTACCCCGGACAAGGAGCGGGCTGCCCTTCAGACCATCTCCGCTGAGACTCGGCGGCTCTCCCGCCTGGTGCGGAGGATGCTGGACCTGTCCCGGCTCCAGTCGGCAGAAAACGTCACCGCTCAGGAGCAGTTCGACGTATCTGAGGTCATGCTGCGGGTGCTGGTGAGCCTGGAGACCAAGATCAACTCCCGCCATCTGGATGTGGATACCCAGCTGCCCGACGATGCGGTGATGGTATGGGGTGACCCGGATGCCATCACCCAGGTGTGCTATAACCTGCTGGACAATGCCATTAAGTTCTCCACAGAGGGGAGCACCATGGGAATCTCCATCACCACCAAGAGCGGCAAGGCCCATGTCTCCGTGCGCAATACAGGACAAACCATTCCGCCTGACGAACTGGCCATGATTTTTGACCGGTTCCACAAGAGCGATAAATCCCGCAGCGTGGATCGGGAGGGTGTGGGCCTGGGCCTGTATATTGTCAAGACCATCCTGAACAATCACAAGGAAAACATCACTGTGACCAGCCAGGACGGCGTGACTGAATTTGTGTTCACGCTCACCCTGGCGTAAGGGGGAAGTATGCGGGGCTACTATTACGATCAGGACGATCTGAGGCCGCCTGTCCGGCCTGCGCCGCCCGCCGCCCCGCCCCGCCGCCGCAGACGGCGGGGGGGCGGCACGGCGGTGCTGCTGTTTATCTGCACCCTGTTGGTGCTGGTAGGAGGAACCGTGCTCCTGGGTGCCTGGGACGCCACCCGGCTGGAGAAGGTGGAGGTCCAGTTCCGGCAGGAGGAGCGTCAGCCCTGGACGGACCAAGAGGACCAGACGCCTGAGGGAGAGATTTCCGGCGAGACTACGGTGGAGCGGGCTCCAACCGGCGATGGTACTACCCTCACCATCGTATCCACCGGCGGCGAGGAGCCTCACAGCTTTCAGGAGATCTATCAGGAAAACATCGACTCCATTGTCAGCATCCGGGGCACCTCCGACCTGGGACTCTACTTCGGTACCGGGGTCATCATGACGGAGAACGGATACGTTATCACCAACGCTCACGTCATCGAGGGCTGCAGTGAGGTGGAGGTAGTGCTCCAGGACGAGCGGGTGTTTCCTGCTCTGCTGGTAGGCAGCGATGTGCAGACCGATCTGGCAGTGCTGAAGATCGACGCCCAGGATCTGAAGCCGGCGGAGTTCGGCGATTCCGCCGCCCTCCAGGTAGGAGATACCGTGCTGGCCATCGGCAATCCCTTGGGAGAAGAGCTGCGGGGCACCATGACCGACGGCATCATCTCCGCCATCAACCGGGACGTATATGTGGATGGCTACACCATGGTGCTTCTCCAGACCACCGCCGCTCTCAATTCCGGCAACTCCGGCGGCGCCCTCATCAACGACCGGGGCCAGGTGGTGGGCATTACCAACCTGAAGATGGAGTCCTACGACAGCACGGTAGAGGGGCTGGGCTTTGCCATCCCCACAGCCACGGTGAAAACTGTGGTGGATGAGCTGATCGCCCACGGGGTGGTCACCGGCCGGCCTACCATCGGCATCACGGTGCGGGCGGTAGCAGCTTACGACGGCTCGCCTGCCGGAGTGCGGGTGGAGTCTGTTCAGGCCGGCTCTGACGCAGATGGAAAGCTAGAGGTGGGCGACATCATCGTGGAGGCCAACGGGGTCTCCATTGCCGCCACCGATGATCTGATGGCAGTCAAGGATGCGCTGCAGACAGGGGATATCCTCTCCCTGCGCCTCTGGCGGGAGGGAACCTGGCTGGAGCGGAACGTAGCTCTGGTGGAACAGTATACATTGGAACCATAAAAAAGGGGCGCCTCCGTTGGGAGGCGCCCAAATCCAGATGTCTGCGGGAGAATGGATCGTACACGCATATTGGATAAGCTGTATTCATAGAATAATATGAATTCCATAAAATGTCAATTAGAAGTTTTGTCGAAAGGCGCGGTCATATGATCATTTACAACGGAGTGGTTCATCCCATGGATGGGCCGATCATCCCCAGAGGCTATGTGGCCTTTGAGGGGGACAAGATCACGGCAGTAGGACCCATGGAGGAGCTGGAGCACGAGCCTGAGGGCCTGGACGCCCAGGGCGGACATATCCTGCCCGGCTTCATCGACGCCCACTGTCACCTGGGGTTGTTTGGAGACTCCCTGGGTTTTGAGGCGGACGACGGCAACGAGTCTACCGATCCCTGCACCCCTCAGCTGCGGGCCATCGATGGGGTGAATCCTCTGGACCGCGGCTTTCAGGAGGCGCGGGAGGGGGGCGTGACCACGGTGCTCACCGGACCCGGATCGGCCAATCCCATTGCAGGACAGTTTCTGGCGCTGAAGACCAACGGACGTTGGGTGGACGAGATGGTGGTGAAGGCCCCGGCGGCCATGAAGTTTGCCCTGGGTGAGAATCCCAAGTCGGTGTATAACGACCGCAAGGAGACTCCGGTGACCCGGATGGCCACAGCGGCTATCATCCGGGAGAACCTGTCCAAGGCCCAGGAGTACCAGGACAAGCAGTCTAAGGCCGATGAAGATCCGGATACGGATATGCCGGACTACGACGCCAAGCTGGAGGCCCTTGTCCCGGTAGTGGAGGGAGAGGTGCCCGCCCACTTCCATGCCCACCGTGCGGACGACATCGCCACGGCGGTGCGGCTCAGCAAAGAGTTCGGCCTGGACTATGTCATCGTCCACGGCACCGAGGGATACAAGGTAGCCGAGCTGTTGGCTGCCGAGGGCGTACCGGTGATCACCGGACCTTGCCTTACCGAACGCTCCAAACCGGAGCTGGTGGGCCAGACCCTGGAGAACCCGGCGCTGCTGGCCAAGGCGGGGGTCAAGGTGGCCATCTGCACCGATCATCCTGAAACCCCCATCCAGTATCTGCCCCTGTGCGCTGCCATGGCGGTGCGAGGCGGCATGGAGGAAGAAAAAGCTCTGGCAGCCATTACCTCTGCTGCGGCGGAGATCGCGGGGATTGATAAGCGAGTGGGTACCCTGACTCCCGGCAAGGATGCCGACGTTGTGGTTACCTACGGCCATCCCTTTGACTGGAATGGCCGTATTAAGGCAGTCTTTATCGACGGAAAACAGGTCCGATAATCAAATTAAGAAAGGACGCTGCTGTGTAGCAGCGTCCTTTCTTGGTTGCAGCAGAACTCAGCAGGCCTTGGCAGCAATATCGTTCTTGCCCAGGATCAGAATGCGCCAGATAAAAATAATCAGGAAGAGGGCGGCTGCCGCGATACCCACCGGGTAGGCGATGGAAGTGGACAGATTCAGACACTCGGGAGCCTGGAAGAAGTAGGTCACCGACACAGCGGACATAAAGGTGGCAGGAAGCGCGGCAATAAAGCAGGCCTTGGGCGGGAAACCATACTTATGCAGGAACACTGCACCGGTCCACAGTACGATCATGGCCAGAGTCTGGTTGGACCAGGAGAAGTAGCGCCACAGCACGTTCCAGGGCAGCGCCAGGGCGATAATGGCGCCTACCCCCAGCAGGGGGATGGACAGGGCAGCCCGAGGCCCGATCTTGGACTGGTCAATGTGGAACCAGTCGGCGATGGTGAGCCGTGCGGCCCGATAAGCGGTATCGCCGGAAGTGATGGGGCAGGCAATGACGCCGATGATGGCCAGAACGCCGCCCACAGTGCCCAGAAGGCCGGTGGAGATCTGGAAAACGGCCTCACCGGAGCCCTCGGCCGAGATTACATTGCTCAGCCCAGTCATACCGTCCAGCAGAGAACCATGGTTTGTGTAGAAGGTGACGCCGGCGGCGGCCCAGATCAGGGCGATGATGCCCTCGGCTACCATAGCGCCGTAGAAAATGGTACGGCCCTGCTTCTCGCTGGTAATGCACCGGGCCATCATGGGGGACTGGGTGGCGTGGAAGCCGGAGATGGCGCCGCAGGCAACGGTGACGAACATCATGGACCACTTGGGCAGCCCGTCGGGGTGGACGGTGGTCAGGTTAGCCAGCGTAATCTCCGGCATATCACCGGCCATCTGGGTCAGGATGCCGCCGCCGATACCCAAAGCCATAACGATCAGGCAGATGCCGAACACAGGATAGAGCTTGCCGATGATCTTGTCGATAGGCAGGAACGTAGCCACCAGATAGTAGAGCATGATGACCACCAGCCAGAACATGGTGCCGAAGGCCTCAGGGGTGAGCTTAGCCAGCAGGTCGGCGGGACCCACGGAGAAGTTGACGCCTACCATCACCAGCAGCACCACGGAGAATATCCGCATGATGAAGGTGATGACCTTGCCCATGTAGAGGCCTACCACCTCGGAAATAGACTTGCCGTCGTTGCGCTCACTCATCATGCCGGAGAGGAAGTCGTGAACGCCGCCGCCCAGGATTGTGCCCAATACGATCCAAAGGTACACAGATGGTCCCCAGCAGGCGCCGGACAGAGCGCCGTAGATGGGCCCCAGACCGGCAATGTTCAGCAGCTGAACCAGGAAAATACGCCAGGTTTTCATGGGTACATAGTCCACGCCATCGGGATGCGCCACCGCGGGCGTGGGCCGGTCGTCGATGCGGAAGATCTTTTCCACCAGCTTACTGTAGGTGAAAAAGCCCACGATCAACAGGATCAGGCACGCGAAGAATGAGAGCATAAAAGTCAGTCCTCCAGAAGGTTCCCGGGCATGTGCGGGGGAATCGGTTTTACCAGTGGAATATGGGCCCTGATATCCTACCGGAAGCGTCTACATTATAGGTCTGTGCCTTGAAAAGTCAAGAGGGGAAACGAACAAATTGAAAAAATATTTTTGGCCCTTCGTTGTCAGTGAAAATGGGCTATGCTATACTGACAGGGAAAGGCAATCCAAAAGGAGGATGACCATGGAATATCATGTAAAAGCGGCAGTACTGGCCGCCGGAAAGGGTACCAGACTGCGTACGGAAGGCATCGATCTGCCCAAGGTGCTGCGGCAGGCGGCGGGACGGTCCCTGCTGGGTTATGTGCTGGAGGAGCTGTCCTTCCTGGACAAGAAGGACGTGGTCCTGGTAGTGGGCTACGAGCGGGAAAAAGTGGTTGCGGCCTTCCCCGACTACCCTCACGCCGTGCAGGAGCCCCAGAAGGGCACCGGCCACGCGGTGCAGTGTGCCCGGGAGGCTCTGGGCCAGTTTGACGGAGACATTCTGGTGTGCTACGGCGACATGCCCCTCATGCGCCGGGCCACCTATGAGTCCCTGATCCGCACCCACCGGGAGGAGGGTAACCAGTGTACGCTGCTCTCCGCTGTGTCTGACGAGGAGCTGCCCTACGGCCGCATTGTCCGGGACAAGAACGGGACCTTTACCCACATTGTGGAGGACAAGGACTGCACCCCCGAGGAAAAGGCCATTCGGGAGCTGAATGTGGGTGTATATGTTTTCCAGGCAGCGGCCCTGTGGGAAGCGATCGACCAGCTTAAGCCCAACAATGCCCAGGGTGAGTACTATCTCACCGACGCCCCGGCCTATATTCTGGCCAAGGGCGGGAAGGTAAACGCCTGCCCAACCTGCACCCCTCAGGAAATGCTGGGTGTGAACACGGTGGAGCAGCTGGAGCAGGTGGAGCGCATCGTACAGGCCGGCCAGGACTGAACGGAGGAAAGCATATGGCGGAACAGAAGGACCTGCGCCTGGCGGTGCTCATTGACGCGGACAACGCGCCCCGCTCCGCCATCGGCGATGTGATGGCGGAGGTGGCGGTATACGGCACACCCACCATCAAGCGCATCTACGGCGACTGGACCACGCCTAACCTGGCCTCCTGGAAGCCGCTGCTGCTGGAAAATGCCATCACGCCGGTACAGCAGTACGGCTATACCACTGGGAAAAACTCTACCGACTCGGCCATGATCATCGACGCCATGGATATCCTTTACACCGGTCAGGTGGATGGCTTTGTGCTGGTAAGCAGCGACAGTGACTTCACCCGCCTGGCTATCCGCCTGCGGGAGGCGGGGAAAAAGGTGTACGGCATGGGGGAGCGGAAGACTCCCAACCCCTTCATCGTGGCCTGTGACAAGTTCGTGTATATCGAGGTCATCCGTTCCGCCGCGGCAGAAAAGGCACGGGCGGAGGAGATCAAACCGGAGGAGCCCAGACTGGAGAAGCAGGTCAAAGCCAAAAAGCCCGCCAAGAAGAAGGAAGAAACTCCGACTCCTGTGCCCGAACCGCCGGAGCCGGAATCCAAAGTGCCCCGGGCAGTGGTGGAGCTGATTGCCGATGCGGTAGAGACTATGGCCGACGAGGACGGCTACGCCTTCATGGGAGATCTGGGCAATCTGCTGGTGAAGAAGCAGCCCGATTTCGATCCCCGGAACTTTGGCTTTTCCAAACTGACCCAGTTGGTGCGCTATCTGCCCCGGTTTGAGGTGGATGTGCGCCAGACCAGCCTGCCCCATGTTAAGCACATCTATGTGCGGGATAAGGCGCGAAAGTAGCAGAAAAGGAAGCCCCGCCGTCCAATAGACGGCGGGGCTTTTTACGTTTTCGTTCAGGATTCTGATGTGACAGTGCCGGTGACGGCATCCACATAATAGGCGCCGGTGTCGGTGAGGATACGCCATACCGGCGTGAGCTGCACCGAACGGCCGCTGCCGACAGTCAGATATCCGGGCGTCATGGCTTCAATTCGGCTGCAAACTGAGCCGCCCTCACTGACGCTGGACAAAAACCGCATCAGAATGGTGGGCGTGGAGAGCAGCGCCTGGGTGCTGCTGCTGTCTACCGTGCCTGCAAGACGGCTGCCTTCCATGGAAGTTAGCACCTGATCCTCCCAGACCAGAGTGACCGAACAGGAAAAGATGGGAGAATCCTCCCACTCCTGAAGATAGGTGAGTGTAGTGGTGCTGTCCTTGGTGACCGACTGATCCAGAATGCCGGTAAATCCGATCTGTTCCAGGCAGGACTGGGAGGCCTCACTCAGGGTCTCTCCCGCGGAACACCGCCATCGGTCCTGTACAAAGGATACGGCGAAGGAACCGTTCATAGAGAACTCCGCCGTGCCGATCTGGCTGGTATAGCTGGGGCGCACCTCGCTCTCACCGGTCTGGGTCACGTCACCCAGCAGAGTTTGGGCCATGCTGTGCTCACTCTCCCGGTCTCGGGCGACAGTAAGGGTGGGCAGGTCGATGTCCTTGGGCACCTGCTCCAGCCCAAATTCAATGCCGCCCCGCTCCAGGACCTGGATGGCGGCCTGACGGGTTTCATCCTCGTAAAGCGCCCCGCGACCGGCCCGCATGCCTACCAGCAGCAGGAGGAACGCATTGACTCCTACCAGCATCAGCAGGATGATGGTTTTGATTTTAGACCATTCCATAATGCCTCCCGCTTATCTGGCGATCCAGCCGGCCTGGACGGAGTCTCCGCCGGCGTCACTGTAACACAGGACCAGTTCCCGGCCCTCCGGATCCAAAGCCTCCAGCGCCGCGGCAGCCTGAAGCTCCCGCATTACCAGATTGGTCTGCCCGGTCTCCTCATAGGTGCGGAAGTACAGCGCGTAGTCTGTGATCTGGCCTGCCTGGACAATAAACTCGGCGGCGCAGGCGCTGTCGGGCAGAGATACCTCCGCCCCATTCAAACTATAACCATAGCATACCTGTATGCTCCCGTCCGCCAGGTTCTCCACGCCCATCAAATACAGCCGGGCGTCTCCGCACCAGCGGCCAACAGTGTCCGCGGCCAGCCGCCAGGTGGCTTCGATCAGGGCAAGTACGCCGCCGTCCTCCGGAATGGGATAGCGGAAGGAATCGCTGTCGCCGGCATGATAGACTGCGGTGCCGTCCCGACTGATCTCCAGTGTTTCCCGCCCCTCCCGGATCCGGATGCCGTTGGCTACCGGATAGACCGAATTGCTCTGGGGCTGGAAGGATACAGCCTGCTGCAGTTCGCTCACCATGGTGTCGTCGACCTCACCCAGAGGGTTGGATGCGTGATAGACCGGCGGATGGAGTGCACTGGCTGAGAGCAGAACATAGGGATCCAGCCCCTCGTAGCCGCTTTCTTCCTCCTGTTCAAAGACAAAAGAGGCACCGTTGCTGCCATAGCCGGAGACAAGAACGTCCATGTGGCCCTGATAGACCACTGTGGTGACGCAGGCATAATACAGGCCGTCAGATTCATTATGATAGTATAGGCACACCTGGCCATCCTCGTTCAATGCCACCGCCATTTGACGGGCGGAATGTGTGAGGGCGGGATTGACGCCCCCTTCGCCCAGCCAGGCATACAGTGCATCCAGAGGGAACGTGCCGAGAAAATCAAACCATACGCCGGGGGCCTGGAGGGCTTGGCGCCACACTGACTCCGACACCTCCTGGGGCGCGGAAGCTCCGGCCAAACCCTCGGTAAGCAGGATGACGAGTTCATCGAACATCTGGTCAGTCTGCTGGGTATCGTACTGAGAGGCAAAACGGTCTACCCCGTCACATACGGCGATGCGCACCGGTCTTGGTGTAATGGAAGTCTGACCAGGGGTAAAGGGATCCGCTTCGGCCTGTTCCGGCTGCCTTCCAAACAGCGAGAGCACGCCCTGGAGCGGCGCCCAGGATACTTTGCTGTAGTCCAGGCTGAGCAGTGCCAGGTAGATGGCCGACAGGGACAGCAGTACGATCAGCACGCTTTTGAGGGTCTCTATACCCCGCCGGTGCCGGCGGCGGGCCCGCTTATTCCCGTCCATGGCGCGGTCCCTCCGTCAACAGGGTGATACGTACCGTCAGGCCGGGGCCGGGGCGGTCCAGCAGCTCGATGGTACCCTCGTGCCGGTCGATGATCTCCTTGGCGATGGAGAGCCCCAGGCCGGTGCCGCCCGACTCCCGGGAGCGGGCCTTGTCCACACGGTAAAATCGCTCAAAAATCCGGTCACGATCCTCCGCCGGGATACCGATGCCGTTGTCTGCCACCTCCATCCAAACCTTGCCCGGCCACTGGCCGGCGGAGATACGGATCTTGCCGCCGTCGGGTGTGTATTTGATAGAGTTGGACACTACGTTCATCATAACCTGAAGGATGCGCTCCCGATCGCCCACGATCTCCGGCAGTCCATCCGGCATGTCCAGCGTAACGGTATGCCCGTGCCGCTGAGCCTCCATCAATATGGCGTCGTACACGTCATGCACCGCCTGGGGGAAGGAGAAGGGAGCCAGCTTCAGCTCCGACCGGCCAGAATCGAACCGGGAGAGGGTGAGCAGATCTTGGACGATGTGAGTCATCCGGTCGGACTCGTTGAGGATGACCCCCAGGAAGTTTTTCTCCGTGTTGGGGGGAAGCTCCCCGGCGTTGTCCACCAGAGTTTCTGCATAGGAGCGGATGTTGGTCAGGGGGGTGCGCAGCTCATGGGACACATTGGCCACAAACTCGCGCCGCATCTCCTCGGTCTTGTGCTGCTCGGTCACGTCGTGGATCACTACCAGCACGCCGCCAAGCCGCTCCTGATCAAAGGGGGTGAGCAGCAGCTCCAGACTGCGCCCATCTACTGTCCGGGTGCCGTCCAGATAACCTGGAGATTCCACTGCCAGCACGCCTTGGAGGGGAGCTACATCAGAAAACAGCGTGTCGTAGTTCTCGCTGCCGCCGATGGGAATGGCCCGGCCCAGCATATCCTCGGCGGCAGGGTTGGACTGGATCACCGATCCGTCCCGGGAGAAGGCAACCACACCGTCGGTCATGTGAAGGAACAGAGTGCCCAGCTTGTTGCGCTCGTTTTCCACGGCCTCCAGGGTGGTGCGCAGCTGTTGGGCCATATCATTGAAGGTGCCGGTGAGTACACCGATCTCGTCTCGGGATGCAACCTCCAGCTTTTGGGAAAAGTCCCCGTCGGCCACCCGTTCGGCACCCTCGGTCAGCCGCTCGATGGGCGTGATAAGGGTTTTGGACAGCAGGAAGGAGAGCAGCACCGAGATAATGAGGCCGAATACCAGAGCCTCCACGATGAGAGTCATCAGCTCGCTGTTCAGGGCGGCGGCGTTGGTGCCGTCATCCCGGACGTAGATGATATACCGGCTGGCGCCCCGCTGCACTGCCACTGCCACATCCATGTAGGGGGAGGTGGGATCGCTGTCGTCGCTCTTGTCCGCGCCAGCCAGCACCTGCATCAGATTGC
Source organism: Flavonifractor sp. HCP28S3_F3 (assembly GCF_052065355.1). Lineage (NCBI taxonomy): Bacteria > Bacillati > Bacillota > Clostridia > Eubacteriales > Oscillospiraceae > Flavonifractor > Flavonifractor sp. HCP28S3_F3. The sequence goes on from NZ_JBQHUF010000003.1 coordinate 159,941, forward strand.
TGGAGTCCATATCCAGCTGAGTCGAGCTCTCCTGCTTGTCGGAGCAGGCCAGCAGGCGGCCGTCATTGCCGTCCAGCACGTAATATTTCCGGCTGCGGTTGTCTACACCCAGCACACTGTAATAGTTGTCCAGGATCTGAACGATGTTGGAGACGCTGTCCTCCTCGCCCTGGACCGGGGTGTTGAGATCCGACCAGAAGTCCTGATCGGAAAAAGCTTCGGACATCTGGGCATAGAAGTCCTGGGTATAGTAGTTGGCTACCGAATTAATCAGGAACGCGCCCACCACCGTCATCAGCAAGATGATGAGCAGCGTCATGATGAGCATCAGCTTCATGTGCAGACTGCGGAACATGGGGCGGCGGACACCTCCTCTCTCTGAATATAGGGATCAGGCGTTGAAGTAGTAACCCAGTCCTCTGCGAGTCACCACAAACTGAGGGGCCGCCGGATCATCCTCCACTTTCTCACGCAGGCGGCGCACCGCCACGTCCACGGCCCGCACATCACCCACATAGCCTTCGTAATTCCAGACGTGCTCCATGAGCGCCTCCCGGGAAAAGACCTTTCCCGGCTGGGAGGCCAGAAAGCGGATCAGTTCATATTCCCTCTGGGTCAGCTCCAGGGGACGGTCGTCCTTGTAGACTACCATCAGTTCAGGATCGATGGTGATACGACCCAGCACCAGACGCTGGCCGGCAGGCTTGGCCGGGGCGGAGGAGGCCGACGCCGCGGCCATCTCGTTGCGGCGGATATTGGCCTTTACCCGGGCAAGCAGCTCCCGCATGGAAAAGGGCTTGGTGATGTAGTCGTCCGCTCCCAGCTCCAGACCCAGCACCTTGTCGGTCTCCTCCTCGCGGGCGGTGAGCATAATGACCGGCGTGCTCCGCCCCGCCTGGCGGAGGTTACGGCATACGTCGAAGCCGTCCATCTTAGGCAGCATCAGATCCAGCAGGATGAGGTCCGGGTCCTGCTCCAGCGCCAGCTGGAGCCCCGCCTGGCCGTCATAGGCTTCCAGAGTCTCATAGCCCTCCTTGCTCAGGTTGAAACTGAGAATATCCACAATGTTCTTTTCGTCCTCAACGATCAAAACGCGTTTGCTCATTTCCGCCTCCTGATTTTGTTTACAGACCCAACAGCTGCTTTGTCTTCAGCACCAGCGCCACGGTCTTGGCGTCCACGATCTCTCCGGACATGACCTGCTCCAGCAGAGCGGAAAAGGGGATCCGCTCCGTCTCCAGGAATTCGTCCTCGTCCGGATGACACTGGCCCTGCTTCAGCTCCTGGGCCAGATACATGTGCAGCACCTCGCTGGAAAAGCCGGGGGAGAGATACAGACAGCCCAGATAGGTCAGCTTGCCGCAGGTGACCCCCACCTCTTCCTCCAATTCCCGCAGAGCGGCGGGGCGGTGAGCCTCACCCTTTTCCAGCTTACCGGCGGGCAGCTCGGTGACCACCTGCTGGAAGGGATAGCGGAACTGCCGTACGATGCTTACCGTTCCGTCGTCGAACAGAGGCAGAATGCATACTCCGCCGGGATGCTCCACAACCTCCCGGCTTACCACTGCGCCGTTGACCAGCTGGGCCTGGTCCAGCTTGACCGTGACGATCTTTCCCTCAAACAGAGTACGGCTATCCACCGTTTTTTCCCACAGCTCCATGCTCCGCGCTCCCTTCCTGCCCGGGCCATCAGCCCGCGCTGTGTATGAATGTCCATAGTATACCACAATTTCCTGAGCGGTTCCAGTCTCTCCTTTTCCAATCTCTCCAAGGATTACAGCTATCTCTCACACGATCTGTCCGGTATAATGTGACCATGACCCTAAGGAGGAACGTTATGACCATCCAATCCATCGGCAGCGCCAGTGTGGCGCTTTACATCACCCCCGCCGATTTAAAAGAATATGGACTGACTCCGGCGGAGCTAACCCTGGAACGGGCCCTGGAACTGACCCGCACTGCCTTTCAGGAAGCGGGCATTACGCTGGAAGGCGGGATCGAGATCGAGGCCTATCCGGAAAACTGCGGGGTGCTGGTATTTGCCCATGTGCGCCCAGCGGAGCGGAGCTGGTTTTCCTTTGAGCGCCTGGAGGATCTGGCTGCCGCTGCCCGGTGTATGTCCGGCCCAAGCCCGGAAGCAGTGCTCTTTTGGTGGGGGGAACGGTGGTGGCTTTCTCTGCCCGGAGACCAGCAGGAGACGACTGCCTTCCTTTCTGAGTTCGGCCGCTGTGAGACTGACCGGCCCCACCTGGATGCTTGCCTGGCTGAGCATGGCCGCCGGGTGCTGGACAAAAATGCCCTGACCGGTATTTTGACCTATTTCCCCGTCTGAGCTATTGACAGATATGGTATAATAAATTTCCAAGGAATTTTCCCGGAAGGGAGGCGGACCCATGGAGGGAAAGGGTATCAAGATTGTGGCCAAGAACAGCAAGGCCTACCATGATTATTTTATTGAAGATAGGTACGAGGCGGGCATTGAGCTGGCGGGCACCGAGGTCAAATCCATCCGGCAGGGCCACGTCAACCTGAAGGATTCCTTCTGCATCGTCAAGGACGGGGAGATGCACGTCCACGGCATGCACATCAGTCCCTATGAGAAGGGAAATATCTTCAACAAGGACCCTCTGCGCGCCCGTAAGCTGCTGATGCACAAGCGGGAGATCCTGAAGCTGTTTGCCAAGGTGAAGCAGGACGGCTATGCCCTGGTACCCCTGTCCATTTACTTCAAGGGTCCCCGGGTGAAGCTGGAAGTGGGCCTGGCCAAGGGCAAGAAGCTCTATGACAAGCGTGACGCAGCCGCCGCCAAGGACGCCAAGCGGGAGATGGACCGGGCGATGAAGACCCAGCGCCGGGGCGGCTATTGAACCAACAGAAAGGAAGGAACTCACATGGCACAGAATCCCATCGTGACCTTTGAAATGGAAAACGGCGGAAAAATGGTGGCTGAGCTCTACCCCGAGGTGGCTCCCAACTCCGTCAACAACTTTATCAGCCTGGTGAAGTCTGGCTTTTATAACGGCCTGATTTTCCACCGGGTGATTCCCGGCTTTATGATCCAGGGCGGCTGCCCCCAGGGCACCGGCATGGGCGGCCCCGGTTACTCCATCCGCGGCGAGTTTGCCCACAACGGCGTGAAGAACGACCTGAAGCATGACCGGGGTGTGCTGTCCATGGCCCGTGCCATGAATCCCAACTCCGCCGGCAGCCAGTTCTTCATCATGGTGGAGAAGGCCCCTCACCTGGACGGCGAGTATGCCGCCTTCGGCAAGGTGATCGAGGGCATGGACGTGGCCGACGCTATCGTCAATACCAAGCGGGACCGGATGGACCGGCCCTATGAGGATCAGCGGATGAAGTCCGTCACCGTGGAGACCTTCGGTGTGGACTATCCCGCTCCTGAGAAGTGCTGATAAAACCCTGACTTTTTCGTCCCGCGGCGCGGTTTTGCCGCGCCGCTCCATGGGGGCGTACTGGTTTCGACGGGGACGTAGAGGCAGGAATAGCGGGCGGATGCGCCCAGCATCCTAAAAATGGGCAACTTATAAATTAAAGAACAACGATAACGTTGAGCTTGTCGCGGCTTAAGCCGTGACCGTCCCACCCGGAAGGACCACGGTCCGGGATGGGGCGTCGTTTAGTGGTGCACGTGTGTGCGCAAAGCTTTGAGCGCACCATGAACAATGAAGCTACCAAGTCCTGAAGTTTGACGGCCTACGTCAGGGTAAGGGAATGTAAACGACCGTCTGCGCCCGGAGAGGTTCCTGAGGAAGCGTTTTCGGACGGGGGTTCGACTCCCCCCGCCTCCACCATTTTAATCGCAGGTCGAACACCTGAGGTGACGATAATCGTCTTGCCTTACGGTTTCGTACTTGTGACCCAGATTAAGGATAGGCTTTGAGCCTGTCCTTTTTCTTTTGGTAGTCGGTAGTCCGTTTTAACGAATTTTCCTTATATATACGTGTAATACGAGGGAGCGACGAGATTGCGCTTTGAGTCCCTTTACTTTTTGGAAAAATCTTTTCAGTTTTTACGAACTACAAGCACTACCAGATGGCCAAAAGCCTTGTAAATCAAGGACTTTCTTCGGTAGCAGGCTCAGTAGCAGAGGGCTCGGGCTCGACTACCTCGACTGCTACGGAGACCCGCAGGAGCTGTCCTTCGGGGACGAAGGCCTTGATTTGCTTTACAAAGCTCGCCGCGTTGAAGGCTCCGGAGAAGCAGAACGAGAAGTTTTCCAAAGTTATTTTTTTTGTCGGCGCATTCGCGCTGATACCGTAGTCCTCTCGGAATCTCTCGAGGTCGTCCTTCGTAGGCTGAAAACCTCGCTTGAAGGAAAAGCCTCTCTTGCTCAGGTAAACGCCGACCGCACCGGCGTTCGCGCCCATAAGCTCGGCGAGCGCAGAAGGCCCGACGCGGTACTTGTCAACGATGTTCTGCACGTAGCTCTTCTGCAAGCCCCCGGGAAGGGCCTTGAACTCTGCGTAAGTGATACGCTTTTTCAGGTTGAGCGTGTAGGTAGGACCGCTCATTTCTCTCATCTCCTTTGCCGTGTATTGCGGTAGGCGGCAACCGCTGTGGCTGATGCGCTTCTTAGCACTCCGGGCCGTTATCGCCTTTTCTCGTACATCTTCTTTGAAGAGGTACTCTTCGTCTCTCATATAAACCTCCCCGGGCAAGCCCCAGACCTCCCGTATCGCGTTTTAGCTCAGGGGCCCTTAGATTTACCCTCTGAAAACTTTGGACGCGATACGGGCCATTCTGGAGTCCTTTTAGTCAGCCCTCTCCATAGCGACCTCACAGATACCGCAAATGAGGCTGAGGTCGGCGGTCGTCTTAACTTCCTGCCCGCAGACCGGGCAAACGTAGCGGTGAGGCTTTTCGCATTCGGCCTTCGCTTTCTCCTCAGGCATAACGCGGGCGAACGGGACCTCAAGTACAAAGCCGTTATCCTCGAGGGTCTTCTTAAAGGCCTCGGTCGGATTTGTGTGGGAAAAGCCCACGGTACGGTCGTACCCGATTTCAAGGTCTCTCGCCTCAGCCTCGGCCTTGAAGGTCTTGTTGTGGTAGCGGCCCTTCTGGCAAGTGTCCTGAATCTCATTCACGAGGCAGTAAAGATGTACCATCTCGTGGCACATCGTCGCGGCCGTGTTAGCGGACGGACGATTGAGGAACTCGGCGCCGATGTTAATTTCATACTGGCCGTCGTTCTCGCTCTTCCAAATCTTCTTAGTAGAGCAGTGGCCGTAAGCCTTAGGGGTGGACTGAACGGTGATGACCGGTTTCGGTAGCGCGTTGTCGAAGTAGACGCGATTCAGAATGTCGAACAGGCTCTCGAGCTTAGTCACGACGTCCGACATTTTCATGGGCTCGTCATGGTTGACTTCGGGCTCAGTAGCCTCGGGCTCAGTCTCAACGGTAGTCTCAGGCTCTTCGTAGAGCTTCCAGCGACGGTCATAGCTTGCAGCAGTCATGATACTCGGCTCGGCGTTAGGCTCGTCCACGGGGACAGAGTGAATCTTGCGATTCTCCTCGTCAATGCTCACGACCAGACGGACCTCGTTGGTTTCCTTGTTAATAATCTTCTTGTTAGCGATAATGCTCATGTCTTTCATTATGTTTGCCTCCTTTGTAATTCCCAGTGTTTTCCAACTGACAATTATATTTTACCGTGTTCAGTAGAAAAAGGGAGCGCGCAAAACTGCCGGGATTCTGCGAACTTTTCGTTGCAGTTCTACCGCTTTTGGTAAGAAGCTGCTTCCACGGTGTTCTTGAGCAGCATGGCGACAGTCATCGGACCCACGCCACCGGGTACCGGAGTAATCGCGGACACCTTTGCCGCGACCTCCTCAAAAGCGACATCCCCGCAGAGCTTACCATTCTTGTCCCGGTTGATTCCAACGTCGATAACGACCGCCCCGGCCTTAACCATATCAGCGGTAATAAAGCGAGGCTTACCGACTGCCGAGATAAGTACGTCAGCCTGACGAGTATAGCTCGCAAGGTCTCTCGTCTTAGAGTGGCATACGGTAACAGTAGCGTCGGCTTGCAGAAGCATAAGGGCAAGGGGCTTGCCTACGATATTGCTGCGCCCGACAATGACACAGCGCTTCCCGCTTACGTCTCCCAGCAAATGAAGGATTCCGGCTGGAGTGCAGGGCCTGAGGCCAGTCTCCCCGGTCAATAGTTTCCCGATATTATAGGGGTGGAAGCAGTCCACATCTTTCTCCGGCGGTATTGCACCGAGTACCTTCTTCTCGTCAATATGCTCCGGAAGAGGAAGCTGTACGAGAATACCGTCAGCCCATGCGCTGAGCTCTGCGATAGACGCGATGACCTCTTCGGTCGACGCCGTAGCCGGCAGCCTGCGAGAGCAGGACTGAATATCGACCTCGGCGCAAGCGCGTTCCTTGTTGCGGACATAGACCGAGGAAGCGGGGTCGTCGCCGACCATAATAACGGCGAGCTTTGCGTTAGAGCCTTGCAAAGAAGCCTTCACCTGAGCGGCAATAGCTTTTCCGTCAATAATCATTCGCTTTCCTCCTCAAAAACATCAAGGGGAATGGCGATTTCATCCTCTTCGGTATCATCTACCGCAGCATAGCCAATGCCGTCACATGCGGTAACTAACTGAGCGCAGTCTAAATCTTCACCGACCGCCTCGATAAAGCTGTCTCGGTCGATTTCAGTAACCTTAAAATATCGAGCCATTATTCTTCCTCCTTATCCGGTTTTGTCAGGTCCTCGGGCTGGCAGTCGAGAGCCTGCGCGAGCTTGAGCGCCGTTTTGAGCGTGATATTCTCAGGCTTGATGATACCGACCTCAATATCACGGATTTTCTGATAGCGGATTCCGCTGACTTTCGCCAGTTCGGTGCGGCTATAGCCTTTCGCAAGCCGCAAATCTTTAAGTCCCAAAGTGTCGTTCTCCTTTCACCGCGGGGCACAAGGCCCCGCGGATTCATAGATTGATGATTAGATATAGAAGCCGAAGCAAACGCCGTGGGCGTGGCTGGCGGTGTTATTGTTCGCGTAGCCGTTGCTGCCCACAGTGCAGAAGCTGTTGGAGTTGCTCCCATTAGGAGAACGCTCCCACCACCAGTGCGCATCTCCGTCTTCGTCGACCTTGATACGGTTGCGGCGGTCCTTGAAGTACTCGAACTGGAAGCCGCAGTCAGGGTCGTTCTCGGTCCAGTCGTGGTCGCCGAAGACCTCCATCTCTGAGAAGAGCCAGAGCTTGTCCTCCTCTTTGCCGAACTTGCGGGGCTTGATAGCCGCGACGAGCTCGTCAGGAAGCAGCGCGATAATTTCCTCGTTGAGGTAGCGACGCATATCGCAGGTAAGCCAGCCTCCTTTGTTGGTCCAGTCCTCATTCATGCAGTGGTAGCCGAGCAGGTTCTTCAGTCCGATAACACCGTCGTCCACGACGACGAACACGACCTCGCGGCCGTCCTTGAGAGTCTCGACGATTTCATCGCCGACCTTGAGCATACCCGGATTCGCCCAGTTGAAGGCGCGGGTCTCTTTCGTTGTGATAGTTGCCATAATAAAAACCTCCTGAAAAATATTTGCTTATAAGAGCGTTCCGCCCTTGAGAAGCCTTCTGATAGTCCACACATCGGAGCAGTACATCGGCGTAAACCAGTAGTTCTCCAATGAGTCGTCCGAGCACATGGGCTCGGTAAGCGAGTTGCCTACTTTGATATAACCGGCGACGCCGAGAAGCGAGAGCTGGATATAACACATATAGGCTACGGTGTAGTCAACGTCCTGCGCGGTCACGAGAATGTGATTCTGCCAGTTCAGACCGGCCTTGCCTATCTGCTTAGCCGCAGCGTGAACGCCGGCAATCAGAGTAGCGCCGGCACCGCAAGCGCAGTCGTTAATTGAGATATAGCCTTTCGCCTCGATAGTCGGCAGCACGTTGCTGCAAGTCATTTCTGCCATCATTCGGCAAACATCGTAGGGCGTAAAGAACTGCCCGCCGGAGTCATTGCCGAGGTTAAGCGCCATGAAGATACTTCCGAGGAAGTCCTGCTCCGGATTCTTCTCGAGAGCAAGGACCACTTCCGCAGCGAGCTGAGGAAAAATCTCCTGCTCCTTCTTGCTGTACTTCTGAATCCGCTTGAGGTAGAGCTCTTCGCGCTTTTCAAAGTGAGACTTGTCGACTGCGTTCGAGATAGCGCAAGCATACATTGTAACGAAGTCCTGCCAGACCTCCCACGGAGTCCAGCGGTATGTAAGCTCTCGGAAGAGCTTTACAAAAGGTTGGTCATCGGTCTTTCCGACTCTTTTTGCCATTGAGTTGCCTCCTTTAATAAAGTAGTGTGCTAAAGTAATCAGTCCGAAAGAAACGCCCTTGCGGGCGAATCTTTCTCAGACGATATTGACCTCGTAAATGAGGTAGTCGGTGAAGTCTGCCGTGTGATAAAGGTACGGCGAGATTTGCTGCGGACGGTCGGAGCGGCTCTCGACAAAGGCCTGCGCCTTTTCTAAAGTCGAGTAGCCCTCCTGACTGACTTTCCCGAGGCTTGCTTCGGGAATCACTTGAACGATGTAAACTTTCATGTTATTGCCTCCTTGTATTATTTATTATGCCGCGTTTTACTGTTTTCGGGAGCGCGCAAAACAGCCGGGATTCTGCGAACTTTTCATTGCAGTTCTACCGCTTTCAGTCAATCGCGTCTACCTCGCCAGTTCTCATAGCGGCCAGAATCGCGTTGAGCTCATTCGCAAGGAAGCGGTGGCACATACGCAGCTTCATGTCGAGCTCCTTCTTCGTGTATTTGCGGTCAACTGCTTTAAGGTAATCATACCACGGGGAAAAGTCCGGGTCGAAGAGCAGGCAATGCGTCTCGTCATAGCAAAGCTCGAATACCTTCTTTACCTCAAAGCATTTGCTGAAATGCTCTGCTGACCGGCGAACGGTCCAGTTAGTAGCCTTTACGGCGTCCGCGCATCGCAGCAAGGCGGAGTAGCTATAGCAAGCGCGTTGGAAATTCATAGAATCGTTACCTCCTTAGGGTTTACTTTCTCGCCTGAATGCGATATAATATATGAACACTCTCGAGCTCAGCCGGTCTTGTGACCGGCTAAGCTCTCGAGCGGACGAGGTTAGTCGTCAGTTACGTATTCAAGGTACTCGGTGTCTGTCGCGAAGAGCATGTACTCTCCGTTTACCAAGCCCATGAATCCGTAGTCGGTGTGGTAGCCGTCCATGATTGACCTCCTTTCTGAGCTCTCGTTGTTCCAGCAACGGGGGCTCTTTTCTTTGTCAAGGTTTTCCCCTTGACAATTATTATTTTACCGTGTTTGGTAAGAAAAGGGAGCGCGCAAAACTGCCGGGATTCTGCGAACTTTCCGTTGCGGTTTTACCGCAAATAGTAAAAGGCCGGAGCCGTCCCGCGAAGGAACGACTCCGGCCTTATCTCTTAGGCGAGCTGATTTACTTTTTTCTGTACGGCGGCGTAGTCATACCCTGCGGCCTCAAGTCGCTTCTTACGCTCTGCGCCATTGCCCCACTTGCCTTGCAGGACTTCTCTGGCAAGCTCGTCGACCGATTTACTGGCGCCCGCAGCCGAGTCCTGTTCGATAGTGATGAAGCCCGAGAAGCCTGCCGCCTGCAGCTTCTTCAGCATGGTCTCCGCATTCGCTTTGACCTTGAAGGCCCCGACCTGAATCTTGTAGAGGTCTCCGACCTTTACCATGTAGGTATCAAAGCCTTTCGCCTTGACCTTAGCCAGCATGGCATCCGCGTTTGCCTTGGCCTTAAAGGCGCCCGTCTGGACGCGATACAAGCCCCCAGACGGCTTTTCAGGCTCGGGCTTGATATTTGTACTCCCGAGGTGTTTGTTGACCTCAGAGGCAATCTGGGCGTGCCGTTCATAGAGGTATGTACCGGGGCAGCTCTTATTCGCAAACCACCGGTGCACGGTCATGTTCTGCTTGTCCGGCTGGCCGATAAGAGACTTGTCGGCCTTCCACTTGAGCTCTTTGATACCGTTGCGCTTGCAAATATCGACGAGCAGGTCGATGAGTGCGGCGTAGGCCTTCTCCGTTACGGCGTAAGGCTCTTTGGTATCGCTGGCGACCTCAATCGTGATTGCACGGTTATCGTTCGCTGCGTTCGAGGAGCACCACGAGCGGTCTTTCTCCTCGACGTACATGCCGATACGGCCGTCGTACCCGATACCGTAGTTGCTGGACGCCTGCCGGGAAGTAGGGGCGAACACGTTGCCGAGGGTTTCGACCGAGCATTGACCGACCACGCAATGGATAGTTACGGTATCGATTTTGTGGTTACGGGGGCTCGATTTATTCGGCGAGATTTTTGTATAGCTTACGAGCGGGCTGTTACTCATTTTCGGTACCTCCTTCGGTCTTAGCATTCAGGATAGCCACGAATTTAGTAAAGGCCTCCTTGATGTACTTGCAGGCTACGAGCAGCACGGCGCCGATAATAATGAGGTCCGCGAAGAGGTCGGAATACTCCTCGGGAAGCGCCCAGCCGACTTGATTTGCGAATAGGGGCAGAGTCGTGATTGCCGTGCAAAGCAGCGTCAGCCCGACCACGAAGGTCAGAATCTTGAGACCGCTCGCAATGAGCTTGTCCTTGTCAAAGGACTCATGCAGAATCTTGATGTTGTACCAGAGCGAAAAGGCAACGTTCGCGAGGTACGCGGCGAGGAAGATAAGCATGGCCCAGCCGATGTTGATAAGGTTTTGCAGTACGCTTTCTAACATGTTTTCAGTCCTCCTTTGAATCATTGTATATATCAGGCCCGTACTTCTTACGGAGCTTGATTCGGTTTTCGGCTTTCGCCTTACTGTAGTAGAAACCGGTCGCAGTAGCTAGCTCGGCAAAGATGGCGGGGATAAGGTACGCAAGCGGCGAAGTGTCACCGGTTTTCCAAACGACGGCCAAAGTAAAGACCGTTACGACTCCCGTAGCGGTCCCGACAATGGCGATTATGATTTTGGAAAACTCTCGTTTCTTAGCTCTCATCAGGCGGCGATACCGGCAGCTCCAAGAACTTGTTATGGAGGTCGTCCATAACGCCGTTCACGCCGAGTGAGTGGTACTGCTTCCAGCAATTCTCGAAGTTTTCCCGGGCGTAGATAGGAGCGAAGCCGCGTTCCTCCCACTTGTTGTAGTCGCTAATCATCTGCGACCTGAGCAAGGCTTGCAGTCCCGCCTTTACCGCAGCCGTGTCCAGAGCGTTCTTCTTGACGAGGGAGTGCAGGTACTTGAAGAGGGCCGCAATGAGCGCAGGCACGCCCAAAAGGCAGAGCCATTGATAAACCGTCATTCAGTAACCTCCTCCCAGCCGTAGACCCCCGGCTCCCAAACATTATTTGCGGCAGTACTTACCCAGTGCTTGCCGTTATGTGCCACCTTGTCGCCGAGCGCATAGGCGTCATGTGCGCCGAGGGGCTGAGACCATTCGGGGTACTCGACCGTAGGGTCTCCGATTTCCTTCCAGAGGCTTGCAGTAGCCGGCGGCGTCCAATCTGCTTGCGAGCTGTGCGCTTGTACGCAGCGGTACAGTTTTCCTTTGTAAGAGCAAATCGCCTTAACCGCATAAGCTACCGGGTATGCCCATTCTGAAAACTGTTCGGCGTGTTCCGTGAGAGTCGCGTCGTCGAGCTGTTCTGTCTCTGCCATTTTCACGAAAACAAGACTCGCAAGCTCCGGGGCCCGCGCTTTTGCGAGGGCGGTCAGATTCGCCTCAGTCGTGTAGAACTCCCCGGCATGGTAGAAGTAGAAGCCGGCGACAACTTCTGCGGGAACTTTCTCGACCTCAACGAGGGTGTGCCGGTCGCAGAGATACCCGACCTGCTGAGTAGGCCAGAAGGTGTTGGAGTCGTTCGAGTAAATCGCGTCAGCCTTGTCCTGTTCACTGAGAACAACAACGCCGTTCGCCTGCTTGCGAACATAACAGGGGTGCTCGCAGATTTCGACAATGAGATTTGCCGAGTTTGTGATTAAGTACATAGCGCTTTCCTCCATTCGATTTTATTGTTCGGGTGGAATCCGAACAGTTTCTTAAAATATAGGTCCATGCGCTCGACGGCATGGAAGCTGTTTCCTCGCTTCATGTGCCCGCGCCAGCTCTCATAGGCGCTGCAAATATCCGAGAGCGGAAATACACGCCGGACGAACTTGCCGGCAATTTTCACGACTCTGCCCTCGATATTCCAGAGCTTGAACTTCTTGAGCTTGCGCCGGATTTTCTTAATACTCTCAAAGCTCATTTTGCGAAGGACCTTCCCGGTCTCCGTCAGCTTGAAGCGGATTTGCAGGAACTTGAAGCCCTCGCTGAGCTTCTTGATTTTCGTCTTCTTCGTATTAAGAATAATGCCGAGAGAATCACAGACCTCTTTCATGCGAGTAAGACACTCTTTGAGGTATTCCTTGCTCGGGTGAATCAGATAGCCGTCGTCCATATATCTGGCGTAGCCTTTAATGCCGAGCTTTTCCTTGATGAAGTGGTCGAGCTTGTTCGGTAGCATAAGAGCGGCAGTCTGCGAGATTTGACTTCCGAGTCCGTAACCGATGGGACCGAAGTTATCGAGACACTCATTCGCGAGAGCCCTGATTCTCACATCATGCACACGCTTTGCCAGCTCACGGCTGACCGGCCAATGCTGCGCGTTGGCGAAGTAGTTGGAGAAGTCGAAGAGAAGAACATAGCCCTCCCGCCCGTACTTCCTGTAATGCCTTTGCAGGTGGCAGGAAAGGCGGTTGAGAGCGAAGTCGATTCCCTTGTTCTCGGTACTTGCGCCGTTGTCATAGATGAACGACGGTTTTAAGGTCGGGTTGATGACCTTATCGCAGAGCGTTCTCTGCACGACGCGCTCGCTGATATGAATGCTCCTGATGTGCCGCATTTTTCCTCGGTCATAGAGGTCGAACTCGATAAAGCCTCGGCTCTTATACGTCCCGTCGAGAAGCGCGCGGCGCGTTGCGGCCGTATTCGTTACGAGGTTGAAGCGGTAAGTCTGCGTGGAGCTTTTCCAGCTAACGCCACGGCAGCAGATATGCCCGGCCTGATATAGGTTTTCATAAGAAAAGACGTCCTCAAAATCTCCGCAGGATTTGCTGAGAGCGAGGCGTCTTTCTTGCCGTTTCTTGACTCGCCTCTGATAGCGAGCCTCGTGTCTTTCTTCGCTTGTCATTAAAAATTGTCCCCTTCGTACAGTGTTGCAGGATTTCACGCGTAAAAGTAACTGCATAGTAGTACCGCCCATGAAACACGGTCCACGTAAACCGTGCCATGCAAGCAGCGTCCGAGCGACTACATCAAAGGAGTGTTTTAGCCAAAAGGCAGGGTACGAGTCATCCTTCCATAAAGGTACTGATTTCGGCGGTTTCCCGCTTATTACGTCGGACCTGATTCCTTATGGAATCCGAAGCAAACGCCGTTGGTGTTGTTGGCGTTGTTATTGTTCGCGTTGCCGTTGCTGTTCACATTGCAGAAGTTGTTGGAGTTGCTCCCATTAGGAGAACGCTCCCACCACCAGTTCGCAGGACAAGACAACAGTATCATGACAGGACCCGTATATCGGTTAGGGCAGATTCTTGAATCGCTCTTTATCCGATTTCTTTACGCCGGAAATTAGCTTAGCCTCCTCACTGATGAGGGAAGCCCACTCCTCGAGAGAATTATCGAGCCAGCGCAGCTTTTCAGGATTTTGCTTGAGAAGGTCCGCCATAATTCCGAGCTGACCGATAAGCGCCTGAAGTGTAGCATTTGCCTCGATAAGATGGTCGCGTCGGAGCTGCGCCTCGTGCTGATTTCCGGGAAAAACGCTGTTCGCCATTTTGACCTCATTGTAGACGGTATCGGCGAGAGCGCTTAGCTCCTGAGCGCCGTAGAAGGTGTACCTCTTCGGCATTTTCAGGCAGCATTTTCTTGTATGCACGGCGAGCTTGCGCGCAGTCTCTACAAACTGGACCGAGCTGTCTCCTCGCAGTGCTTTATAAACTGACATAGTTAGCTTTTACCTCCTACCGGGGCCACAAGGGCCCCGGATTGACTAAAGATAGTAGATTAAACACAGAAGCCGAAGCAAACGCCGCCGGCGTAGCTGGCGAAGCTATTGTTCGCGTTGCCGCCGCCGTTCACACTGCAGAAGAGGTTGGAGTCGCTCCCATAAGGAGAACGCTCCCACCACCAGGCCGCAGACCCGGAGCCGTTGGAGAGGTATTTGATTCTGTTCGCGGCGGTAGCAAAGTAGCTGTACTGCGAGCCCTCACCGGCTTTCGAGTAGGTAGTCGAGCCGAAAATCTCAATCTCGGAGAAGAGGAAGAGCTTCATCGAGTTTGTGTTGATAGTCGAGCTCTGATTGCCTGCGGAGGTCTTCTTATTGACGCTCTTGAGCACCGCCTGCAGGTCGGACGGCAGAGTCGGCAAAAGCGTGTTTTGCAGCCACGAGTACATTTCAGAGCCGGTAAAGCCACCGCTATTTGTATTCGAGGCATTCATTCGGCGCGTAGTTGCCATAAGGTTTTTCATGCCGAAGGTAATACCGGCTTTACCGCCGCTTGCGAGGTCGTCATGGTTAAAGCCCATAATTACGAGCGTCAGGGTCTCGCTTCCGACAGTGATGTCCTTCGTATCGCCGACAGACCAAAGCTGAGAAGCCTTGCCCGCAGCAGAGGCCTTAGCAATCTGCGCCCACGTGTTCTTAGAGAGCACGCTGTTGAAGAACAGGCACTCGACAGAGTAGGTCTGCCCGGAGGTCGTGATTGCTACGCTTACGGGGTCGGTCGTCTCTCCGCTCTTCGTAGCGGTAACGGTATAGGTACCGGACGCGGTAATCGTCAGGGAGAGCACGCCGCTCGTAGGCACGGTGCCGGAGAAGGTCTTCGTACCGTTCGTGGCGGTAACGGTAGCGCCGGCGTCTGAGGTTACTTTCAGCGTAGCGGAGAAGTAGGAGAGCGAGATTTTATACTGCTTTACATCGTCCACGACAACGCTCTCGGTCGCGGTCTGCCCGTCCTTTGTAGCCGTTACGACCCACGTACCGTACCCCGTCAGATTGAAGGTCACAGTGCCGGTACTCGTGGCGGTCAAGGTCTTAGAGCCGCATTTGCATGTGACGGAACTACCGCTCGGAATAGTAGCGATAATCTGGGGCGGCACGCCGACCGTGCCGAGCTGAGACTCGGGAATCTTTCCGTCGCTTCCCAGAGTGGCTACACCGCCTGCCGCGCCTTTCTGCGGGGTAGGAATATAGTCGAGCGACGGCAACTGACCCGCCGGGACCTTGCCGTCCTGGCCGAGCGAGGCGACGCCTCCGGCCTTACCCTTCTCGGATGTAGGGATATAGCTGAGCGTAGGCAGCTGTTCAGCTGGCAGCTTGCCGCGGGCGTCGAGATCAGCCTTTTTATTGAGAACCTCGTCGACCTTATCGGCATTCGCATTAAGGTCTGCGACGTCGCCGAAGTCCTCAGGCGCCGGCTTTATCAGGTTGTAGTTTTTCGTGTACGTAGCCATTTACGGAAGTACCTCCTCTTTGATTTCTCTCCAGGTGAGTTTCTTTAGCTCTGCCCAGGTATAGGCCTTGATCTGGCCCCAGGTGTTATAAAGAAGCTCAACACTGAAAACCATGTTATAGGGCAAGATTCGCTCAAGGGTTTCTGCAATGATCGTCTCTTGCTTTTTAACAGTAAGAGCGACCTTCGCGTTCACCGTAAAGGTCGCTGTATTGATCGTGAGAATATACCCGCCTGCTCCGCAAAGGGACTCCAGAAGAGCCTCCAGGCTCCTTCTGGTGTACGGAATATTCTCGTTATACCTACTGAGCAGTCTGAGCTTGCGGTCGTCCAGGGTGTCCGTGGCAAAGGGCGTGATCTTCAGCATTTTCTCTCTGCGAGCAACGCCGTTTTCAGTCGCCTCCATGATGAACTGGTCATTCATGCAGTCTTCGCAGGCATCCCAGATAGCCTGGACTTCAGGGGTCTCAGCCTCCATGATCGCCCGCATCTCCTGAACATCTTTCAGCACCTCAGGCAAATACTCTCTGAGGTCGATCGTTCTGATATTGTTGAAGTTACGCACCGGAGAACGACCCCCTCACTGCAACCGCGTCCTTATCAAGAGTGAGGTTTCCGGCCTGACCGTTCAGAGTCGTACCGGAAATATCTACAATGCCGGAGAGCGCCAGAAGGCGGGACTCGATCTGCGAGATTCTCACGATCAAGTTAGCCTCTCGCGCCCAGGTGGAATTGAGCTCTCGATAGTACGCGTCGATAGCGTCCTCGATATAGGTGAGGCTTTCTTCCAGGTTCCAGCCAGGGGCGAAAGTCAAGGTCGTAGAGATATTGACCGTGGTGCCGGTCGCGGCAACGATCGTAACCTCGTGGTCGATCGGGGCAAGGCCGATACCCTCGCCGTGGTTCTGCGTGGGGTCAATCGTGGTCTGCACCTTCTCAACCAGAGTGCTGGAAGGCGGCTTGTAGTCGCTGTCCGTGATAACGAGCTTGACCGTACCAGGACCTTTCCAGGCTCGGTATGGCTTACAGCCGCCGACGCCGGGCAGGGCCTCAGTCACTTCCACATACTGCCCACGGTTAAACCCGTAGGACTGGTTCTCAAAGCTGTTGAGGTAGCGAAGGCGCAGAGTCTCAGTCGTCTCCTCGTCCTCGCCGTTGATTGCAATCGAGGTAAGCTCTGCCGTAGCAAGGCCCTCGATATACTCAATGGGGATAAGCTGCCCTGTGTAGCTGTTCGGGTCTGCACCTGCAGTCTCGCACTTGAGGTAGTATTTCATGGACGAGATTTTCTCGGTCACAACCCAGTTATACTTATCGCAGGAGAACCGAGTACCGATAGGAATCTCCATGCTAAAGTCGCCGATACCGACCGCCGCAGTAGCGGGCAAAGGCGTAATGCCTCTCTCGCTGCAGCGCTTGATAAGGTAGTCACGGCTTGCTGTGTCAGCGAAGGTCTCGTTGAGTACAGTATCGAGGGCGACATAGATCATCGCGCTTTCCAGCGAGTTCGGCGCAAGCGCGTCGAAAATGATAGAGCCCTCGCGCTTGTCAAGGCTCGAGGCTACTCGCGCCAGTTTTTCTTGAAGAATCGCCTCATAGGTCTTATCTTCGTACATCAGTTTCCACCTCCAGGTCACCGAAAATGCTGTGCACGGTAAAGGTAACGTGAACAGTCTCTTTTCCGGTTTCAAACTCAAAGCCGTCTACTGCGGTAACGCGGTCGTCCTGCAGCAGGGCTTCTGTAATACAACGCTTGATCTCTGGGAGTGCGTACTCTTTCGGCTTGCCGATCAGCTCGACGAGCTCCACCCCGTAGTCCCAGGAGTAAATCAGGTACGCGTAGCGCTCTGTACTGAGAATCAGATAGATCGCTTGTCTTAGGGACTCGAGGTTATCGACCATGCCGCGAATACGCCCATGCTCAATATCCAGAGCGTAAGTGAGACTCGGTTGAGTCTCGACCTCCAGCGTCAGGAGGTCGTCGTCTGTTTTGGGAATCATTTCGGCGCCTCCACTCTGTCTAAAATAATAAACTTCTGCCCGCCGTCAGCCCTCAGCAAAAGGACCTGCTCACCAGCCTTGAGCGCAAGATGAATACGAAAGGCCTTTGTACCCTTGTAGGCATGCTTGTGGCTGGCAAAAGCTGCGTCGCCGCTGCCGCCGGATGTGTCTTCGGTCTGATGATCGACAGTCATGCGGACCGTGTAATCTCTGACCGCGTTCGTCAGGATAAGCTGCTGTTCGGTAAGCTCCAGTTTCTGGTCTACCTGCACTTTGAGCGGCGCGGCGCTGGTTACCTTGCCGAGTACAAAGGCGAAGGGCTTGCCAGCCTTAACAGCCTCGACGGCGGCGCGTTTTACGTCTCCAAGGAATCCGGTCATATCAGGCGACAAATGTACCACCTCGCAATTTCAGGTCCATCAGGTGCTGATTCTGCTTGAACTTATGCGTTACCTTCTCCACGAGCAAATAGCTCTGGATATTGATGTCGCCGAGCCCGAGCTTCACAATGACGGACGAACCGGCCCGAACCCGAATATCTCCGAGCGCGTCGGAGATAGACAGGGAACGGGTCTTTGTGTTATAGAGTTTCAAAAGGGCCTCTGCTTTTGCCGCGCCGTTTGTGGCGATCTCCACCTTGTCGGTGTACTGCAGAAGGCCCCACTTGTTGATATTTGCGCTGTCTTTCGCTATGAACACCTCGCGCTTACCGCTTTTCTTATTCTCAAAAGTGATCTTGATCTGGTTATAAGTCTGGCGGTCGATCGAGCTGGAGTAGCTGTAGTTGCCAGCCGTGTCCATATCGATACAGAGGTTTAGCTTCATGTTCTCAATGTTTTGCAGCGTCAGCTTGCCGACATTATCATAGAGAACGAAGAGCTTTGTCTTAGCCTGGAGCGTTTCGTCCAGCGCATTCTGCGCAATATCGAAGAGCGTAGCGTTGTCCTCGGTGCGAGACTCAATGACGTGCTCGGTGTCCTCCAGTTTTCCTGTTTTCAGGCCAAAGTCCTCAGCGATCATCTTAATGACCTCGTTCGCCTTCTTGTTGGAGTAGACGTAGGTGTCTTTGTTCTTGAAGTAGCGGAGCTGATCGTAGGCCGTAACCTCAATGAGGTACGGCGTCCGGCCGGACCGGCTCTTTTCAAACACGAAACCATAAAAAATATCCGTCCCGTCGACGGATAGCTTTACAGGGTTTCCCTCCTGGAAGGAAAGAACGTCGTCCTTGATACAGGAAAACTTGAGCTTGCCTGGAGTGCCCTTGCGGTCCCACTCAAGCGTGATACCCTCCTCGATGATAGGGTAGTAAACGGTGCTGTCGTTTTGAATAATCAGGTCTATTTTCATGGAATCGTCAACACCTGCCCCGGATAAATAAGGTTCGGATTCTTGATCTTTCCCTTATTCGCGTTATAGATTTTTGTGTACTGCGCGCCGTTGCCGTAATACTTCTTAGCGATATTCCAAAGGCAGTCGCCGGACTTAACCGTGTAGGTCTTGACTTTCGGCGCGCTGGAGGTCTCTCGCTTTTTCTTCTGCTGAACGACGGGCTTTTTTTCGGGCTTTGGCTTTACTACGGTGACGGTCTTCGTCGAGTAGCTGATATACTGCTTGAGCGTGATAGAGACAGTCACGTCTGGGCCCTTTGTGGCGTCCTCTGTGATCGTGTAATTCTCAAGGCTTACTTTCATATTCGTGTCATATAAAAGTCTGCCAGAGGGAGACACACGGCTCACCAGGAAGCGAAACGGCTCCTTGTCGGTCATAAGGCTCTCCAGCTTGTTCAGGTAGGAGTCCGGCCGGCGGTAGCCGTTCGCGAAGGAGTACTGTCCCAGCATGGGAAGTACCGCGTCAAAAGTGATCTCAGTAAGCCCAGGGGCGCGCAGGAAGTTTATATCGCCTTCGTTAATCAAGGTCAGCGTTTTATTGTTGCCCTTGATCTTAACGGTCAATTTCTGCGGAGCGATCGGCAGCTCCATGCCGTCAATGAAAAAGCTATACATTTACTCATGCACCCCCTCAGCAGCGACTTCCAGGGCCTCAGCGAAGCCCTCGGTCAGAGTATTCAGCACGCCGTCAAGGTCCATGTCGGAGTCGATACGGTTGGTCATGCCGGACATATCGATCTTGACCTCGGCGGTGGTGAAGCGGTTGATAGCCTCTTGCTCTGCGAGGTCTCGCATATACTTGAGGTCTTCTGTGGTTTCCTTAAGAGACGCAGCCGCGCTGCCGGCGCTGTCCTTGATACCTCCAGGGCCAGACAGGTCCTGACCGATACCGTCAAGCGCCATCTGCTCTGCGGCATTGTTCGCCGCGGCTTCTGCCTTCATCTGGGCATTTGCACTTTGCAAAGCGCTGACCGAAGAATTGAGCTCAGTTTTCAGGGAGTCGATATGCGCGTCTCGACCGGCTTTAGCTGCCGCAAGCTCTGCCTCGAAGTTCGCAAGCTCCTCAGCTCTCGCAGCCTTTGCGGCCTCGTTCTCTGCGGCGGCTGTCGCCGCAAAGGTGACGTGCTCGATCGCCTCAATATTGACCCCGGGGAGCTTGTTCAGCAGCCCGATGAACTTATTGATAAGATCGATCGCGCCGTTAATCATGTTCTGCAAAATCGTCAGAACGGAGACCTTCATGTTTCCCATAAAGTTCGCAATCGCAACACCGGCCTTCTGCCAGCAGAGCTGGAGTTTTGCGACCAGGTCCATGACCCAGTACACGCCGACGAAGAACGCGAGCTTAACTGCATTCCAGCCGACGATCAATGCGAGCGTGCAGAGGTTCCAGGCATTACGGAGACCTCCGACAGACTGAATCCACTTATAGATCATGCCTACGAGTATGCCAATCGCTACCGCAATCCAGAGAATTGGGTTAGAAAGCAGAGAAATGATAAGGGCTCGGTTCGCCTCAACCTGGAGCCAGGTGGCCGCGGTATGAACGAGATACGCTGCGGTAAGAATCGCGACCGCCGTAGCCACGCCGACGAGCACAGGCTCGATCGCCGCCCAGTTCTCATAAATCCACTGCGCGCCTGCGCCGATAACCTGAATCAAAGGACCGAACGCCTCGAGCAGAATGTTCTGCATCATCGTCCAGACCTGAGAGAAGGTATAAGGCATAGCGCTGAACTGTGCGTTGATTTCATCCGCAGAGCTAAGCATGGCGTCTTTAACAACCTGCGCCGTGATCTGGCCCTCGGCAGCCATAGCCCGAATCTCTCCGACCGATACGCCGAGATAGTCGGCAATCGTCTGAATGATCGTAGGCGCCTGCTCAAAGATACTGTTAAGCTCTTCACCTCGCAGCACGCCGGAGGCCATAGCCTGAGTCAGCTGCAGCATTGCCGCCTCTTGACCGGCCGCAGAAGCGCCTGCAATCGTGAACTGCTTATTGATAAGCTCGGTAAAGGCGACGAGCTCGTCTGTATTGTTAAAGGCGTCTTTTGCCATGATACCCATCTTCGCAACGGCGTCGGCCGTGCTCTGGTAGGCAGCGCGGGACCTGTTTGCGGAGGCCATGATCTGGTCTTGTAGCGCCGCAGTCTTTTCAAGGTCGCCGGTAATCAGGTTCAGCCGCGCCTCGGTCTGCGTCATGGCGTCCGCAAGGCCGATAATATTCTTGATCGACAGCGCAGCGCCGACCGCCGCGGCCGCGTGCATGAACTTCGACTTCATAGACTCTGCTGCGCCGCCGGTTCTACGCGTCTGGTTCTCGACTTCTTCAAGCTGCGCGCCCATCCGAGCAAGCTCTTCACGCGCCGTCTGGAAGGAGCGGGTATCGACTGCGCGCCCAGAAGCGGTCTGCATGGACTCAAAGCTGTTTAGCGCCAAGTTCATTGCTCGGTGAATGCTTCTCAGCGGTGCAGTCATGCCGTCGACCAGAACAAGCTGCGACTTGATAAGTGCCATAGGCCCTCCTTTCTAAGAAAAAAGCGGCGGAGCGGGGCCCCAAACCACTCCGCGCCGCCGTTTATTTTTTCTTGTGCTTTATTTTTGCCGCTTCTTTCTTTTCCTGCTCGACCTTAATATCGATCGCGGCTATGATAAAAGCCTGCGTATAAGGGTCTAAGTCAAGAAAGACGTTCGGCGGCCATTTGAACTTGTGAAGACAGTAGTAGACGTAGCTCGCCTCGGGGTCGTCTTCAAGTATTAGTTTTTTGCTTCTTCCACCATTTCCTCGCCGGACTGGAAGCCGTTGACCTCCAGAACCTTCGTAGAGTAGTCCTCGAACTCGGCGGGGGTCAGCATGGTGGTAATCAGCTGCTCTGCGCCCATAACACCGTAGCTCTGCTGCAGCTCGGCGTCGTTCAGATTAGGGAACACCGTGCAGCGAACGGAGACCTTTGCGAGGTAGGCGTTCGCGTCAAAGTCCTGGGTGAACTGGCCTTTGCGGCCGGGCACGGGGATCGTGCGCATACAGGACTTTCTGAGAGAGGCGTTCTCTGCGGCGGTAATGCAACAGATTTCCCAGGGCATTGCCTCGCCGGTATCGGGGTCCACGAAACGGTCGGACGCGATAAAAGTAACGTTGTCGATCTTCTTTGCGTTCTGAGCAAGGAACGCAGTCAGATTCTTAGCCATAAATAATTACCTCCTGTTTTTGTGTCGTTTACTGCATGCCGTTCAGCAAGCTAAAGGTCTCAGGCATTTCCCAGTCGTCGAAGGTGCCTTCGAGCTCCTCGTCCAGGGTCTCGGCGTCGGCGTCGAACTTCGCAAGGATACCGCCCTTAGTGAGGCAGTTCTTCAGGATAATCGTCTGACGACCGACAGAAGCGGTCGGGTCCTCGTTGGAAACCTGAATATCGAAGGTCGGCATAAAGCCGGTTCTCTTGTACTCGAGCAACATCTTTCTGATGACGGACTGGTTATAGTGGGCGGTGCCGCTCCAGGTACCGGTCCAGCCGGTGGGCTTGTTGCCTTTACCGGACTTGCCGAGGATAGGAACCTCGGCCACGTTGATCTCCATATTGGACTCGAAGGAGTAGAGCTGCATAAAGCAATATCTGTTTCCGTCGGCCATGGTGATATACGCAGAGGCCTGAGAGCCTGCAACCGCGTCAAGCGCGTTCATAATAGGCTGGTTCATAGTTCAAACCTCCTTCTTACATGATGATGACAGACATATAGAGCTGAGCCATAGCGTTCACGACGTTCAGGTTCTTCACAATGCAAAGAACAGCCTTCTTCGTGTCGCCCTGCTCAACGGTCACACTGTCGGGGTCAAAGTCTTCGATTGCACGAATAGACTCAAGGTCCTGGTGCAGCTTGCAAATGTCGTTCCACAGAGCGACTCTGCCTGCCGCGTCGTTCGGCACGGTACCCAGGTAGCGAGTATTGAAGAGCACGGCCGTGTCATTGGCGATCTGATCGCAGACGCGGATAGTCTGGTTAGACTTGAATACGTCGCCCTTCGTGTCGGAGACAGTGACCAGGGAGTTAATATCCTCCAGGATTCTGGTCTCGCCATTGACGTTGTGGAACATCAGGCGTCCACTCTTGATCGCGGCCTCGAGTTCGGCCTGGGTGTAATCGGTGTTGACGGTCAACTCGCCGTCATACTTCTTGTTGGTATTGGACTTATTGACTGCGCAGCCAGCAGACGCGCCGGTCATCCAATACACAAGGCCGTACTGGCCCATGCCGGGAATGCTCTCGTCGTAGCCCGTCACATTACTGCCGACTTCGATAACACCCTCATAGTCTCCGATCTTCTCATTGGTAGACAAGTTGAAGATAACCGTCTGGAACTTCGCGCCGATCTCGTCGCGGAGGCGCTTCGTGTAGTTGACGTACAGCTTGATCGTGGTCGGGTCATCGGAAGGACAGCCGAGCGTGTTGAAGCTGTAGCTCTCCAGCTTGTCCAGGAAAGCCTGGTGCGCAGAAGCGTTTGCCGTACCGTTCGTGCCGCTCGCGAGCGGGGTCTTCGCGGTTGCCTTCAGCACGGCCTCAGACTTCCAGGTGACAAAGTCGTTGTCCTTCAGTGCTGTAGCCGCGTCTACCGTCTGCATGTCAAGCAGAGTGGTGTCATAGTACAGGCTGACGTCAAAGAGACTCGGCTGGTCAGCATTTGCGGTGATAACCACAAACATTTTATTGCCGGCAACGCCGGAATAGCGCGCGGTGCAGAACTCGCACGTAGCTTTCGTGCCACCGCCGTTCAGGCGGTAAGCGTAAAGGGTCTGCGTATACTGGAACAGCTCACGCAGGGGCTGCAGAGCCTTATCGGTATACGGGTGGCCGAACAGCTTGAGGCTGTTCTTCTGGAAGTCCCCGCTCGTCACGGCGAAAACCGTGTTATCGGGGCCCCAGTCCAGCACCAGAGGCATAGCCGCGTAGCCTCTTTCGGAGAGGGTAGCGGACGCCTTAGCTACGCTGGAAAAGTTGATATAAGTACCGGGGAGTACCTTGTTCTGTACTGCCCAGATTCCACCGCCAAGGGCCATATTATTTCACCTTACCTTTCATAAAGTTATCGATCGCAGTATCAACCTCAGCGAGGGTATACTGCTTATCGTCCTCCAAAAGGGCGCCAATCAGGTCGCGCCGGTTCGCGTATCGGTTGGACCTGAGCAGCTGCTCTTTCGAGTGCTTAGGAACCGCAGCCTTTGCTGCGGTAGAGGCTTTAGCCATATTACTTTCCTCCTTGCTCAATTTTCAGCGTGCCCATCAGGGTCTCGTTGATCTCTGTACGAGCAAAGTGATTATACGAGACGAGGAAATGCAGCACGCCGGCAGTGACCTCAAAGCTCATATCCGTGCCGCGCAGCTTATCGCCCCCCGGCAGGTCAATGAGCTTGAGCTCTTCACAGAGGGTATCGGCTACGCGGTAGCACTCTTCTCGTCCGGTCTTTGGAAAGTAAAGGACGTCAAAGCGAGGGAGTCTCTTTTG
Organism: Flavonifractor sp. HCP28S3_F3; assembly: GCF_052065355.1. Classification (NCBI taxonomy): domain Bacteria; kingdom Bacillati; phylum Bacillota; class Clostridia; order Eubacteriales; family Oscillospiraceae; genus Flavonifractor; species Flavonifractor sp. HCP28S3_F3. The sequence goes on from NZ_JBQHUF010000003.1 coordinate 184,328, forward strand.
ACGCTGCGCCGGATAGTCCAGGACTTCGACGTTTACCAAAAGCACAATAAAAGCAGGCGGCCGAAGCCCCTGCTTTACTGTGTCAGACTCGATATGACTTTCAGGAAAGGCCTTTCGCAAGGCCAGAGTGATTCCATCTAAAATAATGTTCGTGTTAATTTCCGCCATTGCAAACCTCCTTCAGCTTTTGGAGCACCATCTTCTCAAGCACAGACGGGGCGATTCGCTTTAGCTTTTCTTCCGAGATAGTCAGCATGTACCGGCCTTCGACCCAGCCCCCGGAGGGGGTTCGGTGACCGAACTCCACATAGGAGGCGTATTCTACGGGGTTGATGATTTCAACGGTATACATATTACCGCTCTTTGTCACAGTCAGGGACTGCGCATAACCCTGAGCGGCTTTGCCGTTCTTTGCACCCCAGCCGCGCCGGAGAGTACCGCCTTTCTTGCCGGAGCCTTTCGGGTATTTGCCGACCGGCGTTGCAGGGATAACCAGTGCCAGAAGTCTGGACGCAAGTTCTTTACTGCAGGCGATACAGAGATCATCAAGCTCCGCGTCGCTCAGTTTGCCAAAGCTGTTCGCGAGCTCTCGATACTGAGAGAAGTCGCAGCGGCCCCAGCGAGCCATTACGCATACCTCTCGAAAGGCACGAGCATGATCTCCTGGTGAACGCTGTAAACTGCAGGAGGACCAGACTGCGCATAGGCGTTTGTCTGGCCCTCCTGGGTAACCACGATCTTCGAGCCGGGAGGAATGGCTACGGACTTATCGAGGAACAGTTTCAGCGACTGCTGGGTCAGTGGAGCGCTATCCTGCTCGGTAGTGCTTGAGATACTGGAGAAGGAAAGCCTGCACGGCTGTTTCTGGAGAACCTGGGCCTCCGTGGACTCGTCTCGGCCGTTGGCTGGGTTTCTTATAGTCTTGACTGTGTAAACGTCACAGAGGCCCTTCCAGAGCTTCTGGAGCGCGTTCCGATAGTTCTTTACCATACCAGCCTCCTATAAGCCGCGATCAGCTCTGCACTGGGTTCGATCATCTTTGCAAGCATTGCGTCGAACTGGTCCTCGAAAGAACCAGTATCGGCGATTGCGAAAGTGACCGAAGTATCGCCCTCAGAGATACTCTTTGCAGGTGCCTCAAAGTCATACTGATCGGCGAGCGCGCCGGTCTGCTTCTTGTCTGCGAGGAACATGCCCGCGGCCATATCCACCCAGACATAGAAAAGGCCCTCAGGCACTTGAAGCTGATTCGTTCTGGCCTTTAGGTCTGCCTCGGCTTTCTTAACATTGTAGTCGATCGCCGCGCTGTCGGTCTCAGCTACCGTATAGCCGAGCGCCGACAGTCGGGTTTTTACTGCCGCGAGTACGTCCACCATAGGCCTTAACCTCTGGAGATGATACGGGCGATAGGAATGACCTTATCAGCGATCGTATCGGTACCGTCGTTAACCAGAGACCAGTTAGTGCCGGTAGCCAGCTCAGCATTGGTGGGGCTATTGGTAGCCTGGGAGGCCTTCGTGTAGGAGATACCTGCAACAGACACAGCCTTGCGCTTACGGCTGATGAGGGTATCTTCGCCACCGCGGTGCTTAGCGTCACGAATCATCTCGTACGGCACCTTTGCGCCGACATCTTCCCAACCGATCGCACCCTCACCCAGCACGTAGGTGGTGTAGACGCTGTGCTTGTGAGTGCTGCCTTCCTCGGCAACAGGCATGGAGTCGTCTACGATAACCAGGCGGCCGTTCCAGGAGCCCATGCCCAGCTCACGCTCGATACCGTCGGCGTCAGTGTACTTCAGGTAAGTCAGGAGCTTCATGTTCTCCAGGTTGGTAGCAACCGCAGAGTGGCAGAGCACCAGAGAGAACTTACCCTTGTGATCGCCGCAGGCCTTCTGGATAGCGGAGTTCAGAGTGGTGGCGGTCATCATCATGTCAGCGGTAGTCTCGGTATCGCCGCTTGCGGAGATGTCGTAGGTATGGTTGTCCACGAACTTCTTGTTCGCAGTCTTGATCGCGCCGGTGCCGGTATTGGACATGCGGAAGATACCCTTCAAGATGTCAAGCAGAATATCCTGGTCAACGCTGTTCCAGTACTCGTTGATCTGGTTGCGGACGTTCGCCATAAAGTCAACGCCGCCGGTGACGTCATAGGAGAAGTCAGCCTCAGTCCAGCCGTTCATACGGCCGAAGGTGAAAACACCCTGCTCAAAGGTCTTAGTAGAGCCGGGGTTCAGGTCGCTCACGCCGTCGTAGTTCTGAGCGGCGCCGCCGAGCAGACCGAAGAAAGGCAGAACCGCGTACACAGTACCGCCCTGGTTCACATTGCCAAAGGTATCGCGCAGGCGCTGGTCGCCCACGATCGCGCGAGACTCTCTCAGCTTATTCAGCTTAGGGTTGGGAACAGCAGACATATACTTGCCGAATGCCTTCTCATTGAAGGACTTAGCATCAAATTTCGCCATTATTGTTCAACTTCCTTTCAAAATTAGTTTGCCGCGTCAGGGTTGTTCTCCATATACGCAGCGAGTTCGTCGTAGGTCATCTTAGAGTAGTCCGGGGGCTGGTTGTTAGGGTCACCGCTCTCACCAGGCTTGAAACCCTTGAATCCAGCCTTGCCAGTCTCGAACATAAAGCCGCTGTCAGGAGCCTCAGCCAGTTTCTTGATCTGGTCGGCCAGTCCCTTAACGGTGCCGTCTGCGTCCAGCTCAGCCTTATCCAGGTCGAGCAGAGCCTTGACGGCTTTTACGTTCTTCGCTTTTGCTGCAGACAGAGCCAGCTCAACGGCGGTATCGATTTTGAGGCTTTTGATCTCAGCCTCATGGGCCTTCGCCGCAGTTGCGTTCTCAGTCTGGAGAGTTGCGATCTGAGTTTTCAGGGCTTCAACGTCGCCGGTAGAGGCCTTGAGGGTCTCCAGCTGCTTGTCGCGCTCCTTAACTGTGTCGGCAAGGTTTTTCTTCTCAGTGTTCAGCGTGTTAAAGTCAGCACGCGCCACAAAGTTCTTGCCGATCTCTTCGGAAACCTTCTTGTCGATCTCCTCAGAGTACGCTTCTCCCAAAATAGTTTTCAGCCAGTCCAACATATTTTCCTCCTGTCTCCCGCTATCCTTTTTATCCGGCCAGTCCCGGTATTGCGGGCGCGCTATTTATTGTCCGCCGCGTAAGGCGGTAATTTTTGTATGAAAAAAGCGCCTCCTGCTAAAAAGCAGGGACGCTCTAATCAACTATTGCTTCTGTGGGACTCCACGGTCTCCCGTATCGCGTTTTAACTGATGGGCCCTTAGATTTACCCTCTGAAAAATCGGGCTCATTTATGGGCTTTCTGGATTGCTTTAATCTCGGACTCATAGACCTCGATAAGCTCGTCGCCGTTCTGAATCAGAATAGAATCCTCTTGACGTTCATCTTCACCGGCGTCTTCCGCGTCCAAGCAGTCAATCCACCTGCCGCGCACGGTTTTGCCGTTCGCGCAAGTAACGACTACGCTCTGGTCGAGTAGCGAGATATACTTCTCAATCATTTTGCTGCTCCTTTCTGCGGTCTTGCCGGAACAATGTGCCAGCCCTTACGCTTAGAATAATGAATAATACCGGTATTTGTAGGAACTTCCTTACCGGTGTACTTGCTTCTATAAATACCGATAGTCTCGGTATGAGTGAACCGCTCTTTGTGATTCCAGTCTCCGGCGTTTGTTTTAAGGAACTGACCTTTACCGGAATACCGGTCATAGAGCATTTGCGGGTCAACAGTAAGCTCGCCTCGAGTGGGGTCGAAGTTCTGCCCGCCCCGAATATGCTTAGACTGGTTGCCTGAGTGCATTGAGGCCGAATAACCTTTAAGCTCTTCTAAAACGGCATTCTTAAATATATTATACCGTGTTTTTTCCGGTTGTACAACGTATTTTTCTTTCCAGTCTGTAAACTTCATATCGCGTGGGACATTATAGCCTCTACCTTCGCCGTCTCTCGCGAAGCGGTCTCCGAGGCCTTGCATATCCTCGTAATAAGGGGCGGTTGTGCCACGGCACCACGGATGAAAAGGCGGCGCGGTAACGCCGACTTGATACTCACTCATAGGATAGACCTTGCCGTCGAGTTGCGCGCAGAGGCTGCAAGTCTCGTTGTCAAGGGTTTCCACGATAACGTACTTCTCGACGCCGAGGTCTTTGAAGCAGTCCTTACGGGCCTCGTTCGCGAAGGCGGCGCTTTCGGTCATAACCAGACGCCCGGCCTGAGACTTAGAGACCTGAAAACGGTCGGAGATAGCCTTGATGGCTTTATCCGGTGCCGCACCTCGCATTATCATCTGAGTAAGCTGCGTGTTGACGCTGTTGACGAGCGCCTGCTTGTTCGCCCAGATTCTATCGCTGAAGGTCTGGCTGTCTAAGGTCCACGGCCGCAAGAGTACTTTGCTGATAGCTTCATCGGTCAGCCCGTGAAGCGTCCAGCCGACCCCCATGCCCTTTTGGAGCTCAAAGGCGGTATGATAATAGCCTCGCTGGTAAACCTCGCTCAGGGACGAATTAAGGGCCTCTGTCTGCGCCCCGTGTAAGGCCTCGGCCTGCTCCTGTAGCTGGAGCTTCAAGCTGTCAAGCCTTGACACGTGGACGCGGGCAGAAGCATTCTTAAGCTGCTTGAGCCACGCCTGAGAGACTGCGTTCTCTTGACCGTGTTTTATATACTCTTCAACGGTCCACCGGAACTCGTCAAGCTCCTGCGTGGTAAGCAGCTTATTCGCCTCGGCGAGCGTTATGCCGTTTTCGGCCGCAAACCGCTGATACCATCTTGCGATTTGCGATTCTATATCCTGAATAGCGGTTGCATATTGCCGCTCGAGGTTTTTAACGTAGTCGTACCCCTTATCAAGCAAGGACTCTTCAAGAATCCGCATTCGGTTGGCCCAGTACTTATCATTCCTCATTTACCGGGTCACCGCCTTCGGGGTTGCGCAAAGCCTGCGCCTGCTCAAAAGCCGCGCGATAGGGGTCGGTTTCCTCTTTCTGCTTTTCGAGCCGTTCAAGCTCAGCAGCAGGGTCGTCGACCCACGGGTGCATAGCGACGATGGTCTCGTCGGAGATAATGCCGACGGACTTAGAGCAGTTATCAATAGCCTCGGACTCGTTGATAAGAATATCGCGGTTGAAGATAACCGTAATATCTTCGCTCTCATACGAGCCCTTGCCGGTGTTGGCGAGATAGGTGTTCACAAACCAGAGAATCTCTTCAAAAGAGGCTTGCAGCTCGGTCTCCATCGCGTTTGCGTCGAGGTCGATGTCGCAATACATGCTCTGAATGTTCATCTGGTTAGGCATACCAGAGAGACGGTCGTCCTTCGCGTCATAGCTACGGAGGTTTTCAATGAGCGCCTTTTTCAGAAGCTCGAGAACAGTCTTATAGTTCTCGGAGTTTACCGAGATTTCGAGGCTGTCCACGCCGCCGTCAGTACCCTCGACCGTGCGGACCTTGATAGCCCCATAGGTTGTCAGGTTACGCCGGAACTCCCCGAGGTCCTGTCCGTCATAGTTCTTGAGGACAAGAACGGTATTGCGGACGTCTTCCTCCATGTTGTTCACGAAGTCGGACTGCAGGAGGTTGATAGCATCCTGCAAAGAGCGGCCGCGGCGAATGAGAGGGACTTCCTTCGGGTTGTACTTGATAGGGATAAGGGGGAAGCGCTCCCAGTTCAGGGGCTGCTCATTGCCCTTGCTGTCTTTCACCTTAACATATGCCTGCTTTTCGGTGTCCGGAGTGAGTACGCCGTTCTCGAAGATGTAGGTCGTAACGCCTTCCAGCGTGAAGAGGTCGACCTTCTTAACGATTTTCTTCTCGGTACCGTAATAGACCTCTACCGGGTAAAGGCGAAGAGCGGAGTCAAGCTCGGTATGAGCCGCGTCCGCCCAGAACGGCATAATCTCATAGCCGGGAAATACCCGGAACGCGAGCTCGCCGTTTTTATTGTAGTAGGGATAAAGCCACGAGATACCGGCGTTGAGACACTCGACTCCCGCGCTCTTGAGTGTACGCATAAACCGCATGCCGAGTACTTTCTTGACCTCGGCTGCGTAGTCGTCATTTTCGCAGGAAAAGGAAATAGGCTGACCGAGAAGGTAATTTGCCTTCTGGTCAACGTGTTTCGCATACTGGTTATCCACAATACGGTTGTTCGGGAGATTCTCAATCACAATCAGCTTACCGTCGGGGCCGATAGCCGTGCGCTGGCGTTTGAGAATGTCATGGTACCCGGTATAATACCGGTCGCCGTCAATCATCTCGCGCCGCTCGGGCGAGGTCTCCCATTCGGTAAGCTCTTTCGCGTAGAACTCAAGCTCGGTCATAGGCCTGCCGGCGCGGAGGCGCAAATTGAAAAACTCCTGCTCGATAGGCTTCTTGAATAAGGGCATTTATCGCACCTCCTTAAAAACTGAATCTCGACGGCTGGAACGCAGCGCGGACGAAGTACCTCGTATCGTCCATAGCGTGGTCGTCGGTTTTTAGCGGCCGGTCTTCGGCGGCTTTTTCATCCCACCGATATAAACCGAACTCTCTTATGCAGTCCGTGCAGCAGTCGCAAAAGAAAATGTCGCCGGCGTTCAGCCGGGTCGCAACATCGCGAATGCCGTCAAGGACTCTATTGCTTGCCTGCTCGACCATGAAGCGGTCGTGCCGGCGTATGACCTCGATAAACGAGGCGGCGGAAGGGTCAACGATGATTTTCCGAATCGAGAGGTCTCCCGCAAGCTTTTCAATAGCTGCGTAATGCTCCTCGTCCGTTCGCTGATACCGTTCCTTGCGTCCGTCGTAGTAGTACTCTCGAACGCGGTACCATTTTCCCTCACAGAGGCCCCAGAGCCCGGCCGAGGTCGGGTTTAAGGTGCCGTAGTCGCAAGAGATAAGGTACTCCTCGTAATCGCGAGGCACGGAAGGGACTACATGATAGTCCTTATTAAACATTGTATATATCAAGCCCTCCGCGACGGTCCAGAGACCACGGATATACCGGTCGTAGAACACGCCGGAATACATACCCTCGTATCGGGCTTTGATTTTCTCATCAAGGCTGAGGTTGTCGTCCATCGTAAAATGCAGGTAGAGCATATTGCGCTCCGCCGCCTTACGAATCCACTCTTTATAAAACCAGTGGCCCGGCGACTCGGGGTTGCAGTTAAACCAGAACTTCGACCCGGAGACCGAGCAGCGCGCCATAGCCTGCTCTACGAAGGAGCGAGGCATAAGGGCGACCTCATCGAAGAGGACTCCCGCCAGAGTAATGCCCTGAATAAGGGTGTAGCTGGATTCGTCTCGGCCTCCGAAGAGGTAGTAGGTATTAGAGCGATTGCCGATAGTGACGACCATTTTATTCTCGCTGCGGCGCTCAGTAACCTCGAACATACCCTCAAGCCATGTGGGAATATGTACGATAACGTTACGCCGAAGCGCTTCAATCGTGCGGCCGCAGATAGCGAAGTTCTGTTTATCGAAGCTCGCCATGCTCCACATGATAAAGCCGATAGCCATTGAGACCGTCTTGCCGGAACGGATTGACCCGTCGCAGATAAGGCCGTCTCTATTCTGATGTTCCGGTTTCGTCCACCAGAAGAGGGTCGCATTCTGCCGAGGACTGAAGCTCTGGTATTGCACTCAGGTCAACCTCCTTTCCAGCAGCACGAATCGCCTCAAAGAAGTTGGTCTCCTTCGCGTCGGACGACTTAATTGCCTCGTTAGCTGTATATTTGTCAATGACGATACCCATAGCGGTAGCAAGCTGATTGACCGTCGCGGCAGCGAGCTTGTCTTCGTCTCCCATAGCCGCAAGCAGCTTGTCAATCAGTCCGCAGACGTCATTTTTCTTAGAATCCATAAAGGCCAGAACGCTCGCTGTGTTCTCCTCTTTTTTATGCGAGATTTTTTGCGCGAGATTCTTATCTCCGTTCAAAATACTGCGAATCAGGTAGGGAGAGACATGGTATTTCTCTGCAAGCTTTCTCTGTGACGTCCCGCCTTCGACATATTCAGCTATAATCTTTTTCCGTTGCTTATCGGTCAGCTTAGCCACGTTCGTCCCTCCCTCGTTAGTTGTTGCTAACCTCCATTCATAATAATAGACGGAGCACTGCACCGGAGGCCCGCGCAGTGCTCCGCCCGCGATACCGGAAGTTCCGATAACGCAGAAAAAGCCGGACTTCCATCCGACTTTTCCACTTTATATTATAACGCATGTTCGGCGTGAATTAACGCGCTTTCGGTAAAAATTGTGAGAGCTTTTTTATGAAGAGTCATCGTCCAGCGGAAAGTGATGTCAAGCCGCACCGCGATTTCCTCCCACTTGAGGTACTTAAGATACCTCATCTCCAACAGAGCATTAAGAGTAGGGTCAGTAACCGCCTGATTGATAGCTCTGCCGATTTCCAGCTCGATAGCCGCAAGTTCGTAAATCTCCGCTTTGATTTCCGACTGCAAATCGGTGATAGCGCAAGCAGCTTCTTCGACTTTCTTTGACGGAGTTGAGGAAAACGTTGCGACCGGCTTAATCTCGGCCGTAATAGACTCAGCCCTGCGTCGCCACTCGTCGATACGTTCCTCCTTAACCTTTATTCGTTCTTTGGACCTGTACCCTCTGTTGAGGAAGTCCTTTGCTTCCTGTAGTGTCATTTTGATACCTCCTTAATTCTGGCTTTCAAAGCCTCGAGGCAAGCGTTCTGCCTTACCTCCTTTGGCGCGAGTATGTCATCTAAGACACGGTAGTCATAGGTGCCCCTCATCAGGATATGGTGAATTAGGACCGTTTTCTTTTGCCCCGGACGGTGCAATCGCTTGTTTGCCTGCTGGTAAAGCTCAAGACTGGTAGGAAGTCCGTACCATATCGCGATATGACCTCCCGCCTGCAAGTTCAGTCCGTGACCCGCGCTTGCGGGGTGAGCAAGCATAATCGGAATCTTGCCAGCGTTCCAGCGGACGACTGCGCCGTCGTCTTTAATGTCTACCGCTTCCGGGTACCGCTCCATAATTCTGTCGCGCTCATGCCGAAAGGCGTAGAACACCAGAACGGGTTGACCGTTCGCCTCTTCGATAAGCTGGTCTAACGCCTCGAGCTTGCAGTCGTGCAGGACCTTGACGTTACCGTTCTCGTCATAGGCCGCGCCTCCCGCAGCCTGCAAGAGCTTATTCGTCAGGACCGCCGCAGTCGGCGCGTCGATGTCGCCGTCAGCAAACGGGAGAAGAGTGTCCCGCTCAAGAGTCTTATAAAGCTTCATCGCCTCTGGGGTAAGCTCAAACTCGCGGCGGAGAAAAAGCCTGTCTGGTAATTGTAAGTAGTCAGCTGCGTTCATGCTGATACAGAGCTTTCCGATTTTCTCATAAATAAGCTCCTCTGCGCCGTCTTTCGGTTTCCATGAAAAAATGGTCGTGGCGTTCCGCTTGTCCGGGACGAAATAGGTATCGCGGTAGCCCGTCAGAGTTTTGCCGAGAGCCTTACCCTCGTCAAGCAAGTACATCTCCGGCCATAGGTCAAGCAGCCCATTCGGCGAAGGTGTGCCGGTAAGACCGACAATCCGCTTGATGTACTTCCGTACCTTCTTGAGCGCCCGGAAGCGCTGCGCCTTGCTGGACTTGAAGCTCGACAGCTCATCGATAATAACCATATCGAAAGGCCACTTGCTTTTGAAGTAGTCCACAAGCCAGACAACATTCTCACGATTGACGATATAAATATCCGCCTCCTGCTCACAAGCCGCGATACGCTCAGCCTTCGACCCGAGAATCAGCGAGAGCTTCAGGTGTTTCAGGTGGTCCCACTTCTTGACCTCCGGCGGCCACGTTTCCTTTGCCGGTTTCAGCGGAGCGATAACAAGGACCTTGCTCACGGCAAAATAGTCATTCAGGAGCTTATCCGCTGCGCTCAGGCTCGTTACCGTTTTTCCCATACCCATATCCAGTAAGAGCCCCGCCTCGGGGTTATCGAGAATGAACTTTTCCGCGAAGTCCTGATAATAGTAAGGTTTATACTCCATCAGCCCTTAGCCTCGCTTTCAAATCCTCCATATCGGATATACGCCAAACGGTGCAGCCGAGCCCCTCTAATGTCGCGATGACCTTTTTCTGCCGGATACTCAAGCCGTCACTCAGCCCCGGCCGCTTGACCTCTATAAAAATTATTCGTCCCCCCGGCAATATCGCGATTCGGTCAGGCACCCCCGGAGCTCCCGGGGACACCCACTTATACGCTTTACCGCCGAGGGACTTGATATACTCGCAGAGCTTTCGCTCAAAAGTGCTTTCATACATAAAATCCTTCCTTCAGGTAGTCGAGTAGCGCGTGTAACAAAGATTCCTTATATATACATGTAATGCGAGGGAGCGAACAAGTTGTGTCGAGTGCCCCTTTACTTTTTCAAAAAATGTTTTTAAGATTTTTCGACTACCAGTACTACCAAGTAGCCAAAAGCATTGATATATAAGGCTTTTTCGAGGTAGCAGAGTAGGTAGCACTTTGTTGCAAGTAGTTCTCAAAGTGCTACCTTTGTTGCAAGCGCGCTTGTACGACCTACCCTCTAACGAAAAAAAGTTGGCCTTTCAAGTGCTACCTTTGCTACCTCAGACCTCTTTCACGAAGCCCCTCTGCCTGCCGTAAATTGCTCCGCAGTTGACGGAGGTGGACAACCGCCAGCCCGGAATCATGCGCAGGAGCCCGATAATCTCGCGGGCCTGCGTCTGCGAGTAGCTCTTCGGGTCGCCTTTGAAAAGCTCCTGCCAGACCTCCAGTGCGCAGACCTTTGTTCTCGGTACGGTACCGTTACGCTCCTCGCCGAAGCCGCCGCTCCAAAACATGAGACGCTTTTCAAGGTCCCAATCGTCCCAGCCTTCTGGCAGCAGGACTTCAAGGAAGTTCTCGATAAGACCGAGCTTGCCGTTCGCCTCGGTGTGGTCAGCCTGCACCTTGCGTGCCATCTCTTCGACCGCTCCGTCAAGGTACCAAGTCTCACCGGCCTCGTAGTAGGTCACGGCCTCGGCCCATATCTGGTCCACGATAGAAGCGGTCAGCTTATCACCAAGAGTTTTACCCGCGTCAGTAACGACGACCGGCCAGAAACGGCGGGCGCCGGTAGGGTCACGCAAGAACTCCTCGTCATTCGTGGTACCGAAGAAGGCGCATTGTCTCGGGTGGCATTGCGTGCGGCGAGCGTATGCCGCGCGGTAGTTGTCCTCCTGTTTGGAGACGAACTGCTTAATCTGCTCGACCTCGGCCTTACGGGTTGCGGCCATCTCGGAGAGCTCGATAATCCAAAAGCCTTGAAGCTGCTCGTAGGCGTCCTTGCCGGACATGGTATAGAGCGAGTCCGAAAACCACTCTTTACCGAGCTTCTTCAAGGTTGTACTCTTGCGGCAGCCCTGCGGACCGATAAGAACGAGCATGTGGTCGTGCTTGCAGCCCGGAGATAAGATTCTCGCGGCCGCGCCGATAAGCGCCTTACGGGTTACTGTTCTCGTGTACCGGGAGTCCTCGGCGCCGAGGTAGTCGATAAAGAGCGTCTCGCAGCGTTTCTCGCCGTCCCAGATAAGGCTCCGCAGATACTCGCGTACCGGGTGCCTCGTGATGTCAGCGAGCGCAAGGTCGACGCCCTCTCGGGTCTTCGGCATGGAGTCGATTTTGTAGTCCTTCTCAAGGATATTGTGAACGCCTGCGTCATCGGTGTCGTCCCATGAGCGGGGCTTTGCGTCGGCCTTTCGCCAAGGAAGGTCTCCGCAGACCATAGGTCTCTCCATGAACTCGTCCCAATAGAAGGTACCCTTAAAACGCGGGTCATTCTTCACGATGATACGGATATTCTCGACCGTGGTCGCAGCATGTCCTGTCTTCGGGTTTACCTCAAGCTGAGAAACCCAGTTCATATCAGGGGCCTCGTCGCCTTCGCCGAAGAGCTGGACGATGTAGTCGAGCTGCTTGCTTTGCAGCTCCTTCATAACGCTCTCGCAGTTGGTCTCAATCCACTTACACATATTCTTATAGGAAGGAAGGTTGTTCGCCGCGGTGTTCGCAGGTTTCCCTTCGTCGTCCTTACCGAACATGTGAATGCGGACGAGGTCGAACGCATTGCAGAGCTTACCGCAAGTCGGGTCCGTGCTGTGGTGGCTATACGCAAAGCGGCCGTCTTCGTAAATAACGAGACCGCCGGAAGTCGAGCCACCCTTGTAGGTGTAACGGCCGTTCTCGCCCTTGATGTAGACCTCAGGCAGGAAGGCCTCGATTGCGTCCTCGACGGAGTAGGTGCGACAAAACGCGCCGACAATACCGTCTTTCGCAGTCGGGTCGCCCTGCTTATCAGCGAGACGCCGAATCGTGCCGGACTTCCTGCTTGATACGGGCCACTGAGTCGGGTCTTTCCAGTCCGCATACCTTGCGAGCTGCTCGTCAGCGTCCAGCCACGGGCCGTCCTGTACCTCATAGCGGAACTCTCCGTCAGAGGAAGCGCTCGCCCAATACATGAGCCGATGAGGCTCGTAGGTGGTATCGTCACACATGTCGATACCGATGTCGCCCGCAATCCTGCGGGCAATGGCCTCGTACTCCTCAGGAGATACAGGCCTCGAGAGAGGAAGCACAAGACGAAGCCTCGGAGCTTTCGCCGTATGGCTGTGCGTGCTGTAGAGTACCGCAGCGCAGCCCAGAATCAGCTCGACCGTAGGCCACGGGTCTTCGCCCGCCGTGATAGAGTCCATGTCGAGAGTGATAAGCCGACGCTGCAGAACGGCGTCGATTTTACGACGACCGCCTTTCAGGGTGCCGCCGACAAAGCCTCCGACGTCCTTCGCGTTATCGCGTTCCTCCTTCGGCATACGGAAGTACTCTTGCTGGGTCTCCTGCGTCCGGGTCACACGGCCGAGTTTATCAACGAACTCAGACCAGAGCATTTCTTTAGTTTTCCAGCTTGTCGAACGCCGCGAGCTACCCGTCGCAATCGTTATCAAGCCGTCGTATTGAAGAGTCGGCATTAAAAGGTACCGGCTCTCGTTACTACTCTCGTGATACCTGCGTTCTTAATCATGCGGTCGCAGATATTACACGGAGCAGGGTCAATGCTTTCATCGAGGCATGCGAGGTAAAGGGTAGCGCCCCGCATGGACCGCCTCGGCGCACTGATAATCGCATTCTGCTCGGCGTGAACGGCGACGCAGGTCCCGTACTGGTCCCCGTGGCGAGCAGCATGCTCGTCGATAGGAGTGGAATGCTCTCGGCAATAGCACTTCCCGACGTCGCAGCAGTTGGCCTCGCCTCTGGGTGCACCGTTGTAGCCGGTCGCGATGATTTCGTCGTCTGCGACAATCACGGCCCCATACTGCCTGCGAAGGCAGGTAGAACGGGCCGCGACGGCTTTTGCGATATTCAGATAGTAGTTGTCTTTGTCTATTCTCATTCAGTCTCACCGTCCCGATTCCAAGATTCGATGTCGACGCCGATTTCTTTCAGCTTGTAGGTGTTGAGCCAGATATTGTCGTCCTCGTCCATTTCATACCTTTTAATGAGGTCAAAATACTCAGCCTTGAAACGGTCGTAAAACCGTCTCAGTCGTTTCTCACCGAAGCCGTATTGTGCGTGCAACTGCCAAAGTATAATGGCATCGATTTCGTTTGCGTGCTTACGGCTGTACTCTGCAAGCTGTCTCTCGATTTCGAGATTCATAGCCTTGCGCTCGGCGGCGGTAAAGTCAGCGCCGTAAACTTTACCGCCCGCCTTTTTTACCCGCATGACTATCTTCCGCTGCTGCCGAAGGCCCCAGACCCTCGAGCAGCACCCTCGTCATAGGTGAACTCAGGAATTACGACCGGCATAATCACGAGCTGGCCGATACGGTCGCCCTTTTTGATGTCATAGCCATCACCTCCGACATTCGAGACGATAGCGTGAACCTCTCCGCGATAGCCGGAGTCGATGGGCGGAAGCTCGCATACGATACCGCGAGCGCTCAAGCTGCTGCGAGGAAATATGTACCCCACATAGCCGTCAGGCAGCTCCAGGCCGAAGCCGAGAGGCAGCTTATATACTTGCCCGGGGTAGATGGTCTGGTCTCTGGGGCTGAACACGTCTGCGCCGGCGTCGTTGTCATGTGCTCGTACAGGAGCGGGGCCGTTGAAGTCAATCAGTTTAATCTTCATCTCGCACCTCCATACAGAGCGGAAAATCCCGCTCGAGAATATCGTGCGGCGTAAGGCCAGACGCCAGCGGAGCGCCGCATGCCATCTTGCCTTCAAGGCACTTACCCTTCATGCAGAAGGGGCCGGTCGTCTCAGGAGAGAAGAGAGCCGGAGCCAGCTCGTAAAGCTCTTCCCAGAGGCGGAGCATAACGTAGCGGGTCTCGGCGGTATTGCGCCGACAAGTTCTCTGGCTTATCATGTGCTTCCACTGATAAGGCGTCGCGCTGATAATCAGAACGTTTCTCAGGCCTTGCGGAGCCAGATAGCCAGCAGAGTCATTGTCCGCACCGTACTCAACGAGGAGCTTGTATTTCCGCATAGCATCCTGACACTGAGAGAGGTAGGAGAAACGCATTTGACTGTCAAGCAGCTCATACGGGACAACGAAGTCAGCCTCGTTCGAGTAGTCGCTGTATTGCAAGGACGCAGACATGAACTTGACCTCGTTCTGGTGCCTCGTAATCTGAGCTAGGAATCTCCTTGACGCTCCGACAATTACAGCGTTGATGACCGCGAACTTCTGAATCGTAGGGTGCGGAAGCTGGGCCATAACCTTAGCCGTTTTCTCGGTGTACTCTTTATCGTAGAGAGCAAGGAAGTCAGAGAGGTCTTTGACCGTGTGCCCGCGCTGCGTTAAGCGGGCGGTGCATACCATCATCTTCTCGGCCTCGCTGATTGCGGTCGGATTGAGGACCGCGACTTTGATTTTATCCATTGCCGTTCGCCTCCTCTTCGACTAAAGCCTTGAGCAGTAGCAGGTAGTTAATGCTGTCCGTGATTTTCTCGGTCCAGCGGTCCAGAGAGTAGCTGCGACCGTCGGTACACATATCCGAGATAGAGACGAGGTGCTTTGTCAGCATACCGAGCAGAGCCTCTTTCGGAGTGCCGTCGATAATTGCGGCGGCCTTCTTGAAATGAGCGAGGCGGTCAATATTGCTCTCATCTACGGCGTCAGGCGCATACTCGTGGCCCTTGCCGGTAAGCAGGTGCTCGCAGACAAGAAGCTGCTCTTTGACGACCTTGTTAAATACATCTATCTTCATAGCAATTAGTCCTTTCTATAGTATTCGCACTCATAGGCGTCAGCCTTGAGCGGTAAGCCGGCCGCCCACTCGATGGGCTCCGACATAATTTTGCTGATTTCCTCGGCAGAGCTTACGCCGATAGGCACCTCGCAGATAACTTCGTCGTGAACATGGAACACAACCGGAAAACCGGCCCGCTCCAGGCGGTCGATGGCGACCGCAAGACAGTCTCGCGCTGTAGCCTGAACAATGTTCTCCACGAGTTTCGGGCCATAGGACTCAATACGACCCCAGCCGCCTGAAGACTGAATTGTACCCTCATAGGTGATACTGTCATCATCGATTCTGGGCTTTACGTAGCTCAGCTCGCGGCCATTCGGAAGTCGCAGCTTAAGGAGAGGGCCTTGTTTGTAGAAGCCCATACCGAAAGGCAGCTTAGTAGGTGCCTTTGTCTGAATGGTCCTGCGGGCGGCAGCGTCCGTGTCCCACCACAACTTAGTGATGGCAGGATTTGCGGCGCGCCAGCTATTGACGAGCGGTTTCAACTCAGACTCCTCAAGCCCCATCTCGAGAGCGCCCATAGATTTCAGAGCGCCGACGCTGCCGCCGTAGCCGAGCGCGAGCTCAGCGATTTTTCCTTTCTGTCGCATAGGGTCGCCCTTCTTGACGGAGCCCTTCGGAAGGTGAAACATCTGCTCGGCGGAAGCCTCATAGATTTTGCCGTGGGTCTTGAAAACCTCCATGCGCCACTCTTCGCTTGCAAGCCATGCGATAACACGGGCCTCAATCGCGGAGAAGTCAGACACGATGAAGCGATAGCCGGGTCTCGGGATAAAGGCCGTGCGGATAAGCTGCGAGAGGGTCCCGGAAATGTCGTCGAAGAGCATTTCAAGGGTCTCAAGGTCTCCGGCCTCAACGAGCTGCCTTGCTGTATCAAGGTCACGGTCCGGCATTTTATTCTGCGGTAAGTTCTGCATTTGTACAAGGCGGCCGGCCCATCGACCGGTACGCGCTGCACCGTAAAACTGAGTCAGGCCACGAATGCGCCCGTCCGGGCAAGCCGTGCGGAGCATAGCGTTGTATTTTTCAGTTGAGGTCTTTGCAAGACCTGCTCTAATGTCGAGCATACGGTCCACGGCGTCGCAGTCAGCGTCGGCTCTTACGCCGGCGATACTCTTCTTGTTGAGGCTCTCGACCTCAATACCCGCGGTGTCCTCAATCCAGCTCTTGAGCTGCGCGGTGCTCTTCGGGTTTTCGAGGCCCGTGAGTTCCTTAGCCTGCTCAAGAAGTCTCGCCTTGATAATGGCGTCAATCTCGACCGCATGCTCCGCGAGGTTAAGGTCCACGCCGACGCCGCGGTCGTTGATATGCTGGTCGTGAATCCAAAGAGGTTGTTCCTTCTCGTACACCGGGAAGCGAGAGAGCTTCTGCCGAATAGCCCGCTCCGAGACGACATCCTGACGGTTGTACTCAACGTAGATAGCCCAGCGGTCAGGGTCATGCTCAGGAAGGTTGCGGGTCCGGTTGCCGTTCGTCTTCGTGGGCTTGCAAGGTATCGAGAAGTAACGAATAAGCGCTCGGCCGGTCTTAGACTTCTGCTTGTCTTCAGGAAGTCCAATAACTTCGCCGACAGCCTCCAAGCTACCGGGCAGACCCAGCTCTCGGGCCATAACTGCGGTGCAGCTCCATTGCTCGGGCGGCGTCACGCGGCCCATAAACGCGCTCAGACAAGTCCGTTCAAAAGACGCATTGAATGCTGTCTTCAGAATTTCGGGGTCATACAGAGCGTTCTGTAACTCCTCAGGCAGGCTCTCGCCTCTGGCAAGGTCGATAACCTCGACCGGACCGTCGTCCCAAGCGTACCCGAAGAGAAGAATCTCAAAGTCCGGACTCTGGGCGTAGGCGTAGACACCGCACTTTTGCAAAGAGACCGAGCTGTAGGTCTCTATATCGATTGCTAATGTTCTCATATTGCCTCCTTCCTCCGGGCGGCGTTCGCCTCAGCAAATCCGAGACGAACGCGCCGGAGCATACGCTTAACCGAGGAGGTCGTCGTTGTCGTCCTCGTCTTCCCAGCCGTCGTCCCAATCGGAATCCGTAACAACGCCGCCGCCCAGAGGCTCGCCGTCGTAGAGCTTCATGATACCGTTGAGGCCAGCAGAGATACCCTTGTTGCCCTGCGTGTCATACACGTAGAAGTTGATGATTGCGCGGCCGTAGCAGCCAGAGTAGAGCTCTTG
The DNA here is from genome assembly GCF_052065355.1 of Flavonifractor sp. HCP28S3_F3. Lineage (NCBI taxonomy): Bacteria > Bacillati > Bacillota > Clostridia > Eubacteriales > Oscillospiraceae > Flavonifractor > Flavonifractor sp. HCP28S3_F3. The sequence continues at coordinate 201,777 of NZ_JBQHUF010000003.1, forward strand.
AGGGTCAGTCAGCGGAGTCTTGTCCGCGTGGACCAGAACGGGCTTGTTGTTGGAGCTGACGGTGATAACGTAGCAGCCCTTGCACTCTTCGCCGAACTCGCCGCCGTTCGGGCGCTCGCCGTCGCCGTCGTGCAGCGTGCTCTTGAGGTTGGTAGGCAGCTTCTTGCCGCTGTTGCTTGCCATGAACTTCTGCTTAGCCTCGTCCATAGCGGCCTTGATTTTCTGCATAGTGGCCTTGTCGCCCTTCGGAATCAGGAGGGTAACGCTGTACTTCGGCGTAGCACCTTCCTGAACGGCGCGAGGGGTGAAGAGGTTGCAGTAGGAAAAACGGACCTTACCAGTAGTGATTTGAGTAGACATAGTATCAATCTCCTTTAATATAAATAGTTTTCATCTGAACGCCGTACTCGACGGCGAGCTCATGTGAGTCAAAATAGATGTCGATAACGTTTCCCTTAACGGCGCTTCCCGTATCTTCGGCTATGTACTCGCGGCCGTCGATAATGAGGACCGTTCCGAGAGGTATCACATCGGGGTCGACCGAGACCGTGCGGTCCGCGGTCGGAATCGTGCCGCTTTTTGTTCGCTGCACGTAATCGGTACCGACCCGAGAAGGGTGTTCCGCGCTCCAGATACCGCAGCACTTAACGCAAGTGCAATAGGCGGTAGTCTTGAACTCGCCGAGCTCGATAAGCGCAGGCTCCGGCGCGGCGGTTTCGGTAATCGGCTCAGGAGCTTCTACCCGAACTGGCGAAGACTCAGGCTCATCAGGAACGGAAGCGCTCGGTCTCGTAACGAACGAGATAATCAAGGCGACAATGAGCGCCAGAATGAGGAGCCACTGGATTTTGATAAGGCGGATTCTCGCCCGCGTTCTGCGTCTTGCCGCTTCCGTCATAACGAGACCTCCTTACTTATCAAACTCAGCGAGAAGCTGTTCCTCAGGCTTAAACTCAGGACGTTTGTCCTTCGCAGGAGCCAGAGTGGGCTTGCCCTGAGGCTTAACGATAAGCTCGCCGAGCGTTTCAGCTACGGCCTTCTTACCGAAGTCCTTCTCCATCTGAGTCAGGGTAATCAGTTTGCGCTCGTAGAGCAGACTCTCGTCGTAGCCGGCGGACTTCATAGCCTCGACGACTTTCAGTTCGTCTGCGAACTTGCGGTTGCTGCGGCCCTCGACCATCTTCCAGCCGGTAACAGGCTGACCGCTGAGCAGCGTAGAAGACACGAGACCTTCAAGGTCCGTAAGCCACGCCTGAATATCCGCGGCCTTTTCAAGAATCGCGCCGGCCTCTTCAGGAGTCAGGAGCATAGCGTCCGGGGCCTCGTCGAAGAGCTTGAGATTCTTGTCGGCTCTCGCTTTGCACTGAGCTTTCGCCCGGCAGAACTTGCAGACCTCTTCGGACGGGGCGAACTCGCCTTCGCCCTTATAGGCCAGCTTAGCGCGGGGCTTGACATACTTCTCAGCCCATTCGAGCAGCTCCTTGACGGTGATTTCGTCGGAACTCTGAACGCCGGAGAGCCGAGGCTGGAAAATTGTCATACGAACGGAGTCGATGTCGAAAAGTGTGTTGTACTTGAGGAGCGCGCCGAGAGCGTAGAGTCTCATTTGCGGATTGCCGGTCGCCTCAACACGGACGCCTTTGCCGTACTTGAAGTCCACGATTTCGAGGACCTTGTCAGCGACGATGATACAGTCACCGGTGCCGAAGCCGTCCTTGACGTACTTCGAGAAGTCGACTCTCACCTCAAGCTCGGTAAATGCGTCCTCGCAAGACTCCTGCGCAGCTTTGGTCTTTTCAGTAACAAATCTTGCGTAGTCATTTGCGCATTCCTGCATTTCAGCGTTGTAGTAATGGCCTTTTGCCAATTCGTCACGGCGATTCTCAAAGTCCATCTCGGAGACTTCGCCGAGGAAGTAGCGGGCGGTCAGCTCGCAAAGCTCATGGGCTGCGGTGCCTTCTTCGGCATACTCGCTCGTGCTCTGCGGAAATTGAAGCTCAAGTAGCGCGCTCGGGGTACACTCGAGCCAGCGGTGAGCGCCACTTGCGGAAAGTAGTGCGTGCTTAGCCATTGACACTCACCAGCTCTTTCATAAGCGCCGGATAGTCTTCCGTGCGGCTGTCGAAGTCGGAGAGCTTCTTACAACCGAACTTCGCAAAGATGTCAGCGAGCTCTTTCTGCTTGCCGGCTTTGGAGAGCTTCAGGGCGACAGCGCGGATGTCGGTCTTCGTGATAGGCTTGTCCTCGGTCTTAGGAGCCTCGGTCACAGGAGCAGGGGCCTCGGTCTTAGGAGCCTCGACAGGCTTTTCCGAAGTGGAATCGAACATACTTACCTGACCGGGAATCTCGGTATCAGGGAGCAGGGCTCTCAGCTTGCTCAGGTTTTCCTGAGTCAGTTCCATTGTTACGGTGATTTTCATTTTGTTTTGCCTCCTTGTTTTTCTTCCAAGCCAAATAGGCTTGCATATTTTGTGGATTTTCGTAAAACGCGTTGACCGCAGCGCTTAGTCGGTCAAGCATAAGATTCTCTCTTGCAAGAGCGGTTTCGGCGAGCGTCGGCCGCATTTTTGTCTTTTAGGACAAATCAGCCGCAAAAAAAATTGCGTTCGTCGTAGGAGCGTCCAAATCAAGGAGCTCCTTACAGAGCTGCACTTCAGGTACCGTGAAGGCAACTTTGCCCGTAATCTTACGGTAGGCTGTGCTCATACTCCAGCCCTGCGCGTCCGCAAGGTCTTTCGTAGTAACGCCTTTCAGGGTCATGTGGGCCCTCAACATTCGAGTTTCAACCATACGATATACTGTCTCCTTTCCTTGAGATTTTTCCGCGTAGGCACTACCGGTTGTCCCAAAGGACAAATTTATTATACCGTGTCCTTTTGGATTTGTAAATAGCCTTTTGGAAAATATTTGTGAATTTTAAGCAAAAGTATTCACTTTAAGACAAATGCGTGTTATAATAAGAGTAATCTTTTTCAAGGGAGGCGGTCTTAATGACTTTAGGCGATAGAATACATTATCTCAGAACAGAGAAAGGGTACACTCTGCAGGAGCTCGGCGATAAGGTCGGCGTCGGTGCGAGCACGGTCCGCAAGTGGGAAACGGGCTACATCAAAACACTTCGTACCGATAAAATGCAGAAGCTCTCGAACGCTCTCGGAACGTCGGTCGACTACCTGATGGGGTGGACCGATAATAGCGTAAACGTCGGAACGGTGGGGACCAATAACGGCGTTATAGGCCAGAACTCCGGTGAGATTCACTTAGAGCAGCAGCGCTCCAAAGAGGAAGCGGAGCTTCTGCGTATTTTCTCCGGGCTCGATGTCAAGCGGCGTATGGAGCTGCTTATGACAGCTATCCGCTTAGACGAGGAGCAGAATCAATGAACGCGTGGAGCAGAGCGGATATAATTATCGCCTATGCTCTTTACTGTGTTACTCCTCTCGGGAAAATCAATCCCAGCAATAAAGTCATTCAGCAGGTCGCCGAGATTATTCCTCACTCAGTCGCTTCTATCGTAATGCGCATGAGGAACTTCCGGTACATAGACCCGAAGGTTTCCTCAGGGCTTAAGAACGTAGCGAAGGCGGACCGAATGATTTACGAGGAGTTCAAGCACGACTGGGGCTCTCTGAGTCTTGAGGCAGAGACCTTGACCGGTCTCGCTATCTTTGACTCTTCGCCTTTGCAGGGAGCAAAGCCGCTTTCGTCTCTGACGAATCACGGAAGAGTATCGCGGGAACGACACTTCTTCAAGCAGGCGGTGCTTGCGGCTTACGACGACCGGTGTTTTATATCCGGCTGCGCGCTGCCGCAAATGCTCGTTGCAAGTCATATAAAACCGTACTCGCAATGCCGAAGCGAGGCGGACCGGGTCAGCCCCGACAACGGGATTTGCCTCAATACTTTTTATGATAAAGCCTTCGACCGAGGCCTTATAACTATCACTCCTTCCATGAAAATCTATGTTTCTCCGATAATTTTGGATAGCCCTCAGGACGCTTTTACAGCCCGCTGGCTGGCTTCTCTTGACGGAATGGTTTTACCCCCCCCCCCCCCGATTTCCGCCGCGTAGAGAGCTTCTGGAGTACCATAACGACGAAATTTTTAGGAGGGTCACATGAATACAGTAATTTATGCTCGGTATTCTGCCGGCCCGAGACAGACCGACCAGAGTATCGAAGGACAGCTTAGAGTCTGCACCGACTTTTGTAAGCAGCGAGGGCTTACCGTTGTCGACACATACTGCGACCGTCATATCTCAGGCCGCACAGACGAGCGACCGGAGTTCCAAAGGCTCATCGCCGACGCCAAGCGCAAGAAGTTCGAGGCGGTGGTCGTCTATAAGACAGACCGCTTTGCCCGGAACAAATATGACAGCGCCGTTTATAAGCGGGAGCTCAAGAGGAACGGAATCCAAATCTTTTATGCAGCCGAGGCGATACCGGACGGGCCCGAGGGCATTATCCTTGAGAGCCTTATGGAAGGTCTCGCGGAATACTACTCGGCAGAGCTCGCTCAGAAAATCAAGCGGGGAATGCACGAGAGCGCTTTGAAGTGCCAGAGCACCGGAAGCGGGAGACCGCTCGGCTATCGGGTCGACGAGCAGAAGCATTTCCAGATAGACCCAGAATCAGCCCAGACCGTTCAAACGATTTTTGAGCAGTATATCAAGGGCGAATCAAATGCGGCCATCTGTGAGCGCCTGAACAGCCGTGGGCTGCGTACCGCGCAGGGCAAGCCCTTCAACAAGAACAGTATCAACCGAATTATTAAAAACCGAAAGTACATTGGCGAATACCGGTATCACGATATAGTCGTCGAAGGCGGCATACCTGCGATTATCTCGAAGGACACCTTTAACCTCGCTCAAGCCGAAATGGAACGCCGGCGCGCTCGCAAGGCTCCGAAGTCGCCAAAGGCCGAATACCTCTTAGCCGGTAGGCTCTTCTGCGGTCATTGCAAAGGACCAATGCAGGGAGTCAGCGGCACGGGCAAGAGCGGGAACAAGTGGTACTACTATTATTGCGGGAACACTCGCGGCAAGAATAAGACTTGCGATAAGAAGCAGGTCTCGCGCGACCGCCTCGAGCGCGCCGTAGTCGACTTCACTGTCCGCTATATCCTTCAAGAGGAAGTTCTCGAGGGGCTCGCGAGGAAGGTACATGCGGCGCAAGAGCGCCAAAATGATACCGCCTCGGAGATTGCCTTTTACGAGAAGAAGCTGGCAGACAATAAGAAGTCCATTGCGAACGTGCTGCGGGCTATCGAGTCAGGCGCGGCGACGCAGACCTTGCCTGCTCGCTTGCAAGAACTCGAGAACGAGCAAGCGGTCATTCTGGGCGAGCTTAGCTTCCTCAAGGGTAAGCGTCTTGCGTTTACCGAGGACCAGATTCTCTTTGCGCTGATGAAACACCTTGAGCCGTACCCGGGTGAGCCTGAGCAGGACTACCGTCGGAGAATCATCTCTGACTTTGTTTCAGAGGTCTACCTATATGACGACCAGCTTCTTATCTACTTCAATATCAGTAGTGAAGACGGAAAACTCAAGTCCGCGGACCTCTCAAACATCGAGTGCGGCGAGTTCGACGAGGGACTCATCAGCTCCACCAAATAAGGTAGTAGATTTTGATAGAAAGTCTACTACCTTTTTTCTTTGTAAAAACGCTTGAAAATCAAGGCTTTTCAAGACATAGGGTTTGCTTTATCCCGCTGTAGGAGCGTTTCCGCAGCGGGATTTTTTCGTTTCCTGGGCGTTTTTTCGTACATCCGATATGGTAGGGTTTACTTTGTGGGGTATGGGTTTGCTTTGTACCCATAAAGTAAACCCGTTGGAAGTTGCCCTCCTTCGTGGTAAAATGAAATGTAAATTATTACCATTTCGCAAAAGGAGGAATTATGAGATTCAAAGAAAAACGCAGCATGAAGGTCTATGCCGGAAACGATCAGAACTATAAGCCTGTTGCCCAGATTCGCTTGCAAGGTAAATGGCTCGAAGAGATAGGCTTCGTCCCAGGCACACAGATTGAGGTCAAGTGTGAGAACGGCAGGATGGTAATAGAAAAAGCGAGGAGTATATATCAGGATTATTAACGCACAATCAAACATAAACAAACGGCAGAAAAACGCAATAAACAACAATAAACACATTGCGTTTTTCTATTCTCTGTGATATAATTATAGTGACTACTTATAGGCTAATTTCGATGCAATTGGAGGTAAATAAATGTCTGATGCAATCAATGATAAATGGATAAGCATTGAGGATGCTGCAGAATATCTTGGCGTAAAGCCAGGAACCGTAAGGGATTGGATTAGAAAGGGTAAAGACATACCTGCTCACAAAGTGGGAAAACAGTGGAAATTCAAGTATTCGGAACTCGATGCCTGGGTTCATAGCGGCAACAGTGCTGATGATTAATTTTTAGGAGGATATTTACATGAAAAAAGCTTATTTCCCGACAAATGCTATTCTCGAAGACGCCATACTTGATGCTTTAAAAAAGCTTGGTGGTGTTGCGGATGTTCCGGCAATCAACACAACTCTTATTGAGACTTTACAGTTACCAAAAGAAGTTGTTGAGTTAGAAGACGAGAGCGGACTTGGAACAAAATTAGACTATCGCCTTCGTTGGTGCCGCACAAACCTAAAAGCGAAAGGAAAAATTGAAAATGTGAAAAGAGGAACATGGAGACTTGTTTCCGAGTAACTCTTTGAGGAGGCACTATGTCGCTATATAAGATTGAAAAGACCTATTTTGAAAATGTAACTCCGCATCAACGCGAAGAGATGCTTGCCGCATTTGATCAAGATAAAGATGGGAATATTGTCATTCCATACGAGCATAAAGGATATACCTGTAAAGATATCAAAGTTGATCGTAGCAATGGCATAAAGGCAATTAGTATGTTTTCTGGTGCGGGCGGCCTTGATATCGGAACACAGCTTGCGGGGATTCCGGTATTATCCAGTCTCGACATTTTTGAAGATAGTGTAAAAACAATGCAGCAGAATTCCTTCTTTAAGGATACTCTGCATGAATGCGGAGATATAACACGCATCGATGGCACTCACTATGCGGAATTATTAAAAAAAGAAAATCCGGATAAGTTAATACTTGTTGGCGGCCCACCCTGTCAGCCTTTTTCAAAAGCGGGGTATTGGGTTACAAATGAAAAGAGAAATTCAAGTGAAGATCCACGCAATTTAATAGTTCCTTATTTTAAAATAATATCTGATTTAAGACCGGATGGCTTTGTACTGGAAAATGTCGAAAGCATTCTTCATCCTTCCAATCACGAGGCTGTTGAAACAATCGCGGAAAATATGGAACGGCTTGGATACCATTATTCTATGCTAAAGATTAATGCTGCCGAATATGGAATCCCTCAAAAGAGAAAACGTGTTTTCTTTTTAGCCAGCAGAAAGCCTATTGAGGCAACATTGAAAAAAACGCACGGAAATGAAAAAGAGTGTTTGGCAGATCCCTCTTTACTTCCTTACGAGCGGGTAGTGGATTATATTGCAAAGTTCGACACGCAGGAATACTGTGCTGGAGAGAAACTCGATGCCGAGGGGAAATGGGCGCATGAGTTGACTTGTATCCCATTTGGGCGAAATTATATTGCCTTGACAGCACGAGACGGGTATCCCGATCCAGTATTTGTTGCAGGAAAGAGGTACTGGCTGTCTCTGCTTAAATTACATCCTTTTGAACCATCATGGACCATTATTGCAAGTCCTGGGCATTGGGAAGGTCCCTTCCATTGGAAGAGCAGACGACTAAATGTACGTGAGCTTGCAGCCATTCAGACATTCCCTGATGATTATATATTCTATGGTAGTACCTATTCTGCGCATAAACAAATTGGTAATGCCGTACCGCCCTTGCTTGGGAAGAAAGTAGTTGAAGAATTATGCCGATGGATATAAAAAAACCTACAGTATTAAGTTTATTCTCCGGTGCTGGAGGTCTTGATTTAGGGTTTGATAAAGCCGGATTTCACACCGTATTTGCAACGGATATCTGGGATGTAGCTTGTGAAACGCTAACTAAAAATTCTGTTGCAGACGAGGTCTTCTGCGGAGATATTCGAGATATCAATTTTTCGGAAATAAAAAAACGCATTGGCAGCATTGATGTTCTAATCGGAGGCCCGCCTTGTCCGCCATATAGCCAAACGAGGCACTACCTTATAGGAAAAGCAGATGGCTTTGAAGACGAACACGCGGGGTTCGCGGTTCCCGAGTATTTTCGCGCACTTAAAGAATTGAGTCCCACAGTTTTTTTCTTTGAGAATGTTGATGGATTTACATTTAAAACTCACCAATATGAGTTTGAGTTCCTCAAAAAGAACGCCGCTGAACTCGGATATAACATTACTTACAAAGTTGTAAACTGCGCCAACTATGGTGTTCCTCAAACACGAAAACGTTTCATCTGTGTTGGCGTTAAACAAGATTTGCCGAAGTTCGTATTTCCGAGTGAGACTCATGCTGACCCATCCAAGAAAACAGATTTGTTGCCTTGGGTAACTTGTGGCGAAGTGATTAGCGAATTCGACAATATTACTGAAGAAGAGAAAGAACAGAGACCTGGGGCAAAGGACTACGATTTGTTGTGTGAAATCCCTGCGGGAGATAATTATCTGTATTTTACGGAAAAACGAGGGTATCCAAATCCAAAATTCAAATGGAAGTCAAGGTATTGGACATTCTTGCTAAAATTAACGCCAGATCGGCCTTCATGGACAATACAGGCGAGTTTTTCTACCAATCAAGGTCCATTCCATTGGCGCAACAGATTTCTTCGTGTAGAGGAGCTAAAACGAATACAAACCTTCCCTGATGAGTATGAACTGCTTGGGGATTTCAAAGACCAGTGGCGGCAAGTCGGTAATGCCGTTCCACCACAAATGGCTTTTATGATTGCAAAAGCGATAAAGGAGGAATACTTCAATGGAAAGAGATGAACGATACGAAGTAAATGCGCAAGGTGGTTTAGTCGTTGGCACACCGGAAACTCTTACTCCGACTGAAAGAAAAATAATGCTTGAGAAGATGTTTTCAGTTAATGGGTGGAAATATACTTTGTTAAGCGAAATATCGCCTGCGCATTTTCACATCAAACTTGAGAACGAGAATATTGGAGCAGTAAAAGAACTGCACATCTTTCACGGCAATGTCCGAAAAGAGGATCCAGAGAGAAATAGAGAAGAAAAGAAGATTCAACTGGGTACTGACAATGATCCCAGACAGTATCCAGAAAACAGTATTATACTTGGATTCTATGTGTTTGAAGATAAGACGGAGTTAGACAACGCTGTCGTTGTTGCATGGCCTATTGAGATGGATAAGAACTATCCAATGAATCCAAGCCTTCGTGTCAATATGCGAACTGACATTTTGCCCGCAAAGAACAACGGCTTCTATGTAGATAAAACTACCGGAAAAAACCTTGTGGTATTCAGACCGAGTTTCATTTATCACTATTTAGAAAACTATAAGGGACTTCAGTACAATACTACTACCGCTGTCGCAGACGAAGAAACCGAAGTGACAACCACAACAGAAAGAGCCAAGTTCGGCGCAAACAAAATCTTCTATGGCGCTCCGGGTTGCGGTAAGAGCCGCCATGTCAGTGATATGCTGGATGAGGCTCATGTTGCAAAGAATAACATCATCCGTGTCACTTTCCATCCGGAATATGCGAACTGCGACTTTATTGGACAAATCTTGCCGACAGTAGAAACAAGAACGGATGAAGCAACCGGTGCAGAAAAAGAAATCGTAAAATACATCTTCAATCCCGGTCCGTTCACTCTTGCCCTTCAGACGGCTTATGATACCAACGATATGGTCTTTCTTATCGTGGAAGAAATCAACAGAGGCAATGCTGCGGCTATCTTCGGAGATATGTTCCAGTTGCTCGACAGAGTTAAGGACAGTGGAAAGCCGAACTATTGTGCAAGCGAGTATCCTGTTAGCAATCCGAATATGCAGAAATACCTCATCGAGTCTATTTCCGATGAGGCTATCAAGGCAGAACTCCAGAACGGCGTTTTCATTCCGAGCAATCTCACCATCTATGCAACAATGAACTCCAGCGATCAGAATGTTTTCACTCTGGACACTGCTTTCAAACGCAGATGGTCATTCGAGCAGATCAGCAACGATATCAACAAGGATACTGGCCACGCTTATAAGACTTGGTATCTACCCGGAACAGAGGTAACCTGGGCGGACTTCCTTACAAAGCTTAACGATAAGATTCTTGATTATAAACTTCAGAATCAGACAAACGAAGATAAGCGCCTTGGTAAATACTTTGTTACCAAAGACTGCCTCGTAGATCCGGCGGACATTCCGGGCGATGTATCCGAAATTGCCCAGAACTTTGCGTATAAGGTTCTTGAGTATGTATGGAACGATGTCTGCAAGATTGGCCGTGAAGAATGGTTTGACACGGAAACTTACAAGACGCTCGAAGATTTAATCGAGGCTTTTATCAATCCGAAGGAAGGAGATACTCCGCTGTCGGTGTTCCAAAATATTACTTTTTGAGGTGATGACTTGTGAAAATACAAAACCTTAAAAAGATAGCTGCGACCGGGAAAATGGACAATCAGTTCATCGGCATAAAAATCTCCGATAATCAGATTGAGTTCCACTACCCGGAAACCTATCAACTGTCAGAAGATGATGACGGCTTACGCAGAGACATTTTGGCAATACTGCGGACGGTTTCCCTTGCAAAGACAAGAACAAGCGATTTATCTTCTTACAACACACAACATAATAACGACTATGTGTTCCCTCTCGGAGCATACTTGTGGATCATAAACGACTATCTTTCTTACGGAAGATACGAGAACCGTGAAAAGGTTTATCAGAGGGGTGCCAGAGGCAAAATTGACTGGAAGCGGACAATGCGTTCAAATCCGGTAATTTCTGATGGCAATGTCATCTACACAGACATCATTTCCGAGAAGAAAAGTCAAAAGGACAATCTTCTGACGGAAATCTACTTCTTCTGTGTGCAGAAGGCGGTTGATTCTATCGGTTGGCTCTACAGCATTTCCTTCGACCCCAATGGTGTCGACTACTATAAAAAATTCAACAAGAAGTTATACCTCGCTGCCCTTAACACCGAACTTGCCCACACCTTTGATGATCAAAAGAAAGTCAGGCTTCAGAACATGAAGAATGTCATAGTCGGTCTTGACGATGACATCATCAGCACCCGTGAGATGATTTACGGTGTGGACTCGTATGACTATGTTTATGAAAGAATGGTTGATGCGATGTTCTCCAGGGTCGAAGACATTAGAGACTTCTATCCGAATGCGACCTGGGACTTGGTATTGGAAAAAGGTCCTGTCGACTCTACGAACCTCCGTCCAGATACCGTACTTATCAAAGACAACAAGGTCTATATCCTTGATGCGAAGTATTACCGCTACGGCACAACTTTCAAGCCGAGTGATATGCCGGAGACCACGAGCATTCAGAAGCAAATAACATACGGCGAGTATGTGAAGAAGGTCAAGGAAGGTCTCTATGACGATGTCTTCAGCGCCTTTGTTCTTCCATATTCAAAGAATCAGAATGCCCATAAAGACAAGTTCGATGAAAACATGGAGTTTGTTGGCATTGCAAAAGCGAAGTGGATAGATTCCGAAGGCGAAAGCAGCCGGAGAATTGTTGCTATCCTTGTCGATACTAAGTTCCTTATTACGAACTGGCTGAAGAAGAACGAGGATAATATCAGTGGCATTATTGATTTGATCGAAAATAACGTGGGAGGTGTTGTCCGTGAATGATATAAAGGAACTTCTGGAAATCATCTCCTCGCTTGGCGGATCAGCTTCCATTGACGAAATCGCATCTGCTTATGCGAAGCGTTATAAGATGCCGGCATCTTTGGTATCAAAGAGTGTTATTGCATCCACCCTCAAAAGCTACAACAGCAACTTGCGGCTTAATCGTGCAAACGGAAAATATGAGCCGAAGCCAGAGGCAAAGGCAAAAATGCTCTATATCTCTGATAACAGACACTTCTCCACTATTCGTGATGCCATGTCCAAGGTGTTCAATAAGTCGGTAAGTTCTGGCGGTGCCTATTTCCCCGTTGATGAGCAGCATAATGCTTGGTTCCCTCAGTTTGGAAATGCATCATGGGATAACACCTACACCGCTGACGGAAAGTTCTGGTTTGAGAAGCCGAAAGCTGCGGATGCAGATTATGTTCCAGATAACAAGATTCGTTATGTCTTCATACACGAAAAAGAAGGCTACCGTTTTACCGGAGTGTTTAAGGTGAATGAAATGCACCCGGACAAAACCAGAGAATACGAACTCATTGATGATAAGGTAAGAATCCGTACTCCTCTTGTAGTTTGCCGAGTTACATATATGAAGTACTACGATGGCATCACTGCGGACGATTCTCCTGTCAATGGTGGCAGCTTTGTGGCAGAGAACAACGATGCTTTCGAGAAAAACAACTTCCATTGCTATGAAGACGGCAACTGTTACGGTTTTATCGAAACGAAGTACCGCTCTGGGCATACAGGCGAAAACGAATATGCCAACGCCATCACGATTGAGAATATCAACCCTATGAGCAAAGGTCAGCCTTCCGTTGATGGCGTAAGAGTTGTTTTAACAGCATTCAGCCCAACCCTTAAGAAAAATGTTGTTGTTGGTTGGTATGATAATGCTACCGTCTACAGAAACCGTGTGGTGGACGGTAATCTTATTTATATGACAAAGTGCCAGTATTCAGATGCCCATCTGATTCCAGACACAGACCGCTCATTTGAGATTCCTCGCGGTCAATCAAATGACTTCGGCATTGGGCAGAGCAATTTTTGGTATCTTCAGACTAAAGGTAACACTTACGAATTTGAAGAAAAACTAACAGACTATATTGACTCGCTGGATTATTAAAGGAGGTGTTTTCCGTGGCTACCGGGCGTTCATTCGCTGAATATGTCAAAGGCAAATGCTATGACGGTCTTTATGACGCAGCCGCAAAGTACGCTGCGGAAAACTACCGTCTGCTTGAACTGCGACTAAAAAAGGTGCGCTCCATCGAAAGCGTGGAACTCTTGGATGCCGATATCAAGCGCGTCTATGTACGGGATCTTCCGGGAATGCGAGTAGCCTTTGATGTGGGTTTGGAACTTGATGTTGAGGTCAAGGACTCCAACTACAAGAATGATGAGGGAGACGAGTGTTTCCCTTGGATTCGTATTTCGTGCGAAGGGGATCTTTCCTGCGGATTGGATGATTGGCAGATAAGCACTATCGAGCCGTACAATCCGACCGGAGCCCCGCTCAACTCTTTGTCTGATGCTCTTGTTCCGTATATGCCGCATGAGCGTTTAGAGGAAGAAGCCACAAAATTCTTAAAGGAATATTATCCAGAAGCTTTGGCAATGCCTCGGCGCGGAGCGGCACCGGTAACCGTAGAACCGGAGAAGCTTGCTGAAAGACTCGGACTGACGGTTCAGCTTCAACGCATCCGTGAGGATGCTTCTGTGTTCGGGCAGCTTTATTTTGTCGATACGGATGCGGAGTTGTATGATGCTAAAGCTGAAGAAACGAAGGTGATGCACATAAGTGGCAAGACAATCCTTGTCGATCCGCAGATGTTCCTCCTTCGCAACCTCGGCTCCGTAAACAACACCATCATCCATGAGTGCGTCCATTGGGTAAAGCATCGCAAGGTGTTTGAACTGGAAAAACTGTATAATGCCGATGCTGCAAGTATCAGCTGCGAGGTTGTCGGCGGTGCCGCCGCTTCTGTAGCGAAACAGGCTACAGAGTTAATGGAGCGCCAGGCTAATCAGCTTACTCCTCGAATCCAAATGCCTGCCGGTCCTTTCAAAGCCAAGGCAGCCGAATATATCGCTACATTTATGCACCAGGCGAACACGGTGCATACCGCTGACGTCATGGAGCAAGTTATCACCGCTCTTCAGACGGACTTCGGTGTTTCAAAGCAGGCAGCGAAGATTCGACTTGTTGAAGTTGGCTATGATGAAGCCATCGGCACATACACCTTCCTTGATGGGCACTATGTAAAGCCTCATGCTTTCCGAAAAGGCTCCATCCAGATAAATCAAACATTTTCGATTTCTGCGCAGGATGCGGCCATCGAGCGTTTCAAAAATCAAAATCTCCGCAAACTGACTGAAAGCGGAGATTATCTCTTCGTTGATAATCACTTCGTCTACAATGCCCCACTATATGTGGAGCGTGATGAGAACGGCAAGCTGGATTTGACCGGATATGCCCGCTCCCATATGGACGAGTGCTGTCTTGTTTTTGATCTGCATATCACAAGCAAGGTTTCTTCCGATTATCATACCGCCTGCTTCCTTAACCGTGAGTCAAGTGATGTAACCTTTGAACTTACCTACCACAACGGCTTTCAAAACGCACCGCAGGAACGGCAAGTTGCGATGCGCAAGAAAATGGCTGAAGAGGCAACGGAGATCAGAAAGCAGATGACGGATGTTCCGTCACAATGCATGGAGCTGCTTCTCAAGTGGCGAGGCAAAAACTATACCGAACTTGCTTATGATATCGACCGTGATCCCAAGACGATAAGCCGTATTGTAAAGGGTACGCATACCCCTTCCCTGGACACGGCAGTACTTATCTGCTTCGCACTTAATCTCCCGCCAATAATAAGCGAGAAACTGTTAGATGTCTTCGGCTGCAAGCTGAACCCATTTGATATGAACCATCAGTGGATTGGCGAGGCTCTTCATATGAAATACCCAGAGCCGGTTTGGGCGGTCAGAGAGTATCTCGCTCAATTTGGTGTAGAAATTTAAAAATATTTTTACAAAAAACGGACATAGCGTGTCTGGTCAAATAGCAGATCGATATGGTCTGCTATTTGCATCTGTAGGAGGTGAAGACATGAGTAACTCTATGGTAGAGATGATTGACAATCGAATACATAACATTTTCTCTGTGCCGGAAGCTTATGCTTTATCCCCATTTGACCTTGAAGGCTTTCGAGACCATCTTCTTTTTACAATCTTAAAGGATTCGTATGACATCGTTGTACCAAAGAAATCGGTAAGAGCCAGTCGAGGATCAGATGCTGATGACCTCCGTATGCGCGATAGCCGTATGAAAGCATATGCGCAGTACTATAGAGACCTCCAATACAAGCGAATCAAAGAGAACACCGGCATCGAGGTCCCTGAACTGCTCTCAAAGGATGTTTCCTCTATGAAAGGAAAGTTGTCTGGGCATCAGTTGAGCGAGATGCAGTATTTCGAACTCAACACAATGGCGGAGCAACCTCTTCTTAAGGCAATCATTAACAAGCGAATCTGTGATGTAAAGAAAATATCAAATGCAACGTTTAAGGAATACTACAGCAAGTATGATGAGTTGCTAGAAAGCCTTGTAGCCAAGCTTGACGGTTCCGATGATGACGTGCTTTTCGCGGCCGTAGCTTTGTTTACATTAGAGTGGAAATACCAAATAGAATTGTTCTATGCTTGCGCGGTGCAAGCAGAAAACCTGGGGATAGACGAGGTTCCGGTTGAGAGAATCGGTACTCTGTGTGCGGAATTGAATATGGTCATCCCGCCGGACTTTACAACGAAGCTTCATACAGAAAGCCGCTTTGTACTGCACAGAATGGACTTAGTACAAAGTGTGTATTCTGCAAGCGAAGAAGAATGGGCAGAAATTGAGGATAAGCTTTATCAATATTTTACTGCCGAGTACTACATAAAAAATGAAATCGTTCGCAAATGGACACTTTCGGAGTTCTTCGCTCGGTACTCTACGAAAGCACAGTGGGCCGATTTTATTAGGCAGCATTATGACTTGAGAAAGATATACGCACCGCGGGAATGGACAAACAAACGCATCCGATACATTCGGAAAATCTACCAGGCAATCGTTCGTGACGTTGAGCCTCCGAAATTATAGTTTTTCCGATTTTCCGTTCTTAATGAGACAACTTAATAAAAGATATCATGAAGCCAGAATCGTGTGATAGACCACATGGTTCTGGCTTCTTTTTTATTTTGTTACACGTTTTGTAGCAAAAAAGAGCCTATTTCGCACCAAGGGTGAGTGGACATGACGTGTCCGTTTTTCAAAAAAATCTTGGTGTATAAGTTAAGTAGATACAGGCCGCAAGGCTTATATCGCCTCGCTGATAGCTGAACAGGGCCGCTCCCTGTTGCTCAACGGCTCTCGGCGGACAAGTTAATAACACGGCTTCCTTGTGAGCGGGATGCCGCAGACCGAGACGGAGAAGTTCTCCGCCGGACTGTGGTTAGTTTTCTGCACCCATTTTGCAGCCGTGCCTTGAAGTCCTCCGTTTCGGATCAACCGATTCGGAGGATTTTTTATGCGACTCAAAAAGACTAACAAGACTAACAGGACTACCTACACTTATGTATGTACGCGCGTATAGAGAAATTTTCGAGGTTGTCCACCTTCTTGTCCAGGGCAATTAAAAAGATGGAGTGCAAACCATGAATGAAAAGATACTGGAACGAAAGCTGACAGCCAAGGTAAAAAGCATGGGCGGTCTCTCCCTCAAATTTACTTCACCCGGTTTTGACGGAGTGCCTGACCGCATCGTGTTATTACCGGGAGGTCACATCGGCTTCGTTGAAATTAAAACTACCGGGTTGAAACCCCGTCCCCTGCAAGTACGCAGAAAAAGGCAGCTTGAGCAGCTCGGCTTTTTAGCTTACTGCCTGGATGCCGAAGAACAGATAGGAGGAATACTCGATGAAATACGATCCTCATAAATATCAGTCCTACGCGACTGACTTCATCATAAACCATCCCATAGCGGCTGTTTTCCTTGAGATGGGTCTTGGTAAGAGCGTCATTACGCTGACGGCGATCACAAAGCTGAAAGCAGAAGACGCTATCTGCAAAGTCCTCGTCATCGCACCGCTTCGTGTGGCAAGAGATACATGGCCTTCCGAGATTGCCAAATGGGATCACCTTAAAAATCTCGACTATGCCGTTGCCGTAGGAACGGAGGCAGAAAGAAAAGCAGCGATCCGAAAAGATGCCACGGTCACCATCATCAACAGAGAGAATGTGGACTGGCTCATAAACAAAAGCGGACTTCCGTTTGACTTCGATATGGTGGTCATCGATGAGCTTTCATCCTTCAAGTCCTACGGAGCAAAACGCTTCAAGGCGCTTCTGAAAGTAAGACCGTTCATCAAAAGAATCGTATTCAGTGTCATGTACTCCTATGTGGGGAGCGACACACAATTTGACGCATTTCTGAAAATGCTGATTCATGATTACCTTGCCGTAGATAACCCTTTCGCACAAGCAGAAGAGCAGCGGGTTGTTGGTTTGGTAGAATCAAATCATAACTGAGCTCTTTTCATGGCTATTCACAGATGTCTGTGATATGTTCTGTTTGCAAAATCAACTCTACCAGAGAGGAGGTGCCGTGAGTGAAGGTCTGGCTCTACTATCGTCTCTCCAGAGATGAGGACAAGGAACTTAATTCTCTCAGCAATCAGCGGAATATCATCTACCACTACGCCGTTACCAATGGACACGAAGTCGTGGGCGAATCCTTCGATGACAATGTCAGCGGGATGCACTTCAATCGTGCTGGAATCGATAAAATCTATGAAGTAGTAGAAGCCGGACGGATCGAGGCCATTGTGGTAAAAGACCTCTCCCGGCTGGGACGGCACCGTACCCAGACCGCTCTGTTCATCGACTATCTCCGGGAACACAATGTTCGAGTGCTCTCCGCAACGGAAAATATCGACACCTTTAATGAGGCGGATGATCTTATCATTGGATTCAAGGGGCTGGTCAATGACTTCTATGCTCGGGACGGCAGCCGACGAGTCCGCACAGGATATCGTCAGAAGCAAAAAGAAGGCTTTGTCATGATTCCGCCCTTTGGATACTTCAAGGATAAGAACACCAAGCAGGTTGTCATTGTGGAAGAAGCCGCTGAAACGGTCCGGATGATTTTCACAGCCTACATCGGCGGTCATGGCCTAAAGGCGATCGCCAAAATGCTCAATGAGCAAAAGCGGAAAACCCCGGCGCTGACGCAGTTGGGACTTCTGAATAAGCACACTCCCAATACACAGGACATTATCTTAAAAAAGTATCTCTGGGATGGGAGGATGGTGGGCCGCATTCTGCAAGACGAGAGTTACATCGGTACGTTGATCTGCCACAAAAGTGAGCGCAACAAGATCAACAAGACCTTCCGCTTCACGGAACCCGAGGAGCAGTTTAGGCACGAGAACTTCTTCCCACCCATTATATCCAGAGAAATTTGGGAGCACACTCAGGTACTGCTGGCGGAAAGGAAAAAACGAAATGTCCGGGCCGGAGCCAATCAGAGTATCCTGCGATATGGAGGCCTACTGCGCTGTGAGGACTGCGGTCGCTCCTTTGTGGGAAAACGAATCCACCTAAAAAGTGGAGAGCGGGTGGAGTATTCCTGTGACACCTATCACAGATATGGGAAGGAATACTGCTCCTCCCACGCGGTGGATGAGCGTATCCTGGATGAGCTCATCACCAAGGAACTGATGCAGACCAAGGCAATGTATGAGAAAAACTTCCAGGCTATGGAGCAACTGATTAACCAATGGCAGCCAAAGGCCAGTGCCGCTACCGCTCAAATCAAAAAGCAGCAGGAGCGAATCGCCATGCTGGAGGAAGAAATGGAGGCCATCTTGATGGAACGGATTCGGGATAAAGCCAACACCGAGCGTTATGACCGGATGATCCAGAAGCGGGAAGCTGAGATCGTAGCGGCCCGAAAGCAGATCGAAGAACGGCAAAATATTGAGGAAACTTTGCGTGGCCGGCAAGCTAAGCTGAAGCGGGACATCAGTATGATGAATGATATTTTGAAAGAGGGACACCTAAGTGAAGCCCATCTGCGCCTGCTGGTGGACAAAATCTATGTCCACGAAGAAGACGGAAAGCTATCTCTGGATATCTGTCTAAAAGCTCCCTTTCGGGACCATCTGGACATCTATGAAAATGGGGAGCAAACAGAATGCTGGGTTCCTCACAGCTACGGATTTGAACTCCTGGATGATATCATTCCAAACAATTTACATGAAAATGAGTGAGTAATATGAGGGTGTGGATTTATTCCAGATTATCCAATGATGACGATTGCGAAATGAATTCCCTGCTGAATCAGCAGGACATCTGCCGAACCTTTGCAGAGCGGCAGGGGTATCGGATCATGGGACAGTCTTCTGATGATAATGCCAGCGGTATGAACTTCAGCCGCCGTGGGCTGGATGAGCTCACGGCGGTTGTAGATGCCGGCAGGCTGGACGCTGTCCTCGTCAAAGATCTCTCCCGCCTGGGGCGACACAGGACGCAGACGGCTCTGTTTATCGATTACCTGCGGGAACGCGGTGTTCGGGTGATCTCTGTCACAGAAGGGCTGGACACCGCCTCAGATGAGGATGATTTGGTCATCGGCGTCCGTGGCCTGATGAACGACTACTACGCCAAAGATATCGGGAAAAAGATCCGGTCCGGTTACCGGCAAAAGCAGCGGGAGGGCATCGTGATCACCCCTCCCTTTGGCTACTGGAAAGATCGCAACACCAACACGGTCAAGCTCCACCCAGAGGCAGCAGAAACCGTTCGGATGATCTATTCTCTGTACTTACAGGGCTTTGGGCAGAAAGAGATTGCCCGCAGGCTCAATGATTTGGGACGAAAGACCCCAGCGCAGCTCAGGGCGGAACAGTGCGGACGAGAAGTGCGGGCTGCGTATAAAACCAGAGATAATCGCTATCTCTGGACATATACCAGTATAAAAAATGTGCTGACAGAAGAGAGCTATACTGGGGTTCTTATTAACCATCGGTCAGAAACCCAGGATGGCAAGGCAAAACGATTGGAACAGGCGGAATGGTATCGCCACGAAAACTTCTTCCCGGTTATCGTGGAACCGGATGTATGGAAACTGGCTCAGCAACGGCTGAAAGAGCAGGCCCGGCCAGCCAACGGAAACCGCTCTAAGCACCGCTATGCCGGATTGCTCCGGTGCCAGGAGTGCGGAAATGTATTTGTTCCCATGATCCGGTACTGGAACGGCAAGCGGCGTGTGGAGTATGTCTGCAAGGGCTACCACCGAAGTGGGAAAAGCTATTGTAGCTCCCACCGTATCCACGAAGAAACGCTGGACGCCATGGTGTGGGAGTACCTCAGGGCGGTTCGGGACAGCCATGTTAAAGAGCAGAAGAAACTTGTGAAACTGCAAAAAATGTGGACGTTGAGGAAACCGTTCCTCGACGCCCACATTTCTATATTGAAGAAAAAAGTTGCAGATCTAGAATATGAGCTGGATTCACTCATGATAGAGCAAATAAGGAGTGGAAGACCCAGCAACTAAGGTGATGTCACCTATCTGTACTGTGAACAATTCTGTTCTTTCTGATTTTGTTTCAAAAAAACTTTAGAGCAAGGATTTCTGACATGAAACCTTGCTCTAAAGTTATGGTACGGGTAGTGGGACTCGAACCCACAAGCCTTGCGGCACTGGAACCTAAATCCAGCATGTTTACCAATTTCATCATACCCGCATATATGAGCAGCAGGAACACTCCGCCGCTATTTTTACGCAAAAATCTTCACTGAGGTGACAGCACCTAAATCTCGCATGTCTACCAATTCCATCACAGGCGCATATTTAGTTTTAAAGATCGCGGGCACCGGAAATGAAGCGATAGAACTTCACTGAGGAGACCGCGCCTAAATCTCGCGCGTCTGCCAATTCCGTCATGCTCGCAGATGTGTTTAGTTTAGCATTGGATGGGTAAATTGTCAATTGCGCTTCCACAGCAATACAGGTATAATAGAAGCTGCTATTGACGTCACCAGAAGGAGGAGTCGATATGGCGCACGCGCCGAGGATCGCGGCCATTCAGGATATTTCGGGTATCGGACGATGCTCTATGACGGTTATTCTGCCGGTATTGGCCGCTATGGGCGGACAATGCTGTCCCCTGCCCACCGCTTATCTGTCTGCCCATACTGCATTTCCGCCCAGCGAACGAGCTACCTTTTTGGATATGACAGGGCAGATGGCTGGAACCGCCGGACATTGGGCCGAGTTGGGTGTGACCTTTGACGCGGTATACAGCGGATTTTTGGGTTCTGTGGGGCAGTTTGAGTTGATTGAAGACTTTTACCGGCAGTTCCGCACGAAAGATACCCTGGTGTTGGTGGACCCGGTAATGGGGGACCACGGCAAGCCCTACCGTACCTATACCCCTGATATGTGCAGGCGGATGGGACAGTTGGCGGCACAAGCGGATGTAATCACCCCCAACCTCACCGAGGCAGCTCTGCTGCTGGGCGAGGCATACGAGGATCTTCCGAGGGACAAGCAGGGGATCCAACATAGTCTGGAGCGGCTGAGCATGGACGGAAAGCGCTCCGTTGTGTTGACCGGGGTAAGCCTGGAGCCGGGGCAGATCGGCGCCGGATTCTTTGACCGGACCACCGGACAGACCGGCTTTGCCATGGCCCGGCAGGAACCTGCCCAGTTCCCGGGGACCGGAGACCTGTTTGCCAGTGTGGTACTGGGTACCCTGCTGCGGGGTGAAAGCCTGGAACGTGCGGCTCGGCGGGGCGCAGAATTTGTGCAGCATTGTGTTGCGCATACGCTGGCGCAGGGAACACCTATTTTGGAGGGCGTACAGTTTGAACCGCTGCTGTGTGAATTAATGACACCGTAAATAGAAAACAGCATCCCCCACGGCAGAAGCTGTGGGGGATGCTGTTTTGTTTTCTGCCTATCAGGCGCGGGACATGGCGGCTTCCTGGGCACGGCGCTGGATTTCCAGCATGCGCACCACATACAGTGAGTCAGTGATCACTTTCATGGGCTTGGAGTAATCCAGGGCAAACAGACCCAGAAAAGACCGGGCGTCTACCCGGACCGTGTCTTCCGCATTGGCAATATACACCGGCTTATCCGCATGGACAGCAAGCTGCTGAAGATCGGCCAGCTCGGAAATAGAATCAATCTTCAGATCAAAAACCATAAGTGGTACCTCCTTGTATTTGACCAGGTGAGAGTATAGTACAGATGCTTTTCAGATACAATGGGCAGACTGAATGAAATCGATAAAAGCTAAGAGTGCACTTAGATACAAAACAAATAAAAGTAAAACTATAAGGACTGTATAAAATAATAATATGAGAAGCTGCGACGAAAATTTAGAATATATCTTTTGAATGCGCTACCTAAGCGAACTGTTAGCTGGGTTTTTGTAAAGATAAATCATTATTGACATATGCCGGAAAAGTGGTAAAATAAATGGCATAAGTCAGAAACGGAGGGAAGTGCTATGCCCCGGCCAAAGAAATGCAGACGGGTCTGCGCCATGCCGCGGTGCAGCAGCTTCGGGCCCCTGGAGGGAGAGCGCTCTGAACCGGTGGGGATGGTGCTGGAGGAATATGAAGCCATCCGCCTTATCGATCTGCTGGGATGCACGCAGGAAGAATGCGCCGGGCAGATGGGTGTGGCCCGCTCCACGGTCCAGCAGGTCTACGATCGGGCCAGGCGGAAGTTGGCCCTGGCGCTGGTAGAGGGACGGCGGCTGGTGATCTCCGGCGGCGACTACATGCTATGCCCCCAGGCGGAGGACTGTGCGGGCCGGGATTGTGCCCGGCGGGACTGCGCCAGACGGCGCTGTGGGTGTGGAAGCTGCACACAACGGGAAAGAAAAACTACAGGAGGGAATGTAGATGAAGATCGCAGTAACTTATGACAATGGACAGGTATTTCAGCATTTTGGGCACACGGAGCAGTTCAAGATCTATGAGGTGCAGGACGGCAAGGTAGTGTCCGCTCAGGTGGTGGACACCAACGGCAGCGGCCACGGGGCCCTGGCGGGATTTCTGGCTGCCCACGGGGTGGAGGCCTTGATTTGTGGCGGTATCGGCGGCGGCGCCCGTAATGCCTTGGCCCAGGCTGGCATCCAGCTGTTTCCCGGCGCTTCCGGAGATGCGGATGCTCAGGTGGAGGCTCTGCTGGGCGGCAGCCTGAACTATAATCCCGATACAGTGTGTGCCCATCACCACGATCATGGGGAAGGCCACGACTGCGGAAGCCATGGCGAGGGTCACCACTGCGGCGGACACGGCCACAGCTGCGGCTGAGACCATTGGTGAAATTGCGCAGAAAATTTTCAAATTAGTTGTGACAATTGGCAAACTTCGTGGTATAATCAAAGCAAGGAAACGGCCCCGGCCGGTTCCAGCAAGGCCCTCCCCGGAGGGCGGAAGGAGCTGAAAACTATGAAGTTCGTGTTTACCGACAAGAAGATCAATCTGCCTAACAAGGTCCACGCCTACGCGGAGAAAAAGGTGGGCAAGTTAGACCGTTATTTTAAGGCGGACACGGAGGCCGCCATTGTCTTCAGCGTAGAGAAGGGCCGCAACAATGTGGAGCTGACCATTCGCTCTGGCGGCACCATCATCCGTGTAGCGGAGAGCACCTCCGATATGTTTGCTACCATCGACGCCGCTGTCTCTTCCGTGGAGCGCCGGCTGCGCAAGAATAAGACCCGTCTGGAGAAGCGTCTGCGTCAGGACGCCTTTACCCGCAGCGTGGATGTGGAGGAGATCTCTTCCTTCGTTCCTGAGAGCGATGAAGAGGAGTACAAGATCGTCCGCACCAAGAAGTTCCCCATCAAGCCCATGACCGTAGACGAGGCGGTGCTCCAGATGGAACTGGTGGGCCACACCTTCTTCGCCTTTAAGGATATAGACCATGATGGACGCTTCTGCGTGGTTTATAAGCGTAATGACGGAGATTACGGTCTCATTGAAGACGAGATCTAATAAGCAGAAACAAGAAAAAGGGCGCGCCGTGAATTCGCGGCGCGCCCTTTTTGCGCAGATTGCACCATATTAGAGGCGGAAACAGGGACAATCTTGGTTTGACAAATGGCGGGGAAGGTTTTAGAATCGAAATCTGGATTTTATGGTATGGAGGCGGAACGCGCGTGAAGATCATTATACAAATCGCCATTATATTTTCCATATGCTGGATCAGTCAGATCATTGAGGCGCTGCTCCCGATCGCCTTTCCTGCCAGCGTCATCGGTATGCTTCTGCTGCTCCTGCTGCTGATGACCCGGGTGCTGAAGGTGGACCATATTCGGGAGAAGTCTGATTTTCTGTTGTCCAATATGGCCTTTTTCTTTATCCCTGCCGGGGTGAGCATCATCAACTATTTTGACGTACTGGCCAGCAGTATCCTGCCGCTGTTGGCAGTGTGTGTCATCAGTACTGTGCTCACCTTTGCAGTGACCGCCTGGACCGTGCGGTTGACTCGCAGACTGATGGATAGGAGGAAAAAATAATGTCTGAGATCTTTGCTTCTCCTTTCTTTGGGATCGCCCTCAGCATCCTGGCCTTTCTTATCGGTGTAGAGATCCGGAAAAGAACAGGCGTGGAGCTGTGCAACCCGCTGCTCATCGCCATCGTGCTGGTGTCAGCTGTGCTGCTCATTTGCCGCATCCCTTATGAGGATTACAATCAGGGCGGTGCGGTCATCAACATGTTCCTGGCCCCCGCTACGGCTTGCCTGGCGGTGTCTATTTACACCCGGATCCAGCTGCTAAAGGAAAACTGGCTGCCCATTCTGGTGGGCTGCACCGCCGGGTCCATCACTTCTATGGGCAGCATTTACGGACTGTGCCGCCTGTTCCGGTTGGACGAGGCCATGACAGCTTCCCTGTTGCCCAAGTCGGTGACCACCCCCATCGCCATTGAGGTGTCCCAGAGCCTGGGAGGCATCCAGGCTATCACTGTGGTGGCGGTCATCATTACCGGTATCCTGGGCAGCATCTTTGCGCCCCTGCTTATCAAAATCTTTCGGGTGAAAGATCCGGTGGCCGCCGGTTTGGCTATCGGCGCCTGCTCCCATGCGGTGGGTACCTCCAAGGCCCTGGAACTGGGAGAGACGGAAGGCGCCATGAGCGGGCTGGCTATTGGGGTATGCGGTATCATTACCGTGATTATATCCCTGTTCCTTGTGTCATAAAAAAGCGGGAGCCGTATGGCTCCCGCTTTTTGCGCTATTCCAGAGGAACTGCCTGGAGGTCACCCTCCGGCAGGGCCACGGTGGTGCCGTTGACCAGGGAGGCCAGATCGGCGGGGGATACCCCCTTTGCGGCCCAGGTCACCACCATGGTGGAACCGTCGGTCTGGGGGTAATGTATGGTAAAGGTGTCATATTCCCAAGTCGCGGTGTCCCACAGTGCGTCGTCCCCATAGCTGCCCCACGCCTCCAGATCGGCGGCGGTCACTTTGCCGGGCTGGAAATCAGGGGCCAGAAGGCTGGCATAAGCAGGGAAGCGCATGACCTGGACATAGAGATAGCCGTAGTTGTGAGTAAACAGAATGCTGAGAGAATCCCAGTCCTGATCCAGATTCCGGTGAGCACCCCCAAACTGGAAGCCCAGGGGGAGCTCCTCGGGATCGGGGAAGAAGATGGACATATCTTCCTCATAGGCCTCCTCCTGGGTCAGCTCGCGGTCGCCGGAGATGACGGCAGTGCCCAGATCCAGAAAGTCCTCCCCGTTGGTGCGGGAGACCAGATGTTCGGTGGTGATGGTTCCGTCTGTCTGGAGGGCGTTCCACAGAAACACACAGGGCAGCATGGTGGCTCTGTCTCCGTCCTCCCCGGTGTAGACGAAGTCCATACCCAGATCCCCTACTTGGAAGGTGGCCCGACAGGTTATCTCATACCGGCGGTCGCCGTTTTCATCGGCGTATACCATGGAGCTGGTGACTTCCACCCCGTCCACCTCCTGGACGGCGGCGTCGGTATAAGCGGGGCTCAGCAGAGGGTATTGCCCCGGCCACAGGGTGAGAGTAAAGGACTCGGTATCGCGCACACCCCGGATGGAGGCGTTGATTACTGAGCCGTCGGCGTTGTAGATCACCGTGCCGTCCAGACCAAAATCATACCAGTATAGGCTCCAGGGAATGTCGTCCCCGCCGCCGAAGATACCCAGAATGTCCTGGGCGGTCATGGGCTCGGAGAACCAGCCATCCGGCAGACCCCAGTCTATCATCAGGGTTTCGGAGTCGTTGCAGTCGGGGAAAGAGAGGGTCGGGATACCGAAAAAGGTGTGGGGCTGGCCCTGGAAGGGGTCGCCCCCCACGGTCAAGGTGTGTTCCGTGGCTTGCTCCGGTGGGGAACTTTCCGCCGTGCCGGGCGTGGCGGCCACGCCGGCGGTAGGGGAGACCTCCTGGGCCGGTGTGCCGGCCCAGGGCTGCCACAAGCCCACCACTGCCAGCAGACAGCAGGCTGCGGCCAGGGCAAAAGCCGGGGCGTATCTATTTCTCCGATGATGGGGGGGCTCACCGGCCAGCAGCTTTTCGTGGAGGCTGGCGGGAGCAGTGATGCGGTCCATATAATTCCGATAGCGGTTCATTCCCATTCTCCTTTCAGCAGTTCCCGCAGCCTGTCCCGGGCCCGGGCCAGCCGGGAACGGACGGTGCCCTCCCGCCAGCCGGTCATGGCGGCGATCTCGGCGGTTTGATAGCCCTCATAATAATAAAGGTGGAGCACCGTCCGGTCTTTGGGAGGCAGAGACTGGATCACCTCCAGTACCGCCTGCTCCTCTGGATCGGCGGCGGGATAGCTGTCCAGCAGGGGAGCGGTACGCCGGTGCCAGGGCGAGCGCAGGCGGCTCTTGCAGCCATTGACGGCTACCTTCAGCAGCCAGGCCCGCTCGTGGGCGGGACTTTCAAAGATGGGGGCTTTTTCCCACAGGCGCAGGAAGGCTTCCTGTACCACGTCCTCCGCCTCCTGGGGATCTCCCAGAATGGACAGGGCGGCGCGGTACAGGGTGTTTTCATAGGCGCGGATCACAGTTCCCAACCGGTTGGATTCCGTCATCTTCCTCCCTCCTTCACCCTTAATACGCTTGAGCGGGCCGAAATGCTCCGCTGATGCCGAAAAATTGTGGGAAGATTGTCACAGAAAGCAGAGCGTGGTACAATGGGACCACTGACGAAAGGAGACATGTGCTATGAGTGTACAGGCACTGATGGATTTTATAGACCGCAGCCCCAGCCCCTACCACGCGGCGGCTCAGGCGGCTGAACTGCTGGAAAAAGCGGGATTTTCCCCTCTGACGGAGCATCAGAAGTGGGAACTGACCCCGGGACATGGATATTATGTCACCCGAAACCAGAGCAGCCTCATCGCCTTCCGGCTGCCTGCCCGCAAGCCGGAGAGCTGGCGGCTGGCCGCTGCCCACAGCGATTCCCCTACCTTTGCGGTGAAAAACGATAAGCTGGAGGGGGACAAGACCTACCTGCGGCTGGCGGTGGAAGGGTACGGCGGGATGAATTGTGCTTCCTGGCAGGACCGACCCCTCACCGTGGCGGGGCGGGTGCTGGTGGCCACCGAGACCGGCGCGGAGAGCAGGCGGGTGTATCTGGACCGGGATCTGCTCACCATCCCCAGCCTGGCCATCCACATGCAGCGGGATGTGAACAAGGGCCACGAGTACAACCCCCAGCGGGACATGCAGCCCCTGTACGGCCTGATGGGGAGCAAGTCCCTCACCGACTTGCTGGCGGAGGAATTGGGTGTGGAAAAGGAGACCCTGCTGTCCTGGGACCTTGTGCTCTGCCCCCGGCAGAAGCCGGTGCTGCTGGGTGCTGAGGCGGAACTGTTCCAGGCACCCCGCATCGACGACCTGGGCTGCGCCTGGGCGGGTCTGGAAGGGCTGATTTCCGCCAAGGGTCAGGAGACGGCAGGACAGGTCTACTGCCTGTTTGACAACGAGGAAGTGGGCAGCGGCACCCGGCAGGGCGCCCTGAGCACCTTCCTGCCCGACGTGCTGGAGCGGATCGCCTGCTGCCTGAGCATGGATGCTCAGGAGAAACGGATGGCTCTGGCGGGCAGCATGCTCCTCAGTGCAGATAACGGTCATGCCGTCCACCCCAATTTTGGAGAAAAATCCGACCCGGCCAACAAGGTGTACCCCAACAGGGGTGTGGTGGTGAAATATTCTGCCAACCAGAAGTATACCACAAACGCCCTGACGGCGGGGGTTTTTAAAGCCATCTGCCAAAAGGCGGGGGTACCGGTGCAGACCTTTGCTAACCGGGCAGACGAGCCCGGCGGCTCCACCCTGGGCAATCTGCTGGGTCAGCAGGTGAGCATTCCTATGGTGGATATCGGCATGGCGCAGCTGGCCATGCACGCCGCTGTGGAGACCGCCGGGAGCCATGACCCGGACTATCTGGCCCAGGCTTGTGCCGCCTTCTACGAGAGTAGCCTGAGCGTGGAGGGAGACGGCCGGTATTCTTTCTAAAAAGACGGAAAGTATTGAAAAAAGGGGCATCTTGTGGTATTTTAATTAGTTAGAGTATATGCATGGAAAGGGGCCGGGACATGAACAGGAGAGGGAGCAGGCGGATCATAGCCGGGGCGCTGGCGGTTTTGCTGGTGCTGGGTGTTTCCGGCTGCCGCCAGGAGGGGAAGACCCCAGCGGGCGCGCCGGAAGAGCTGGACTTTACCCAGCAGGCGGATCTCACCGCCGGAGTGCTCCACGCTGAAAGTTCCGGAGGCTGGCAGGATACCCTGAGCCATCTGGAATACAGCTCCCTGGCCAATGTGACTGCCCAGGCCCTGGAGACCGCTGATGATCTGACCGGCTGCGATATGGTGATCGCCGACTCTGAACTGCTGGAGGAAGAGAACTGGGAAGAGATCAGGCGGAAACTGATGGATTATGTGGAAGGCGGCGGCCTGCTAGTGCTGGACAATTCCTTCTGGGATCAGTTTCCGGCGGAATTTCTGGGTATCTCCGGAGGAACCGCCCTGGACAGCATGCCAGCAGAACTGACTTGGCCGGAGGTGGAGGAAAATCTCTCCGGCGTTCAGGAGGTAATCCAGGACTTTGCCTTCCTCTACCCCAGCTATCGGGATGCCGAGACCTTGGCGGGAAAGGATTACGGCTATGGCTTCACCGTTACCACCGCCCAGGCGATTGCCACCCAGGGAGAACTGGCCCTGTATACCCTCAACGATGTGGGGGAGGGGCAGGTCATGCTCACCAACCCCATGCTGCCTAACAGCTATACCATCAACGGCCCCAGCCTGACGGCCAGCGAGGAGGGGCAGGAGCCCTTCGCCAACACTACCAACAGCGCCAACCGGCTGTTTTACGGAAAACTGCTGGCCTACCGTTCTATGGAACAGTATGGTTACGCCGTGGAGCGGGTATACGGGCCCTTCGGCACCAATCCCGCCGCCTGGGAGCTCCACTACGAGGAGATCACCGCCATCCGGGAGAACTCGGCCAAGCAGTTTGCCGACCTGGCGGTTGCCGCGGGGCAGATCCCGTCTTACACCCTGGTGCGGGGCGCCTACTGGTGGCTGCTGCGGGCGGAGAGCGTCACCTATCTGGTGAATCAGAGCGACAGCGGCCTGGAATATGAACTGGACGAATATGAGGGGATTTACTCCTCCGGCACCCATGTGGTGTGCGACAACGACTGGCTCAGCCAGGTATGGGTGGAGAACACCATCAGCTATTTCAGCGACGACGGCGGCTATACCGAGCGGGCTTACCCAACCATCGGGGATGTGGACGGCGACGGGGCCGACGAGCTGCTGTGCGGCAGCGGCGACGGACAGTTCTACTGCTATGAGATTCTGGACAACGACCAGCGCTTTACGGTGGACACGCCGGTATTCCTCACCAATGAGGCAGGGGAGAACCTGACGGTGTCCGGCGGCCACTCCGCTCCCACCATCCTGGATGTGGACGGGGATAGTGTCCCCGACGTGGTCTCCGGGGCCGGGGACGGCAAGCTCTACTGGCTCCGGGGTCTGGGTAACCTCACCTTTGAGGAGCCCCAACTGCTGCTGGACCCCGGCATGGGAGAGGTGCAGATCTTCCCGGCGGCCGCCGACATGGACGGCGACGGGGTCACTGACCTGCTGGTGGGCTCCGCCGGCGGCGGGCTGGCCCTCTACAAGGGCAAGTCCGGCGGCGGATTCAGCAGCAAGCAGGCCATTTCTCTGCCGGAGGAGATCTCTGATTGGGCGGCACCCTGTGCTGTGGATCTGAACGGGGACGGCACCCTGGATATTGCCTTGGGTACCTTCCACGGCTATGTGGCCAAGCTGGTGCGGCAGGGGAACAGCTACACCTTTACCGGCTATTTTGAAGGCGGGGAGGAAAACTACAAGGGCAACACCCACCTGAAATTCGGCAACAACTGCAAACCGGTGTTCTATGACGTCAACGGCGACGGGGCCCTGGACCTGATCTGCGGCCAGCTAGAGTACGGCTTGCCCTGTCCCATTGACTCGGAGTATTTCCCCTTCCGGGAGGAACTCCAGGAGCAGATCGACTGGATGCAGGAAAACAACTATTACCTGGGGCCTCACGCCCTGACCCACTGGTACGCCTCGGAGGGTTATGAGGAGCGGGAGTTTGAGCGCCACATGGAGGCCCTGGCCTCCTACGGTGTGGACCTGGATTGTGTGGGCACCAACCAGCATACCTGGCACACCAGTGTGTACGGCCCTGCCCAGACCTTCCTGGCCCAGTACGACAACGGCATTTTGTGGAACTCCGGCTCGGAGATGCCCTGCGCCTCCGCCTCTCCCCAGACAGCGGCGGAAAATGTGCTGGCACTGCCCTTCTTCCTGGAAGAGGACGGGGAGCCTACCATGCTGATGCTTAACGCCTCCACCATCTACTATAAGGGGGAGGAGTGGAGCGACCTGTCCGCCAAGTATGGCGTGCCGGTGTGCTTCTACTATCACTGCGACTGGATCTATAAGGATGACACAGAGGCCAAGAAGGTCATTCAGGCCATGTCCGATTTCCTGGACAAGCATGGTTACACCTGTATTACCGAGGATCAGCTGGCCTGCGCCTCTGCTGCCACACTCAACACGGCGGTGACCGCAGCAATGGATGGAAGTGGAGCCATCCGTCTGTCCGCGTCCACACTGAGTACCGATCTGGCTTTGTATGACGAGAACTATCAGAATTCCGTGGGCGTGAAACTCACCTTTGGGGAGGGGTACTCTGCCTCTGACTACGCCACCGATGCCTCGGTGTGGCGTCAGGAGGGCAACAGTCTCTATCTGTCCCTGGATAAGGACACCACTGTCTGGAAGGGCCAGCGGGAGGGCACCTACCTGCGGCAGGTCAATCTGCCCGCTGAACTGACCTGGGAGGGAGACACCCTGACCGTGGACTTTGCCGAGGGCGGCCTGATGGAGGTACAGGTGGAGGGCAGCGTGTCCACCCCCTCTGAGGGCTGGACCATGACCCGAGAGGGGGAGCGGACCACCCTGACCAAGCGAGGAGACGCCGACACCCTGGTGCTCCACTTTTGGGAGTAAACACGAAGAAATAGAAGGTGCGAGAATATGAGTAATTCTGCCGTTCGCCTGCTGGAACGCGCCGCGGCGCGCTGGCCGGAGCGGGTTTATGTAGAGGAAGAAGAAGGCAGCCTGACCTACGGCGGTATGCTGGGGCGGGCGCGGGCCATCGGCACCGCCCTGCTGGGTGACCGGCGGCCGGTGGTGGTCTACCTGCCCAAGAGCATCGACGCCCTGTCGGTGTTCTTCGGGGCCATGTGCGCTGGGCGGCCCTACGCCCCGGTGGACGCCCACATCCCTATGGCCCGACTGGAGAAGATCGTGGAGAGCCTCCGCCCGGCCTATGTGGTCACCAACGAGACCCTGATGCCCAATCTGGAGGGGGTAGAACTGGGGGACACCAAGGCGGTGCTGCTGTCCCAGCTGGAGGGGACGGCGGTAAACGAAGAAGCGGTAGAAGCGGCTATTTCCGCCGTCATCGATACCGACCCCATTTATGTGATGTACACCTCCGGCTCCACCGGAACTCCCAAAGGCGTGACCATTCCTCACCGGGGCATTCTGGACTACGCCGACTGGGTGGTGGACACCTTCGCCTTTGACGAAACCACCATTATGGCCAACCAGGCCCCCTTCTACTTTGACAACTCCACCTTCGATATCTACGGCACCCTGCGGTGCGGCGGCAAGCTGTTCCTCACCCCGGAGAGCCTGTTCCTGTTCCCCTTAAAACTGCCCGAGTATCTGGAGACCCACCACATTACCTCCATCTTCTGGGTGCCCACGGTGATGATCAATGTGGCCAACGCCGGGGCTTTGGAGGGACACCCCCTGCCGGAGCTGAAAAATGTGGCCTTCTGCGGAGAGGTTATGCCCAACACCCAGCTGAACATCTGGCGCAAAGCTTTTCCCCACTGTGCCTATGCAAACCTGTACGGCCCCACCGAGATCACTGACGTGTGTTGCTACTACAAGGTGGGTCGGCCCTTTGAAAACTACGAGAGCCTGCCCATCGGCAAGGCCTGCGAGAATATGCGGGTGCACATCCTCACGGATGACGGCAAAGAGGCCGCTCCCGGAGAGACCGGAGAGCTGTGCGTGCTGGGCAGCGGCGTGGCCCTGGGCTACTGGAACAACCCCGAGCAGACCCAGAAAGCCTTCTGCCTCAATCCTCTCAGCCCAGCTTTCCCGGAGCGGATGTACCGCACCGGCGACCTGGCCCAGTGGGGAGAAGATGGCCTCATTCGCTTCCTGGGCCGGAAGGACAGTCAGATCAAGCTGAAGGGCAACCGCATTGAGCTGGGCGAGATCGAATCGGCGGCCATGTGCGTCCCCGGCGTGGAGAACGCTTGCGCCATCTTTGACGCTCCGGCGGAGCGCATCGTCCTCTTTGTGGAGGGCGGACAGGGAATGAACCTGCGGCAGATGAACAAGCAGCTCAAGGGGTACATCCCCCAGTACATGCTGCCGGGCAAGCTGGTGTGCATGGACAAGCTGCCCCACACCGCCAATGACAAGATTGACCGGGTGCGCCTGAAGGCCACCCTGGCAGAGGAGAATGTGTAATGCTGAATTCCGCGGCCAGATGGCTGGCAACCACCGCCGCCCGTTTCCCGGAGCGGATAGGTGTGGAAGATGAATGGGGCACCATGACCTGGCGCGAGCTGGAGGATGCGGTGGAACGTGTTTCCACCGCCATGCTGGAGCTGGGAGTGGAACGGAACCAGCCGGTGCTGGTCTACCTGCCCAAGAGCCGGGAGAGCGTGGCTACCTTCCTGGCCGCCCTGTACGCCGGGTGCCCCTATGCTCCGGTGGATTACGCCATCCCCATGGAGCGGCTGGCCCGCACCCTGGAAAATCTGCGCCCTGCCCTGGTGGTCACTGACCAGCCGGGCATGGAAAAGCTGGGTGGGCTGGACCTGGGGGAGAGCAAAGCCGTGCTCTACACCGATCTGGCCGCCAAAGAGGCCGACCATGAGAAGGTGATGGCAACGCTGAGCGCCGTCATTGATACCGATCCTTGCTATATTATGTATACTTCCGGTTCCACCGGTGTGCCCAAGGGAGTTACCGTGCCACACCGAGGGGTGCTGGAGTATGCCCAGGCGGTGGTGGACACCTTCGGCCTTACCGAGAATTCGGTGATGGGCCTCCAGTCCGGGTTCCACTTCGACAACAGCGTGTTTGACATCTACGGCTGCCTGATGACCGGGGCCAAGCTGGTCATCATCCCGGAGATTTTGTTCATGTACCCCCACAAGCTGATGGATCTGATGGAGGAAAAAAAGGTTACCTGCGTGTTCTGGGTGCCCACGGTGATGATCTCGGTGGCCAACGCCGGCGCCCTGGACGGGAGGGAGCTGCCCGACCTGAAGACCATCGTGTTCGCCGGGGAGGTCATGCCCAACAAGCAGCTCAACGTCTGGCGGCGTGCTCTACCCGGCCGGATGTACGTCAACCTGTACGGCCCCACCGAGATCACGGTGGACTGCACCTGCTACATTGTGGACCGGGAGTTTGACGACGCCGATCCTCTGCCCATCGGTAAGCCCTGGCGGGGAGCCCGGGTGCTGCTGCTGAAGGAGGACAACACCCCCGCCGCGGTGGGCGAAGAGGGGGAGATCTGCGTACTGGGCAGCGGTGTGGCTCTGGGCTACTGGAATGCCCCGGAGCAGACCGCCAAGGCTTTCGTCCGCAATCCCCTGAACCCGGACTATCCGGAAATCATGTACCGCACCGGCGATCTGGGCAAGTGGGATCAGGAGGGCAATATCCTGTTCTGCGGGCGGCGGGACCACCAGTTCAAGCTGCGTGGCAACCGCATTGAGCTGGGAGACATCGAGACCGCTGCCGCTACCCTGGAAGGGGTGGACAAGGTGTGCGCCCTCTTTGATGAGGTCAACCAGGAGATCATCCTGGCGGTGGAGACCAAAGCGACCCTCCAGCTGCGGAAGGTCAACCTGGCTCTGGGCAAGCTGATCCCCAAATACATGCTGCCCAAGCGGCTGGAGCTTTTTGAGGAGCTCCCCCTTACCCCCAACCGGAAGATCGACCGGGTGGGCTTGAAGAAACAGTTGATCGGTTAAGATATCAGATAGGAGGACAAGACCAATGAATGTAATGGAGCAGATCTGCGAGTTTGTGAAGGAGCACTTTGAGATCGGGGACGACCCCGACTTCGGCCTGGATGTGAACCTGTTTGATGAGGGGTTCGTGGATTCCCTGGGCGCCACCGAGATCGTCCTCTATATCGAGGATACCTTCGGTGTACAGATCACCCAGAAGGATATCATCCTCTATCCCATGAACACCGTCCGGGAGATCGCCCAGGTGGTGGAGCGGAAGCTGGGGGAGCAGTAAGGGTCCATGTGGTATTTGCAAGTAGATACCCTGGCGTGGATCCTGGGCTCTACCCTGCTGTATGGGGTGTTAGCCGCCGTAGTGGGCCGGATCTGGCCCCAACGGCGGCTGACGCCCTTTCTGCTGGTTTTTGACCTGGGGCTGCTGATCTACGTGTCCAGGGAGCTGACCGCCTTCTATGTGGTCTACACCCTGGTCACCTACGGTATGCTGCGGGTGCTGAAGGGGGCAAAGGGCGAGGGGCTCCGGCGAGTGCTTTTTGTGCTGTTCTGCCTGCTGTGCGCTTCCCCCTTCCTCTACGCACGGTTCGCCCTGCTGCTGCCGGTGTTGCCGGCCATCTTCACCCTGGTGGGCTTTTCCTATAATATGCTCAAGGCCATTGATGCGGTGTTTTATGTCTACTATGCCGACAAGGACATCCCGCTCATTGCCTACGCCAACTTCCTGCTATTTTTCCCGGTGATGACCTCGGGACCCATCCTGCGCTACCGGGACTTTGAGCAGTATTATCTCAAACCCCGGCCGGTGACCGCCCCTATTGCCACTGCGGCTGTGAAGAGGTTTATCCGGGGCATGTTTCAAAAAATGGTGCTGGTGGCCATCCTCAGCCAGGTGCTCACCCGGCTGCTGGAGGCACGGCTGTGCCTGCCGGTGAGCCTGGCACTTATCGTGGTGTGCTACGCATCCCTGTTCTTTGACCTGTCGGGTTACAGCGATATCGCCATCTCGGTGGCTGCCTTTACCGGCTTTGTGGTGCCGGAGAACTTCAAGAATCCCCTTTCCGCCGCCAGCTTCACTCAATTCTGGCGGAAGTGGCACGTCACCCTCAGCGACTGGATCCGGGAGCACATCTTCGTGGTGGTCAACGGCAAGCGGCTGAGCAAGTGGATGGGGGCGCTGATCGGCATGGGTACCATGGTGGTCATGAGCCTGTGGCATGAGTTCAGCATCGGCTCCATCCTCAACGGTGTGTACATGGGCTCCTTCCTGGCCATTGAGAATCTGTTCGGCCTGTCCACTGTGGACAAGCGGCGCACTCCCAAGTGGATCTTCTGGGGACGGTGCCTGCTGGTGGCTTTCTTCTTCGGCATCAACGCCCTGTCCTTCTACATGGACGCCGGACAGCTTTTTGAAGTGCTGAAAGGACTGGTGCGCCTATGAGATTTGTAAAAGCATTGGGGCGCTATGCCTTCCTGTTCCTGCTGGCGGCAGCCCTGCTGATTGGGGACCTGGTCCTCACCAAAATTAACCCGGTGAAGGATATGACCTGTGTGTGGCGCAACGATTTCGAGCTCATTCAGGTGGCCAATCCGGACATGACCTTCGACAAGGTGTTTTACGGCAGCAGCGCTGTCACCGCCTCCTACATCGAGGGGCGCAACGACACGGGCTATGCCAATTTGGGCATCGACTATGGTACGGTGAAAGACCTGTATGAGATGCTGGAGCAGGGCTGGGTGACCATCAACAGCGACCTGGTCATCGGCATGAACGAGATCTTTTTCCTGGACACCCTGCCCACCAACGAGACCTACCCCTGGCATCGGGAGTGGTATGAGCCCTACGTCTACTTCCACCGGGACCGGCTGAACCGGCTGCTCACGCTGGGGCTGGACAGCATGATGGACGGCGGCTCCTTCTTCTACGCCGACACATCCGGTCAGCAGCGGACGGTATACCGGGGCGCCCTCTCCGACGAAGACCTGCAGAAGAGCATCGACAGCATGGTGGAGCGGTTTGGCAATGTGACCCTGGACGACTGCAAGGAGAACTTTGCAGCGCTGGAACAGCTGGTCGCTTACTGTGAGGAGCACGGCATCCGTCTGCGGGGCGTGTGGATGCCCTGGAACGAGAAAATGGAGATCTATCCCGCCGCCCAGGCCATCATGGATCACGCCGACGAGATGCTGGCGGAGATGGGGATCGAAGTGCTGGATCTGACCCGTGCGGTGCCGGTGCAGTATTTCTACGACACCGGGCATCTGGACTACGACACCGGGGCGCCCTGGTTCACCGACTTTATTGATCCCTGGCTGGCGGAGGAGGGCTGATATGGAGGAACACAAGAGATTGGCCCTGCCGGAGGGGGAGCAGACCCTGCGGCGGGAGCTGAGTGAGCCCGCCCACAAGCTGGGGCTGCTCCTGCTGCTGCCCGCTGCCGCCCTGCTGGCGCTGGCGGCGGCCTCTATTGCCCGTGAAGCGGGTGCTATCCAGCCGGTGTACACCGTGGCCGCCCTTGGCGGACTGTTCTGCCTCATCCTGCTTGCCCGGCTGTTAGCGGCGGGAGAGGAAATGGCGTGGCTGGTGCTGCTGTTCATCGGGGCCGTCGGCCTGCGGGCGGTCTTTGCCCTGAAGTGGACGGTATATCCCCATGGGGACTATCTGACCCAGTGGAATCTGGCCCTGGAGCTGTCCCGGGCCGGGGCGGGGGAGTGGAAGGAGCTGGTACAGAACGCTGAATTGTCCGGTGGTGCGCTGTTTACCCTGTACCAAGGCCTGCTGATCCGGCTGTTTGGGCCTACCCTTGCGGCGGTACAGCTGCCCAACGCGGTATGGGGAGGCGTAAGCTGCCTGCTCACTGCCCTGATCGGCGAAAAACTCACCGGTTCCAGACTTACCGGGCTGATGGCCGGAGGCATCCTGGCGTTCTGTCCTACCCTGCTCTTTGCCGCCGGGGTACTGACCTCCATGCCGCTGTACACCGCCCTGCTGCTGGCGGGACTGTGGCTGCTGGTGTGTCGTCCCTTTGCGCAGACAGGCTTGAACCACGGCTTGGCCGGGATGGCCTGGGGGTTGTGCCTGGTGCTGGAGCCGGGACTGCCCGTCCCCCTGCTGGGAATCATAGCTTGGTTCCTCTTCACCCTGCCCGGACGGAAGCGGGACGGAAACCTGTGGAAACGGGCGGCTGTTTTGGCGATCATTCTTTTGGCGGTCTGGCTGGCGGCGGGAGGAGCATCCATTTCGGGAGAGCTCTCTCTCCGGGCTATGGCGGAGCGGGTGCGGCTGCAATTCGCATCCTATGATTACAGCTGGGCCCGGGTGGATGGCGGAGGCCCCACCCGCAACAAGATCATTACCAGGGTGATGCATCCCTTCCTGCAGAGCTACATGCTGGGGGTGCTGCTGCTGGCCCTGTGGGGTGCGCTTACCAAAGTGAAATCGGTCAGCCGGAGCGCGCTGATATCCTGCGGACTGCTGCTGGCCGGCGTGGTGTCGGCCATGATCCTGGGTGGTGACCCGGTGCGTAACGGGTGGGCCATTGCCCTGTTCGCTTTGTGGGGAGCGGCTCCCGCCAAACAGCTGGCGGACTGGACACTGCTGATGGCGGCGCCGGAGGGCGGGCAGGGCCGGAAGAAGGCTCCGCCCCTGCCCATGCCCCTGCGGGTGGTGAAGCTGGTGGTGAGCGTGGCGGTATACGCCGCCATGGCGGCCCTGGTGCTGATCTACTTTACTGGTAACGGCGTATTCGTATACGAGGCATTTTGATGGAGAAATCGCTACGCAAAGACATTGGAAGCTATTTTGTCCTATGGGCCGCCGCTTTCCTGCTGTGGGAGGCGGCGGTCCAGCAGGCTGTGGTGGGAGAATTCCGCTTCTGGCCGGCGGCGGGCTTCTGCCTGGCCGCAGCAGCGCTGGGTACTGCCGCCTGCGGCCTGCCGGGCTGGCTGGGCGGCAAGGTGGGAGCGGTACTTTTCCCGCTGGCCTATGTGTTTTATGGGACCCAGCTGGTGTACGCGGATATCTTTGGGTCCTACCTGTCCCTGGCCTACACCGCCATGGGAGGAGAGGCGGTCACTACTTTTTGGTCTATCGCGGCGGCGGCCATCTGGCGCTGCCTGCCCAGACTGCTGGTGATGGCCCTTCCGCTGATTGTCTTTTATGTACTGCGGCGGAAGAGATGGCTGCCCATCGCGGGGCGGCCCTGGCGGGCTCAGCTGGCTCTGATTGGGACAGCGGTGGCCATTCCGGTGGTGCTGATTCTTACCCTGCCCCTGATGGGAACGGGGGCTGGCACCCCAGAGGGGGCCTTTTACAGTGCTTCGGCCACCATCGACCGGCGGGCCCAGCAGCTGGGCCTGCTGACGGCGGGGGTGCTGGACGCCAAACAGACCCTGCTGGGGAGCGGCGGCGTCCGGGTGTCCGGCGGGCTGGACCTTACTGCCGGGGGTCGGGGACCCACCAATGTGCTGGACGGCATGGACTTTGACCAGCTGGACCAGGCCGCAGAGGATGAAGATCTGCTCAGCCTGAACAACTACTTCGCCTCCCTCCAGGGGACGGTGAAGAACAACTATACCGGGCTGTTTTCTGATTACAACCTCATCGTTATCTGTGCGGAAGCCTTCTCGCCCTATCTGATCGACCCCGAGCTGACGCCAACCCTCTACCGGATGTCCAACGAGGGGATCGTGTTCCGCAACTTCTACAACAGCTTCCCTAATCTGACTACCAACGGAGAATACGGCCTGTGTATGGGGCTGATGCCGGATGCCAGCAAAATGAGCTTTGCGGTGTCCAAGGACAACTATCTGCCCTTCTGTCTGGGCAACATGTTCAGCCAGGCCGGGGTGGAGGCCAGGGCCTATCACAACAACATCGGTACCTTCTACGACCGGGTGAACACCCACACCAACATGGGATACACCTTCGAGGCCATTGACTTCGGTCTGGATATGGAGCCGGGAAATCCCACCTCCGACCTGGAGATGATGGAGAAAACGGTGGATGAGTACTTGGACCAGGAGCCCTTCCACACCTACTATATGACCTATTCCGGCCATGCCGATTATTCCTTTGAAGACAACGACATGAGCGCCCAGAATCAGGAGTTGGTGGCCGATATGGAGGGCTCCGAGGAGCTGCGGGCCTACTACGCCTGCCAGCTGGAGCTGGAAAAGGCCATGGAGTACCTGCTGGAGCGGCTGGAGGAGGCGGGAGTTGCCGACCGTACGGTGGTGGTGCTCACCGGCGACCACGCTCCCTACGGCCTGCCGGAGGAGGACTATGAGACTCTGGCCGGAGAAGCGGTGGAGGAGCCCTTCTGGCAATACCGGAACAGCTTTATCTGCTGGACTGGCGGGCTGGAGGAGCCTATCGTGGTAGACGACTACTGCTGCACCCAGGATATCCTGCCCACTTTGCTGAACCTGTTCGGCTTTGACTATGACTCCCGGCTGCTCACCGGTCGGGACGTGCTGGCCGACTGCACCCATGTCGCCTTGCTGAAGGATGGCAGCTTCCTGACGGAAGATCTGGTATACGATGCCTCCAGCGGGGACATCACCTGGCGGGACGGAACGGGCGACGAGGCTCAGGCACAGGAACTGATCCAGGCTATGGAAGATCAGCTGACGGTGTCCGCCGCCATCCTGGACACAAACTACTATGACTTTGCCTTCCGTACCCTGGGCCTGTCCGCCGGGCGGACGGAGCGGGAGGAGTACGCCAGCTACGCCGACATTGAAGGCACCTGGTATGAGGATTCGGTGGAATACCTCACCTCTCTGGGGGCGCTCAGCGGCGGTGGTACCGGCGACTTTCTGGGCGAGTCCGCCGCCAGCCGGGCGGCGGTACTGGCTATGATTACCCGGGGACTGGGCCTGGAGGCGGGAGAGGAGAGCCCGCCCTATACGGACCTGGAGGAAGGCCTGTGGTATATGGAGACAGTGAGCGCTGCCTGGTCGGCGGGTTTGCTGCCAGAGGATGTGGAGACCTTCCGGCCGGATGACCCCATCACGGAGGAAGAGACGGAGGCATTCTTTGCTGCCACCGCACAGTACCGAGGTGTAGAGGACAGCGA
Source organism: Flavonifractor sp. HCP28S3_F3 (assembly GCF_052065355.1). Classification (NCBI taxonomy): domain Bacteria; kingdom Bacillati; phylum Bacillota; class Clostridia; order Eubacteriales; family Oscillospiraceae; genus Flavonifractor; species Flavonifractor sp. HCP28S3_F3. The sequence goes on from NZ_JBQHUF010000003.1 coordinate 242,358, forward strand.
CACGCTGGCAGAACAGGCGGTTTCCCAAGCCATGGAGCGACAGAAGGAAGAGGGGACGGAGCTGGAAGAGGGGATCCTGTCCCGAGGCGCGGCGGCTTGCGCCGCGGCCACTCTGCTGGAAACGCTGGAAAGCGCTGTGGAGGAATAAAAAGGGCCTCCGGCACACAGGTGCCGGAGGCCCTTTTTTTCAGTAGGGATAAGTACTCCAGGTGTTGACACCGGACAGATCGGTGAACAGCAGTCCGGAAGGGGGTAGGAAGGTAAACACCAGTAATGCGGCGCCCAGAGCCAAGGCCAGAAGGAGAAAGACACCCTGCCCCTTCTGCCAGATCGGCCCATCCAGAAAATAGGGCAGAAGCAGAGAGATGGCCATAGACAGGACGTAGAGGATGATATCAAACAGCAGACTTTCGCCGCCCAGAGGAATGTGGTACACATAGCCCACAGCCAGCATAAATACCGCGCCCAGCAGCAGGGAAAAGGCACGGGGACCAGGGCGGTCTTTCAGCAGCAGGCCGGTGACGAGGCTGGGCCAGTAGAGCAGCTTGACATGTTCCCACAGACTCTCCGACACCGGCGCGAACAGAGCGGTTACGGTACAGGACAAAAGATCGTATACGAAATGCAGACAGCTCCCCGCCACTACGGCGGCGGCAAAGGCGAGCAGGACGGTGCGGGACAGACGAGACATGACGACGACCCCCTTTTTCTGTTCAGCACAGCATATGCCCACGGCAAAAAAATGATGCAAAAAATGCCGCTGTGGGAATGAGATACCTGCATAATTGCGGAAAGCCCGATGTACACGCACCAGGAAAAAGCATCCAAACCAAAGGAGCGTTTCATTGCCAGCAAAACCGGCGGAACTTTCGGATATATTAACATCAGCGTCAATCGACGCGATATTTTTGCGCGGAAAGGAGATGCCGGTACCATGAAAGAGGAACAAAAGGCACGGCCCTGGGTGGCCGCGGCCCTGGCGGCAGCGCTGGTCTTTGCATCGCTGGCGCTGGTGCAGCCCGCCAGGGCCGCGGAGTCGGTCCGCACGTTGGTACCCGTAGGACGGGCCGTGGGGATCAAAATGTTTTCCGACGGCGTGATGGTGGTAGGATTTTCCGAAGTGGCCACCGCCCAGGGCCGGTCCGTGCCCGCTCGTGACTGCGGGCTGAAGGAAGGGGACATCATCACCCACATCAACCAAGAGGAAGTGGATACCATTGAGGATGTGCAGAGCGTCCTCCAGGAGATAGGCGGCCAGACCATGAGTATACGGGCCCTGCGGGAGGATGAGCTGGTCCAGTTTACCGCTCAGGCCGTACAGTGCAGCAGCGACGGTCAGTATAAGCTGGGCGCCTGGATTCGGGACTCCATGGCGGGCATTGGTACGATCACCTACTGGGATCCCCAGTCGGGACAGTTCGGTGCCCTGGGCCATGGGATCAACGATGTGGACACCGCTCAGCTTATGCCCCTGCAGTCAGGAGGAATTCTCTATTCCGATGTGGCTGACGTGAAGAAGGGCCAAAAGGGCGAGCCCGGTGAACTGAAGGGGGCCTTTCAGACCGACCGCGACCTGGGCACCCTGTATGCCAACACGCCGGGCGGTGTGTTCGGTACCCTGAGCACCAGTGACTTTTTCCAGGAGACGGAGCCGGTGGAGGTGGCCGCCCGGGAGGAAGTCCACACCGGTAAGGCCGTGATCCGTTCCAACGTGGCGGGAGATACCACGGAGGATTACGAAGTGGAGATCATCCGTATTTTTCCCGAAAATGAGCAGGATACTCGCAACCTCATGCTGAAAGTTACCGATTCCCGCCTGTTGGAGACCACGGGCGGTATCGTGCAGGGCATGAGCGGTTCTCCTATCCTTCAGGATGGAAAGCTGGTGGGTGCCGTTACCCATGTGCTGGTGAATGACCCCACTCAGGGATACGGCATCCTGATCGAAAACATGCTGGAGCGGGCATAACAAGAAGGCGGGGGAGTTCCCCCGCCTTCTTGTTATGCCCTTGACAGGGCGGTGCTTTTATGGTAGAGTTTCCTCTGCAATTGATAGGATACTGCCACCGGGTAGTGAAATGCAGGCGCATTTTTGGTTACGGCGTTAGGTCTTAGAAGCCGTAAACGAAGATGCGCCGTTTTTTGAGGAGTGGAAAGGCCCCATGGACAAGAAAACAAGCTATTTTACCAAATTTGAGAAAGGGTTATGGCTGGTGTCGGTGACCGCCATCGTAGGCTCCTACCTGTTGTTCCAGGCCGGCGATGTGCTGACCCTGCTGGCCTCCCTCATCGGTGCCACGTTCCTGATCCTAAACGCCAAAGGAAACGTCTGGGGACAGGTGCTGACGGTTGTGTTTAGTCTGCTCTACGGCGTCATCTCCTACTCTACGGCCTACTATGGCGAGATGATCACCTATCTGGGCATGACCGCCCCTATCGCCGTGGCATCGGTGGTGTCCTGGGCCAGAAATCCCGCCCAGGAGGGAGAAAGGGAGGTAAAAGTCAACCGCCTGCCTCGCTGGGAATACCTCCTGTTGGTTGCGCTGAGCCTGGCGGTGACCTGTGTCTTCTATTTCATTTTGAAAGCCTGCCACACACAGGTGCTCTGGCTCAGTACTTTGTCGGTCTTTACCAGCTTCCTGGCTTCCTACCTGACCATGCGGCGCAGCCCCTTTTTTGCTGTGGGTTATGCTGCCAATGATGTGGTCCTTATCGCGCTGTGGCTGATCGCCGCCCGGCAGGACCGGCAATACAGCGCGGTGGTCATCTGCTTTGCTGTGTTCCTGATCAACGATCTGTATGGCTATTGGAATTGGATCAGATTGAAGAAAAAACAGGCAGGCGAACTGGAAGGCTGTCCGGCATAATTGGAAGCTGCTTCCAGAAGTGAGAGAAAAATAGATGCTGAAATATGTCGGAATAACTAAGAAAAAACATTGTTTTTTGCAGGTAAAGTCGAAACAAGTCGAAGAGATATACCCATAAATTTCCAGCAAAACCCTTGCGCTGTCTGTCTGATTATGGTAAATTATAGAGGACCGGTAAGAAGCCTTGGCCAGGCAGCAAACGCAATGCAGGGGAACCTGCGGAAAGGGTGTCAAGATTGGAAACCAGAAAGCGGATTTTGGTGGCGGACGCCAATGAGGAATTTCGCCGCATACTTACGGCGGGATTGGCGGAGGAAGCCGACATGGAGCTGGCGGGCGAGACGGGAGACGGACCTGAGGCGGTGCGTCTGGCAGAGCGGGAAGCGCCCGACGTGGTGGTCATGGACCTGGTGCTGGCCAAAATGGACGGGCTGGAGGTACTGCAAAAGCTGGCGGAGCTTTCGGCCAGGCCCAGAGTGCTGGTCCTTTCCAGCTTTGTACGGGGCAATGTGGCGGAGCTGGCCGCTGCCAGAGGCGCGGACTATTATATGATAAAGCCCTGTAAGCTGGCGGCGGTGACGGAGCGTATCCGTCAGCTGGCTACCGGTGAGGCGGACGGTGAACAGCAGCAGGAACAGGACAGAAACCTGGAGAGCACGGTCACCGCTATCATTCACGAGATCGGCGTGCCTGCCCATATCAAGGGATATCAGTATCTGCGAGAGTCCATCCTGATTGCGGTGAAGGATATGGAGGTCATCAATGCGGTGACTAAAATCCTCTATCCGGAGGTGGCCAAGCGCTTTGGTACCACCGCATCCAGGGTGGAGCGGGCCATTCGGCACGCCATCGAGGTGGCTTGGGATCGGGGCGATCTGGAGACGCTGCAGAAATACTTTGGATATACCGTATCCAACGCCAAGGGCAAGCCCACCAATTCCGAGTTCATTGCCATGATCGCAGACCGGCTCCAGCTGCAGCAGAAGGAAAAGTGAGCACAAAAAAGATCCCCCGCGGAAGAGCGAATCTCTGCCACAGGGGATCTGATCGTTTATCAGGAAGGAGTGCTTCCGGTGGGCGGATTGGCAAATCGCTCCGCCGCCCGGCGGATCTCCGGCTCCAACAGGCGGGTCAGCCGGTCTACCAAAATTTCCGGGTCCTCCTTCATGTCGTCCGAGATCCAGCGAACCAGGATCCCGGAGAGGGCATACATGTAAAAATCCGTTAAAAAAGCCCGGTCTTCCTCCGGAAGAGTCAGGTCGCCGGCATACAGCCCAAACAGCTTGGACACCAACGCCTGGGAAAGGGAGAAAAACTGACAGTCCAAGTGGTCGCGTCCGCTGGAACGAAACACATGGTAGATAGCCAGATGGTTCTCCTGAAGATAGCAGAAGGCACGCATCAGCTCCTCATGCCAGTCGTGGGCACCCTGAAGCGTCTGCTCTGTCTCATGGGCCAGGAACCAGCGCAGCAGGTCGTATATGTCCTGAAAGTGATAGTAAAAGGTCTGACGGTTGACATCACAGTCCTCTACCAGTTCTTTTACAGTGATATCATCCAGAAATTTTTTCTGCAGCAGCTTTTTCAAGGAGTTCGCCAAAGCGAGCTTGGTACTGGGAGCCAACGGTCTCACCTCCTGAGACACCCGGAAAACGGCCGTACTGAAACACCATACGATCATCATTATAGCACAGAAACTTAAGAAATTGCAATCCTGTCTCGGATGTGCTATGATAGGCCGGAACGGAAAGAAAGGCGGACAGGATATGACAAGCATTGACTTTCGGCCCAGAGGGGTCTGCTCCCAGCGTATGCACATCGAGGTTGAGGACGGCATCGTCCGCAGTCTGAAGGTTACCGGTGGGTGCAATGGAAACCTGCAGGGGATTGCCCGGCTGGTGGAAGGAATGCCGGTGGAGGAGGTTATCCGGCGGTTGGACGGAATCCGCTGCGGGTTCAAGAGCACCTCCTGCCCTGACCAGCTGGCTCAGGCGCTGAAGCAGCAGATGAAGGTATAAAAAACGGGACGCCGTCGGCGTCCCGTTTTTTATACCTTAGGCAGACAGGTGAGAAGCAGGCGGGCATTTTGCAAATAACGCTCCAGCATACCCCGCAGATCGCCCTGAGGCAGGCTCTCCTCAGTCAGCTCAGCCAGGCTGGGCTGAGGCGGTATCAAGCGGGTGCGGATCCGGCTGGCCAGCTCCTCCAGCGGCGCGTACTCCTCTGGAGAAAGGGCGCCGGTTTGGATCAGGCATTCTACCTGCTCCAGCTCGGAAAACATGTTCCACAGTGTCAGCTGCATGGTGCGGTAGCCTGACCCTTCATCCGGAGGAAGCTGGGCGATGTAGGAGGCTGCCTCATGGTACACCATATGGAACTGAGACAGCAATTCGCTGTACAGGGCAGGGTCCACCGGGTCCCGCAGACTGCGCTGCACCACGCCCCAGTACACCGACTGGAGGTAGAACAGGGAACGGAGATTGCGGCGGAATTGCAGGTCCTTCCGGCTGGGCAGCAGAAAACGATTGACGAGCAGAACCAGCACCACCGCCATGGCCAGATAGAACAGACGCAGCTGGATAGCTTCGGTCTCCTCCACGGTAAGAGTGGCCATGGTAAGTGCAAAAGAGGTGGAGAAAATGGGGTGGACCCAGGTGCCCGGCGTACAGCAGTACATCAGAGCGATCATTACCAGAGAGAAGACAAAAATACCGGGCAGGCCGGGGAGATAGGGATAGACCAGGTGGACCAGCAGACAGCCGATGGCGGTGCCGATGGGGCGGGTGACCATGCGGTGCGCGCTTTCCTCGTAGCTGGGCTGGAGAAGCAGAAAGGCATGGAGCGGGAACCAGTAGGTGTGCTCAAAATCCCAGAGAAAGCTGACGGTGCAGCTTACCGTGAGCACCACCGCCAGGCGCAGGGCAAAGCGGAACTCAAAGCTGTCCGGAGACAGCCGCTGGCGGAAATTCATCCACCAGTCCCGCCAGAAGTGACTGCGGAAGGAGGGACGGGTGGGAGAGAACGGCTCCCGGCACAGGAGCAGCAGCATATGTAGCACACTGCGGGCGAAGATGCGCAGGCGGCCCTGGGGCAGAAAATTCTCCTCCAGCTTGTGCTGGATCTCGTCGGCCAGAGCCTCCAGCGCGGCCGAGCTGTCCGCCTCATGCAGGCGGCGGACCAGGTCGGACAGCGCATCCATTACCTCAGGAAAAGCGGGGGTCTCCCGGGCCTCCTGCCAGGCGGCCTCGTCCGTGACCAGATAGGAGGCTCGCTGAAACAGCAGGGCAAAGAGGTGATAATATCGCTTCTGTTTGTCGGGAAGATGGAACAGATGACGCCGGTCATAGCCCAGACGATGGAATTTTTGAGCGGTATCATACAGCTCCTTACGGACAGCGGCGTTGCTGCCGTCCTTGGCAAGCAGCTCCAGCAGCTGGGAGAGACGTACCAGAGCGGTGTCGATCTGCTTGGCGGGATCGGGCGTTTGGTGCAGCAGACGGTTATACAGTGCCAGCGCAGGGATCAGCAGGGCAAAACAGAAAATCGCAGCTAGGAACTGGGTGCGGAATTCTGACGGTGTAGGGGGGCGCAGCTCCATAAACACAAAGGTCATGGCAAAGCCCAGGTAACCCTTGGGCGCGAACTGGCTGCTCTTCCAGAATACCAGAAATACCGGGACCGCCAGGTTGAGCACTACGCAGAGCACCACATTTCGGGTGGCAGCGTAGGCGAGCAGGCAGATCAGCAGAGGTACCAGGAACAGCCGCACATAGTCAGAGGGCAGATTGTGTGCCCTTCGGCGGATCTGGAACAGAGTGGTAGAGCAGGTCACCACGATAATATATCGCTGACCGAAAATCAGTGAAACCAGCACAAACTGGACCACATAAAACAAAATTGTAGGAAGGGCTTCCTTCAGGCGGCTGCGAAAAAGCGAAGGAAAGCCCCGGAGTGTGGAAAGAGCGGCCATTCGGATCCCTCCTGCCGCGGCCCGGAGACCGCATTTTACTGAAACTTTACCTTTATTATAGCGGAATAACGCGGTAAAGCACAAGCGCTGTCGAAAATTTTCCCGCATTGAAAAAACAGCGGAGGCATTATATAATAGCTTCTGCTATAAAAACCGAGATGGAGGAATCGTATTTGGGACCCCTTGACCGCCTGCCGGTACCGCTGATCCGATGGTACCAGGAAAACGCACGGGTGCTGCCCTGGCGCAGTGACCCTACGCCGTACCATGTATGGATCAGTGAGATCATGCTCCAGCAGACCCGGGTGGCGGCGGTGCTGGACTACTACCGCCGGTTTCTGGAGGAACTGCCGACGGTGGCCGACCTGGCGGCTGTGGAAGAAGACAGGCTGATGAAGCTGTGGCAGGGTCTGGGCTACTACAACCGGGCCAGGAATTTGCAAAAAGCCGCCAAACAGATCATGGACGAGCATGGGGGAAAATTCCCGGATACGTACGAGGAGATCCGGGCGCTCTGCGGCGTGGGTGACTACACCGCCGGGGCCATTGCCTCCATTGCCTTCGGCATCCCTGTTCCGGCGGTGGACGGAAATGTGCTGCGGGTAGTGAGCCGCATTACCGGAGACGAGCGGGATATCACCAAGCCACAGACCAAGGCGGCTGTGGGGGAAGCACTGCGGGCGGTCATGCCCGTCCGGGCACCGGGGGACTTTAATCAGGCCCTGATGGAGCTAGGCGCTACAGTCTGTCTGCCCAATGGGGCGCCGCTGTGTGAGCAATGCCCCGCGCGGGATTTCTGTGTGGCCTGCCGGACGGAACGCACCGGAGAACTGCCTGTCAAGGCAGCCAAGAAGGAGCGGCGAATAGAGGAGCGGACGGTGTTCCTCATTTTTTATCAGGACCGGGTGGCGCTGCGTCGGCGGGAGAAAAAAGGCCTGCTGGCCGGACTGTGGGAGTATCCCAACGAGCTGGCCCCGGCGCCTTGCCCAGTGGAGGCGGTCAGCCTTACCGACGGCCCGGTGGGGAAGCATATTTTTACCCACATTGAATGGCGGATGCGGTCGGTGATCGTGGGTGCCAAGGGGGAGAAACTGCCGGAGGGCTGGGTGTGGGCCAGCCGGGCAGACCTGGAACGGGAATACGCCGTGCCCAACGCATTCCGCGCCTTTCAGAGCGCGGTGGAGGGACGGTTAGGAGGAGAAGAAGGATGGCAAAGCTCTATTTTCGATATGGTGTGATGGGCTCCAGCAAGACGGCCAACGCCCTGATGGTGCGCTACAACTACGAGGAGCGGGGACAGGATGCCCTGCTGGTCAAACCCGCTATCGACCAGCGGGACGGAGCCCGGTTCGTGGCCTCCCGGGCGGGATTAAGTCATCCCTGCGTTTATTTTTCCGACCTGATGGCTATGACGCCCCAGCAGCTCAAGCCCTACGCCTGCATCATCGTGGACGAGGCCCAGTTCCTCAGCAGGGACGAGGTGCGCTACCTCACCGATCTGGTGGATGACTGGAATATCCCTGTTATCTGCTATGGCCTGCGTGCCGATTTCCGGGGAGATCTGTTCCCAGGTTCGGCGGAGCTGCTGGCTACCGCCGACGTGATCGAGGAGGTCAAGACCATCTGTTGGTGCGGTAAGAAGGCCCTGTGCAACGCCCGGTTCGACGAGAACGGAAAGGTCATCAAGGAGGGCGAGCAGGTGGTGCTGGGAGCCAATGATAAGTATATTGGCCTGTGCCGTAAGCACTGGAAAGAGGGCAACTTAGGGCCCGTTAAGTAAGTCGGGGGTCAGACACTCCACAACCAGCAGAAGGCCAAGACGCAGGCCTTGTTCAAAGGAGTACATGCCATGACCGGCGGCGGGATTGTTCCGCAGCTCTTCCGGCCACCGGCCGGGGTCGGGCGGGCCTACAAAGTAGTGGTAGAGCAGTTCCATGGTAGGGGACATTAGAACACCTCCAAACGACTTATTAGACATGTTTATTATAATGCGACTAATTAGTCGTGTCAAGAGGGGGAGTAAGTATGGAGTTTGCATTACGGCTTTCACAGCTGAGGGCGGAGAAAAAATTGACGCAAAAGCAGGCTGCGGAAGCAATGGAAATAACAGTTCGCCAATATCAGCGCTTTGAAAAGGGAGAACAGAAGCCGGGGTTTGACAATCTGCTCCGTATTGCCGACTTCTACGGCGTGTCCGTGGATTGGCTCATGGGCCGCACCCAGCGCAGAGAGGTGTGGACGGTGAACTAGCATTGCCATGCCTCCGGCGGCCCCCCCTGTTGGATGTACCCCCCAGGGGAGTGCGGGATCCGGAAACTGGAAAGGAACGACAAACATGATCTGTAACCTCTGCCCCAGACAGTGCGGGGCATTGCGTACCGAAACTGAGGGCCATGGCCTGTGCCGGATGCCGGAGGCACCGGTGGTGGCTCGGGCGGCCCTCCACAAGTGGGAAGAGCCGCCTGTCTCAGGGACAAACGGCTCCGGCACGGTGTTTTTCTCCGGCTGTTCCCTGGGGTGCGTGTTCTGCCAGAATGAGCAGATCAGCCACCGGGATTTTGGAAAGGCCATTTCGGTCTCCCGGCTGCGGGAGATCTTTTTTGCACTTATCGTACAGGGCGCCCACAACATCAACCTGGTCAACCCCACCCACTACGCCCATGTGGTACGGCAGGCGTTGGACGAGCCCCTGCCGGTGCCAGTGGTGTGGAACTCCGGCGGCTACGAGCGGGTGGAGACCCTTCGGGCTATGGATGGAAAGGTGCAGATCTATCTGCCCGACTACAAATATCACACCCCGGAATACGCAAAGCGGTATTCCGGGGCGGAGGATTACCCGGAGGTTGCCCGGGCGGCGATTCTGGAGATGGTCCGGCAAACCGGACCCTGCGTGTATGATGAAAACGGTCTGCTGAAGCGGGGCGTCATTATCCGGCACCTGCTGCTGCCCGGCAAGCTGGCCGAAGCCAAGCGGGTGATGGACTGGGTGAGAGAGCAGTTTGAGCCGGGAGAGGTGCTCTTTTCCCTCATGAGCCAGTACATCCCCTGGGGAAGAGCTGCCGAATTTCCCGAGATCGACCGGCGGGTACGCCCCTCTGAGGCCCGGGCGGCAGAGGGGTACATGTCCGACCTGGGACTGAAGGGTTTTGCCCAGGGCGTGGAGGCCGCTCAGGCCGACTACATCCCGCCCTTTGATCTGACGGGGGTATAGCTCAGTCCAACAGGGCTGCCATATCCACAGGCAGGGGAAGCTGCCAGTGGAGAGATTCACCGGTGACCGGATGGGTCAGGAAAAGCTGGGCGGAGTGGAGAGCGGGCCTGGTGATGAGGCTCTGATCCTCTGTACCATAGAGAAAATCCCCGGTGAGAGGACAGCCCAGGTGGGCCATATGGACCCGGATCTGGTGGGTGCGGCCGCTGTCCAGCTCCAGCTCTACCAGGCTGCGTCCGTTAGCGGTGCGCAGTACCTGATACCTGGTGCGGGCCCACTGGCCCGCCTGGGCTACCTGCCGGGCGATGAGAGAGCCGGGCACAAGACCGATGGGGGCATCCACCAGCCCTTCGCTGGGTTGGGGTACGCCGTCGCACACTGCCAGGTAGATCCGGCGGAAGGCGGGGGTGTGGAGCTGAAGCTTCAGCCGCTCCTGAGCATGGGAGTGCTTGGCCACTACCATCAGGCCGGACGTGCCCCGGTCCAGCCGGTGGACCAGGTGGATATCCGCCAGAAGGCCGGTTCGACGGTAGTACCAGGCGATATGGTTGCACAGCGTATCGTCAAAATGGCCGGGGCCCGGGTGGACGGACAGGCCGGGAGCCTTATTGAGCACCAGAATATCCGCGTCCTCATAGACGATATCCAGAGGGCCGGGAGTCGGGATCATATCACACTTGGGGTCGGGATCCGATATCAGGACGGAGAGCTCTTGCCCCGCCGCTACCCGCTGGCCGGTAATGGCCCTGGCCCCATCCAGAAGAATGCCGTTTTCCAGCCACTTTACCCGACGGATCACTGTGCCGGACAAATGTAGCTCCCGGCGGAGCAAGGTGTCAATTTTCTCTCCGGACTGGGCGGGCGTGACTGTCAGCACCAGGCGGCGAGGGGGCTGCTGTTCCATAAATCCGCCCTCCTTCTCGTTTTTTCCAGTATAGCACGGCCTGTGCGGCTTTTCAAACGGCGGGTTTTGTAGTATAATAACTCTTAAACCATATGGGCCGCGTCCGCGGCCCTCTCCAGCGGAATCGAGGTGCTCCCATGGCGGAAAAACTGGGCGTTTATGTCCATATCCCCTTCTGCCGCAGTAAGTGCGACTACTGCGACTTTTACTCCCTGGCCGGACGAGAGGACAGGATGGACGACTACCTGAAGGCACTGATCGCCCACATGAAGGAGACAGGTCCCCTGACCAAAGGCAGCCAGGTGGATACAGTATATTTCGGCGGCGGCACGCCCAGCTATTTTGGAGAGAAGCGGCTGCGGGAACTGCTGCGCACCATTGCCAAGCGGTTCGATCTGGCCAAGGACGCCGAGATCACAGTGGAGTGCAACCCGGACAGCGTGAATCTCAAAATGCTCCAGACCCTGCGGAAGGCCGGGGCCAACCGGATCTCCCTGGGTGTCCAGTCCGCCCACCCCTGCGAGCTGAGCAATCTCCACCGGCCCCACGACTTTGAGCAGGTGAAGGAGGCCGTGAAGGCGATCCGGGCGGCTAAGTTCAAGAACCTGAGTCTAGACCTGATTTACGGCCTGCCCGGCCAGGATATGGCGGGCTGGCAGGATACAGTGGAGCAGGTGCTGGCCCTGGAGCCGGAGCACCTGAGCTGCTATGGCCTGAAGGTGGAGCCGGGCACCCCGCTGGACGATCGGGTGGTCCGGGGCGAGAAGCTGCCCGACGATGATGACCAGGCCGACATGTATCTATGGATGGTGGAGCGGCTGGGAGAGGCCGGGTACAAGCAGTACGAGATCTCCAATTTTGCCCGGGCGGGATTCCAGTCCAGGCACAACCTGAAATACTGGATGGGGCGGCCCTATATCGGCTTCGGCCCGGGCGCCCACTCCGACTTCGGCGGGCGGCGGTACTCCTTTGTCCGGGACCTGGAGCGGTATATTACCGGTGTGCTGGGCGGCGGCGCGGTCATTGACGAGTCCGAGCTCATCCCCCAGAGAGAGCGGGGCAGCGAGTATCTGATGCTCCGGCTGCGCACCACCAGGGGCATTGAGGAATGGGAGTACCGACGGGAGTTCTTTATGAACTTCGACCCCATCGAGCAGAAGCTGGAGGAATATGAGCGCCGGGGATGGGCTGAGCGCCACGACCGGCGGTGGAATCTGACGCCTAAGGGATTCCTGGTGTCCAACCAGCTCATCGGTGAGCTGCTGAGCATCCAGGAAGAAGCCACGTTGGAGAAAACCCTGCCCCGTCTGAAGCAAGGCAGACCGGAGCCGGAACAGGAGCGCTGACCGGTCGGCATACGGCAGAAGATGTTTTGTCGATTTCCGGGTATATGGCCCCCGCTTGTTTACAAGCGGGGGCTTTTGTGTTAACATAATGCGCATAACAGCTTTTGACACACGGCATAGGAGGAACGCGATGAAGAAAATGATCCGGCGGGGCGCGGCCCTCGGTCTGGCATTGGTAATGACAGTAACAGCGGCCAGCGCCTCAGTTGCTCTGGGTTGGGACGTACATAAAAGCAGCGTACCGATCTCCCAGGGGACGACGATTGGAAAAAATGTGTTTTGGAGTGATACGTATTCGGACCTGCGGACCGAGTATTACGTCAGCTATACGCCCAATGAAAATGTAAAACCCACAGTGGCTTACGGAAATAAGGTGCTTTCCAAGGCAACTCTGTCTTCCATGGCTCAGACCCTGGAGAGCCAGGGCAAGCGGGTGGTATCCGGCCTCAACGGCGACTGGTACGTGGTGGCCACCGGCGCCACCACCGGCCTGGTGGTCACCGACGGCGTGGTACGGGCCACTCCGTACTACAGCACCTCCTGGGCCATTGGCTTCCAGGAGGATGGAAGCGCCTTTATCGCACAGACCGGATTGACCACTACGGTGACCTTTGGCGGAAAGAGCTATCCCCTCACCGGCGCTATCAACAAGGTCCGGCAGGTGAATAAGAACGGCGTAGGCGGGCTGACCCTGCTCACCTCCGATTTTGCATCCACCACCCAGAACACCCAGGCGGGTGTGGACGTGGTGCTCACCCCGGTGGACGATGGTACCGGCACCTCCGCCCTGGCGCCCACCATCGGCAAAACGGTGCGGTACACGGTGGACCAGGTACTGGAATCCACCGCCCCCATCGCCATCCCTGAAGGGAAGGCAGTGCTTACCATGAACGCCTCCGACGACGCCAATATTTTGGCGGCTCTGCGGGCTCTTCAGCCGGGAGAGGAGGTTACCCTCTCTGTGACCTCTGCCGATGAGCGGTGGAACACTGCCACCGAGGCCCTGGGCGGCGTATACAAGATCGTCACCAACGGACAGGTGGCCTCCGGGCTGGACGCCTCCCGCACCGCATGTTCCGCCATCGGCATCAAGGCCGACGGCACCCTGGTGTTCTATGCCATGGACGGCAGCCAGCCCGGCTACAGTGTGGGCGCTAACCTCACACAGGTAGCCCAGCGGCTGGTGGAACTGGGCTGCGTGGATGCTATCAGCATGGACGGCGGCGGCTCCACCACCATCGGCGTCACCTACCCTGACAAAGACGGTATGCAGGTGGTGAACAAACCTTCCGACGGTGCCCAGCGGTCCAACAGCACCGCGATTTTCCTCACTACCACCCTCCAGCCCACCGGTCAGCTGGCCGGTTATTATGTGACGCCCAGTGACCAGATGCTCCTCTCTGGTGCTCAGGTCCAGCTGTCCGCCACCGGTCTGGATACCTCCTATTACACCACGACTGGCAATCAGGTGAGCTGGTCGGTGACCAGCGGCGGCGGAACGGTCAGTGAGACTGGGATGTACACCGCCGGGACGGAGAGTGGTTTCTCACAAGTCACTGCCAGCGACGGCACCTATTCCGGTACGGCGTACCTGACCACGGTCAAGACTCCGGATTCCATCTCCCTGACCAACGAGAGCACAGGGGCGGCTGTCACATCCCTTAACCTGAATCCCGGTCAGCAGGTGGATCTGAAGGCATCCGCCGTTTATCGCAAACTGGCACTTACCGCTCAGGACAGCTGCTTTACCTGGTCGGTACAGGGTGAGGCTGGTACCGTAGACCAAAACGGTGTATTTACAGCCGGTGCCAAGAGTGCCAGCGGTACTCTTACGGTTTCTGCAGGCGGAAAGTCTGTCAGCATCCCGGTAAGCGTGGCTGGCCATGTCAAGACTTTGGAGAACTGTGAAGGCAATCTCAGCGCCTTTACCAATACAAGCACCGCTTCGGCTCAGGCGGAGACCGGACTGGAATATGTCCACAACGGAAGGCAGAGCCTAAAGCTGACCTATCAGGCGGGTACTACCGGTGTGGCAGGCCTGAGCACCAACCTGCCCATCCCCTCCGGTGAGAGCTGGATCGGTATGTGGGTGTACGGTGATGGGTCAGGCAATACCCTGATGGCCACCGTCAACGGTCAGAGCACCAGCCAGATCCTGCTCACCGCCCTGGACTTTACGGGTTGGCAGTATGTGATGGCTCAGCTGCCGGATGGCGCCACCTCTATCTCTGAGCTGTCGGTGATCTACGGCGGCACAGAAGGAAAGCAGAACGGCACAATTTGGCTGGATCAGATGGTCACTGCCAATGAAAAGATTGTGGATACTGCCGCACCTTCTGTTACGGTCAAGGTCAGCGGTACCCAGCTCACTGCTACGGTCAGTGACGATGTGGACAAAACCATTCCTCAGAGCAATGTGTCGGTGACCTACGACGGTGCAGATATCTCCTTTACCTGGAATGAGAGCGCAGGAACCCTGAGCGCTGCACTGCCCGCTGCGGACAGCGGCTACCACAGGGTCACCGTTACAGTCAGCGACGCCAGCGGAAATTTGGCCCGCGCCTCGGCGGATATCAAGCCCTCCGCCCAGCGGACCTCACCCTTTGGAGATATGACGGGACACTGGGCTGAGCCCTATGCCACCTTCCTCTACGACCAGGGGATCTCCCAGGGAACCGGAGGCGATGTGCCTCAGTATCAGCCCGATCGGAATATCACCCGGGCCGAGTTCTTTGCTATGGTGGCCCACTGGATGGATCTGGACCTGACCCAGTACAGCGGGGTGGAACTGCCCTTTGCGGACAAGGATAAGATCCCCGATTGGGCCCTCAATGAAATCAAGGCCATGTACAGCCTGGGCCTGCTTCAGGGCGCAGAGAGTGCCAGCGGCCTGATGTGCAATCCTACCGCCACCATCACCCGCGCTGAGGCCATCACCCTTCTGGGGCGGACCCAGGCCAAGGGCTATGCCGCCGCAGAACTGACTGCCTTTACCGACGCCGGTCAGGTGCCCGACTGGGCGGCGGAATATACCGAGATCCTGGTGGGACAGGGTGTGGTCAGCGGCTCCAACGACCAGATCAGACCCACTGGCCTGCTGACCCGGGGCGAGGTGGCCAAGCTGCTCTACGCCATGCTGTAAATACAGATCAAACAGAAAGAGGAGATTTTTATGCTGGCTCTCTGCTATCCCAAATGCACCACATGTAAAAAGGCCCTGGCCTGGCTGGAAGAGAAAGGCATCCAGACCGAGGGGCGGGACATCAAGCTGCAGCGGCCTACGGCAGAAGAGCTGCGGCAGTGGCATCAGATCAGCGGTCTGCCCCTGAAGCGGTTTTTCAACACCAGCGGCTTGCAGTACAAGGCCCTGGAGCTGAAGGATAAGCTGCCCGGTATGAGCGAGGATGAGCAGATCCAGCTGCTGGCCTCCGACGGAATGCTGGTCAAGCGGCCGATCCTGGTGGGCGACGGGTTCGTCCTTGTGGGATTCCGGGAAGCCGAATGGACGGAAAGACTGGGGTGAGACGGCATGCTGTACCTGGAAAGCACAAGTACGGATCCCTATTACAACCTGGCTCTGGAACAGGTGGTCTTTGACGGACCGGGCCAGCTGGAGACCTGCTGCATGCTGTGGCAGAATGACAACACCATTGTGGTGGGCAAGCATCAAAACACCCTGCAGGAGGTCAATATGGCCTATGTGCGGGAGCACGACGTCCGGGTGGCCCGCCGCCTCTCCGGCGGCGGTGCAGTGTACCACGACATGGGCAATGTGAATTTTACCTTTATTGCGCCCCATGAGGGCGGGGAGATGGACTTTTCTTCCTTCTGCAGGCCGGTAGCTGCTGCCCTGGCTGAGCTGGGTGTGACCACTGAGATCAGCGGACGCAACGATATGACCATCGACGGGAGAAAGTTTTCAGGCAACTCCCAGTATGTCAAGCACGGGCGGGTGATGCACCACGGCACCATCCTGTACGACTCTGATTTGAGCGTAGTGGGGCAGGCGCTGAAGGTGCCGGAGGACAAGATCACCTCCAAAGGACTGCAGTCGGTGCGCAGCCGGGTTACCAATGTGCGGCCCTACGTGAAAGAGGACTTCCCTACGGAGGCATTTCTGGAGCGGCTGCGGAACGCACTGTGGAAGATGTACCCTATGAAGCAGCTGGAGCTGACTGCAGAACAGAAGGCTCAGGTGGAGCACCTGCGGGCGACGCTGTACAGCACCTGGGACTGGAACTTTGGCGCCTCACCGGCCTGCCAGATTGTCAAAAAGCGTCGGATCGAGGGATGCGGACAGCTGGAGGTGCACATGGACGTGGAGCAGGGAACACTGAAGACCCTGCACTTTTACGGCGACTACTTCAGCATGGAGGAGCCGGAAAAACTGGCGGAGCTGCTGCTTGGCTGCGCCCTGGAAGAGAACGCCCTGACGGAGCGGCTGAACGGCGTGGAGCCTGGTCGGTATTTCAAGGGTATGGACCGGGACAGCCTGTGCCGCCTCCTGCTGCAGTAATGGCAGAACGGCGGGCGCGGAGGCCCATGAGTCTCCGCGCCCGCTTGCTGTGTATAAAACAAACAAAAATCGGAAAAGATGTTGGTGGAGAACAGAAAGAAAAGGCGAAAGAAATTTTCTTTTATTTTAGGCAGAACTATGCTATAATGTACGTGTGAAGGAGCGCACTGAATCATTCAGTGCTGTCTGTTTTGTGTTTACCGGACCGCCATTTGCGGTCCTTGGATACCCTGGAAGGTACAAAGCCCTTCCGGCGGAAGGAATAGAGGGTTGCTGCTTTGACAAAATATGTGATTCACGGCGGAAAACCGCTGTTTGGTGAGATCGATATCAGCGGCGCGAAAAACGCCGCTGTCGCTATCATTCCCGCCGCCCTGCTGGTGGACGGGAGCTGCCGCATTGAAAATATTCCCCAGATCAGCGATGTGACGCTGATTCTGAACATCCTCCAGGAACTGGGCGCCGATGTGCGCACGGTCAACCGTACCACGGTGGATGTGGACTGTTCCCATATCCGCAATGCCCGGGTACCGGAGGAACTGGCTCGAAAGATTCGGGCTTCCTATTACCTGATCGGCGCTCTGCTGGGCCGCTTTGGCTCTGCTGAAGTACCCCCGCCGGGTGGCTGCGACTTCGGCGGACGGCCCATCGATCAGCATATCAAGGGCTTTGTGGCCATGGGAGCTGAGGTGGACGTCCGGGGCGGATTTATCCACGCCAAGGCCGAAAAGGGCCGGATGCAGGGCACCCATGTATACCTGGATATCGTGTCTGTAGGCGCTACCATGAATATCATGCTGGCCGCTGTGCTGGCTGAGGGTATGACCGTCATTGAGAATGCGGCCAAGGAGCCCCACATCGTGGACCTGGCGAACTTCCTCAACTCCATGGGCGCAGACATTATGGGCGCCGGTACCGACGTCATCAAGATCCGGGGTGTGGACCGCCTCTCCGGCGGTACCTATTCCATCATTCCCGATCAGATCGAGGCGGGTACCTATATGGCTGCCGTGGCCGCCGCCGGCGGCGAAGTCCTCATCAAAAATGTCATTCCCAAGCACCTGGAGTGCATTACCGCCAAGCTGCTGGAAATGGGCGTGACGGTGGAGGAGCGGGATGACGCTGTTCTGGTTCGTCGTACCGGGAACCTGACCCGTACCAATGTCAAAACCCTGCCCTATCCCGGATTCCCCACCGATATGCAGCCCCAGATCGCCGCTGTGCTTTGCCTGGCAGAGGGCACCAGTGTGCTTACGGAGGGTGTGTGGGACAACCGCTACCGCTATGTGGACGAGTTCCGGCGGATGGGTGCCCAGATCCAGGTGGACGGAAAGATCGCCGTCATCGAGGGCGTGGATCATCTGACCGGCGCCCGTATCCAGGCCTGCGATCTGCGGGCCGGGGCAGCCATGGTTATCGCCGGACTGGCTGCTCAGGGGACTACGGAGATCGGCTGCATCCACCACATCGAGCGGGGCTATGAAGATATCGTCCGCAAGCTCTCCGGCGTGGGGGCGGATATCCGGGTGGTAGTTACCCCCGATGAGGAGAAGCAGAGCCAGGTAGGCTGAGCGAGAAACAGACCGTCATCCAGGCGGGGGAGGACCCCCGCCTGTTTTTTATGAGAAGGAGCGATTTTGTGCTGGAAGTTTGTACCCTGGCCAGCGGCTCCAGCGGCAATTGCCTGCTGGTGAGCGACGGGGCCACCCACATTCTGGTGGACGCGGGCATTTCCTGCCGGCGGATCACCACTGCCCTGAAGAGCCTGGGGATAGATCCCAAGGGGCTGGCTGGTGTACTGGTTACCCATGAGCACACCGATCACATCGCCGGGCTGGCCACTATGACCAAGCAGTTGGCAGTGCCGGTATACGCCAGCCGGGGCACCGGACGGCAGCTGTGCTACCGCATCCCCTTCCTGGAGGACCTGCTCCACACCTTTACGCCGGGAGAGAGCTTTTCCCTGGGGAGTATCGGCGTGGAGACCTTTCCCACCCCCCACGACGCCGCGGAGAGCAACGGCTACGCCCTGAGCGCCGGAGGGAAGAAGGCGGCGGTGGTTACCGACCTGGGCCATGTGACTGAGGCGGTCGCCGGCGGTATCCGGGGCGCGGAGCTGCTGGTAGCGGAGGCCAATCACGATGTGGAGTGGCTCCAGTCCGGGCCCTACCCTTACTTCCTAAAAAGCCGTATTCTAGGGGACCACGGCCACCTGTCCAACGAGGCGGGAGCCGAGCTGGTGTGGCAGGCGGTGGAGGGAGGCGCCCGTACTGTGGTGCTGGCCCATCTTTCCCAGGAAAACAACACCCCTCAGCGAGCATATGACGTGGTACGCTCCACTTTGGAGCGGCGGGGCGCTCAAATTGGCCGGGACGTGACCTTGACGGTGGCACCCCGGGCAGAGATCGGGGAGCGGTATTGCATATGAAGGGAATCGGTGTACATATCATCTGTGTGGGCAAGCTGAAGGAAAAATTCTATGCTGATGCAGTGGCAGAATATGTAAAACGGCTGGGCGCCTACTGTAAGCTTCAGCTCACCGAGCTGCCGGAGGAGCGGCTGCCCGCTGACCCTTCCCGAGCCCAGATCGATGCCGCGCTGGAAAAAGAAGCCCAGGCTGTCCGGGGGAAGATCCCCAAAGGAGCGGCGGTCATCGCCCTGTGCGTGGAGGGGACCCTCCTCTCCAGCGAGAAGCTGGCGGCAAAGCTGGAGCAGTGGTCGGCAGGCGGGGCCAGCAATCTGGTCTTTCTCATCGGCTCCTCTTACGGTATGCATCCCTCCCTCAAAGATATAGCTCAGCTGAAGCTGTCCATGTCCCCCATGACATTCCCCCATCACCTGGCAAGGGTCATGCTGCTGGAGCAGGTCTACCGCTGTTTCAAGATCCAGGAGGGCT
The DNA here is from genome assembly GCF_052065355.1 of Flavonifractor sp. HCP28S3_F3. Taxonomy (NCBI): domain Bacteria; kingdom Bacillati; phylum Bacillota; class Clostridia; order Eubacteriales; family Oscillospiraceae; genus Flavonifractor; species Flavonifractor sp. HCP28S3_F3. The sequence continues at coordinate 262,068 of NZ_JBQHUF010000003.1, forward strand.
CCGGGTACCACAAGTAAAGAACAGGAAAAAATTTGCATATTATCCTGCGAAATGCCGGAGGACAGGGTAGATATGCGGAGCGTTTTATGGTATAATGACCAAAGCAGCAATGCGCTGACCTGTGAAATTGAGGTATTGGAGGTAATTCCCATGTCCTATCGTGACGTATATGAAAAATGGCTCAACAGCCCCGCCCTCAGCGAAGCGGAAAAGGACGAGCTCCGCGCCATCGCTGGCGACGAGAAGGAGATCGAGAGCCGCTTCTTTGCCCCCCTGGAGTTCGGTACTGCCGGCCTGCGGGGCACCATGTGCGTGGGTCTGCATCAGATGAACATTCACGTGATCCGGCATGCCACCCAGGCTTTCGCCGAGGTCATCAAGGCCGAGGGTCCCGAGGCCATGGAGCGGGGTGTGGCGGTGTGCTTCGATTGCCGCAACAACTCCGATGCTTTCGCTAAAGAGACCGCCTGCGTTATGGCGGGCAACGGGATCAAGGTGCGCCTGTTCGAGTCCCTGCGTCCCACCCCTGAGGTGTCCTTCGCCGTGCGGGAGTATCACTGCATCGCCGGCGTGAATGTCACCGCCAGCCACAACCCTAAGGAGTACAACGGCTACAAGGTTTACTGGCAGGACGGCGCCCAGCTGCCCCCCCACCATGCTTCCGCCATCGCCCAGAAGATGGAGGAGCTGGACCTCTTCGATTCCATCAAGCGGATGGACTATGACGAGGCGGTGAAGGCCGGTCTCATCACCCTGATGGGAGCGGAGACCGATGAGAAGTTCCTGGAGAACGTCATGGGTCAGGTCAATGACAAGGCCGCTGTGGAAAAGGTGGCCGACACCTTCAAGATGGTGTACACCCCCTTCCATGGTACCGGCTACAAGCTGATCCCCGAGGCGCTCAAGCGTCTGGGTATGAAGCATGTGATCTGTGTGCCTGAGCAGATGGTCATCGACGGCAACTTCCCCACCGTGGTCTCTCCCAACCCGGAAAACCCCGAGGGTTTCTACCTGGCAGTGGATCTGGCCAAAAAGGAAGGCGCCGACTTCATCCTGGGCTCCGACCCCGACGCCGACCGGGTGGGCATCATGGTCCGCAACGATCAGGGCGAGTACATCACTATTTCCGGCAACCAGACCGGCGTACTGCTGCTGGACTACCTGATCGGCGCCAAGAAGCGCACCGGCAAGATGCCTGAAAAGCCCGTGGCCCTGAAGACCATCGTCACCACCGAGATGGCCCGGAAGGTGGCCGAGACCAACGGCCTGGCCTGCTATGACACCTTTACCGGCTTCAAGTTCCTGGCTGAGAAGAAAGACAAGCTGGAGAATGCCGGTGAGGGCAAGGTCATCTTTGCCTACGAGGAAAGCTACGGCTACATGCTGGGCGACTATGTCCGGGACAAGGATGCCGTAACCGCCGCTCTGGCCCTGACCGAGATGGCGGCCTGGTACGCCGGGCAGGGTATGACCCTGTACGACGCCCTGCAGAAGTGCTACGAGAAGTACGGCTTCTACGCTGAGAAGACGCTGAACCTGGTGATGCCCGGTCTGGACGGCCTGAAGAAGATGGCTGATCTGATGGCCGGTCTGCGGGAGAAGCCCCCGGTGGAGATCGCCGGTGTGGCAGTGGCCCAGCAGAAGGACTACAAGGACGGCAGCGTGGTCAATGTGGCCGACGGCAGCAAGAGCACTATGGAGCTCTCCGGCTCCAACGTGCTGCGCTATGAGATGGCCGACGGCACCAGCCTCATCGTTCGCCCCTCCGGTACCGAGCCCAAGGTCAAGGTGTATATCCTGGCTAATGGCGCATCCAAGGCCGAGGCCGACGAGAAGGTGACCAAGTACGCCGCCTGGGCGGAGAGCCTGAAGGGGTAATATCGCCGCCTTTTACAACGGAACTAAGAAAACGGCCCCCGCCGTATCGCAGGATACGGCGGGGGTCGTTTTTGTCGTTTCGGGCGGAAAAGTTTATGGACGGGACTGGAAACTTTTTATAAAGCCACGCGTCTAAATAACGGGCGGAAAATTTAAGGTTTCCTTAAGAACTTGTCATTGCTTTGTAATTCTAACCAGCCCACGCTGTGGTAGAATCTGTGTGGAGCGTAATGCAAATAAGGAGGATACGGAAATGAGCCAACAGCAGACGCCCGTGATAGAGCAGGCCGTCCAGACCGGCGGCGTTGTACCGGCGGCCCCGAAAGGACCGAAAAAGAAGCGCCGCGGAAAAGGAAAGATGATCGCAGGAATCCTGGTGACAGCTGCCGTGGTAATCGCGGTAGCTGTGATCCTGTGGTATTTTGTGTTCCGGGAGACGGAGGACCTGGGTGAGATCATGACGGATACTGTCCAGCTGGGTTCCATCCAGTCCATGGTGGAGGGTTCCGGTATGACCAAAGCCCGGAATTCTGCCAGTGTGACCCCCGGCAGCGGTACCATCCTGGAGCTCTATGTTCAGGAAGGCGATCAGGTCACGGAGGGCCAGCAGCTCTACAAAATGGACGACACCACGGCCCGGGAGGCCGTCACCGCCGCTCAGGAATCGGTGGACAACGCCCAGAAGGACCTGCAGGCGGTATATGATAAGATCGCCGAGCTCACCGTCAAGGCTCCCCACAGCGGAAATCTGCGGGAAGTGGCTGACCTGAAGGTGGGGGATACGGTTAACGAGGGTGACACCATTGCTACCATCGTTAACGACACCAAGCTGCGGCTTTCCCTCTATTACAGCTACGCCTATGAGGGTGAGATCAAGCTGGGACAGACGGCCCAGATCTCCATCCCTGCCATTATGGATTCCCGCACCGGTACGGTGGAGAAGATCAACAAGGTGCGCTTTGTCTCCCCTGAAGGTGCCACCCACTTTGAGGTGGTCTTCGTGCTGGACAATCCCGGCACCCTGACGGAGGGAATGGAGGCTTCTGCCGGCCTCACCGCCGCCGACGGCACTCCCATCTATGCCTATCAGAACGGCAAGCTGGAATTCTATGAGACCACCGTGGTGAAGGCCAAGGCCTCCGGCCCGGTGGAGCAGTTCAATCTGCTGGATTACGCCGATGTGAAGGCCGGCCAGGTCATGGTCAAGCTGGGCGCCAAGAACACCGACGAGGAGATCTCCACCAAGGAGGAGGCCCTGAAGTCCGCCCAGGAGAAGCTGAAGGAGGCCAACGACGAACTGGCCAAGTACAACGCAGTCTCTCCCATCTCGGGTACCGTCCTCTCCTGCAGCCTGCAGGAGGGTATGGAGGTCCAGAGCGGACAGGGCATCAGTATCGCCGACACCACCCAGATGGTGGTGGAGATCAATGTGGATGAGCGCAACGCCCGTTATGTTAAGGCTGGTATGATGGTCAATATCGACCAGTACGGTACCCCCTACATGGGTATTGTAGAGAGCGTCTCCATGACCGCTTCCGGCGAGAATGGTGTGGCTTCCGTGCCCGCGGTGGTCACGGTGGATAACTTCGACGGCTCCATGATCCCTGGTACTTATGTCAGCTATTCCTTTGTGGCCAGCCAGTCTGACAACTGTATGACTGTACCCATTGCCGCTGTTATGTACGTCAGCTTTGCTAACGTCACCCTGCCTGATACGCTGGATGCGGCTCCCCCGGAGGGCGGCGACGGCATGACTGACGGTGAGATGCTGCCCGAGGACGGTATGACCGACGGTGAAATGCTGCCCGAAGACGGTATGATCGATGGTGAGATGCTGCCTGCGGAGGGCGGCGACATGATGGTGAGCGACGGCAGCGTGGTGGTGCCTCAGCGCACTTCCGGCGGCGCCTTTGCAAAGCCTCTGATGTCGGTGGCTGTCGGCGGCGGCGTGATCGTGGACGGCGGCGGCTCCATGGGCGGTTCCATGGGCGGAGCTGGTGACGAGAGCACCGGTACCATCGTATTTGTGAAGGCTGACAAGCCTCCCGTCAACGCCATCCTGGAGCCTGACCCCGCCTGGGAGTGCCCCGAGGGCTTCTGGGCCGTGCCGGTGGAGGTGGGTCTGGCCGACACCACCCGAGTGGAGATTAAGCGTGGCCTGAATGTGGGCGACACGGTCTACATCGGACGGGAGACCCAGAGCGCCGACAGTTGGAGTTGATGCTATGCTCATTGATGTAAAGAACCTCTTTAAGATCTATCATGAGGGGGAGGAAAGCGAGGTGCGGGCCCTGGACGGCGTCTCCCTGACCATCGACAGGGGAGAGTTCGTGGCTATCATCGGCCAGTCCGGCTCCGGCAAGTCCACCCTGATGAACATTCTGGGCTGCCTGGACATCCCCACCTACGGGGACTACCATTTGGACGGAGTGGACGTCACAGAACTCAGCGACCGCCAGCTGGCCCATATCCGCAACAAGCAGATCGGCTTCATCTTCCAGGGGTTTAACCTGATCCCCGCCCTCAACGCATGGGAGAATGTGGAGCTTCCTCTGATTTATCAGGGAGTGCCGGCGTCCAAGCGGGCAGATCGAGTGGAGGCTGCCCTGGAACGGGTGGGTCTGGCCGACCGGGCGGAGCATAAGCCCACCGAGATGTCCGGCGGCCAGCAGCAGCGGGTGGCCATTGCACGGGCCATTGCCACCCAGCCGCCCATTATCATGGCCGACGAGCCTACCGGTGCTTTGGACTCCAAGACCGGCAAACATGTGCTGGAGATCCTCCACGGCCTCCATCAGGAGGGCACCACCATTATCCTGATTACCCACGACAACGGCATTGCCGCCACCGCCGAGCGGGTGGTCCGTATCTCCGACGGACACATACTGTATGACGGTGACAGAGAGGGGGCCTTTTCATGAATCTGACACAGGCCTTCAAGATCGCTATCAAATCCATCGCGGCCAAAAAGGCCCGCTCGGCCCTTACCATGCTGGGCGTCATCATCGGCCTGGCGGCGGTCATTATCCTGGTGTCCTATGCTGAGGGCCAGAACCAGCAAATGCGGGCCTACTATGAAAGCCTGGGCAACAACGTCATCAACATCCAGGCCAGCAGCTGGGACAGCAAGGGTGTATCCGACAAGCTATACGACTACTGCCTGGAGATGGATGAGTACATGCTGGGTGTGACTCCGGTGGTACAGATGTATAATCAGACCGTCATCAAGTATGGTGCCAAGACGCTGGACAACTACAACTCCAGCTGGGAGGAGAGTCCCCAGGTGGTAATGGGAAACCAAGCCTTTTCCCTCTGCAACAACTTTACCTTGGCCAAAGGCAGAGACATTTCCTATCTGGATGTGGAAAACTACAACCAGGTGTGCGTACTGGGTTCCAAGATCGCCACTTCTCTGTTCAACTATGTGGACCCAGTGGGGAAGAGCATTACCATCAACGGCGTGCCCTTTGAGGTCATCGGCGTCTATCAGGAGAAGGACCCCAACAACATGACCGGCATGGACCGCTATATCGTCCTGCCCTATACCATGAACCGGGTGCTCAACAGCTCCACCCAGATGGACACTTTCGTGGGCAAGGCCAGGGATGCCCGGTCCACCACCAAGGCCATCACCATGCTCAAGGGATTTCTCAAGGGGCTGATCCCGGAGGGATCGGGTTACTATGATGTGCGTACCCCCAACCAGTGGCAGGAGGAAGGCAATGAGCAGATCAAGATGCAGCAGCGCTTCTTGGGCGGCATTGCCGCAATCTCCCTGGCGGTGGGCGGCATCGGTATCATGAACATCATGCTGGTCACCGTTACCGAACGGACCCGGGAGATCGGTATCCGCAAGGCTATCGGTGCCGAACGCAAGAGCATCATTGCACAGTTCCTCATTGAGGCCTGTATGATCTGCGGTATCGGCGGACTCTTCGGTATCGCGGTGGGATACATCGGCACCCTGATCGTGGGGAAGGCATCCTTTGACCTAATTCTATTGCCAAGTCCAGGCATTACCGTGGGAGCTTTCCTGATCTCGGTGGCCCTGGGTATCGGCTTTGGACTCTACCCCGCCATCAAAGCTTCCGGCCTCCAGCCGGTGGACGCCCTGCGGGCGGAATAAAGGAGAGAGACTATGAGAGTGAAACGATTCATTTCCGGCCTGCTGGCCGCCGTCATGCTGGCAGGGCTGGTTACCTTGGCTCCTGCAACTGCCGCAGGGAACCCCGGCTTTACCGACATCAAGGACTCCGCCACCGCCAACGCTGCGGAGACCCTGCGGGTGCTGGGTGTGGTAGATGGTACCGGCGGCTCCACTTTTAACCCCAACGGAACCCTCACCCGTGCGGAATTCTGCAAAATGGCGGTGGAGATCCTGGGACGGGGCAGCGAGGAGCCTGCTCAGCGCAACCGCACCATTTTTACCGATGTGGGGCCGGAGCACTGGGCCAGAGGGTATGTGAACCTGGCTGCCTCCATCACTATCGGCGGCGGAAGCGGTGAGAATGCGCCTGCCGGTACCCGGCTCATCATGGGCGTGGGTGATGGCAGCTTCCAGCCTAACCGGGCTATCACCTACGGTGAGGCGGTCACCATGCTTATGCGGGTACTGGGCTACGGCGATCAGGATGTAGCTTCCGGTTCCAACTGGTATGACGGCTATGTGGGTCTGGCCGGGTCCTCCGGCCTGGCCGACGGGCTGAGCATTTCCGGCGCTTCTACCCTTACCAGAGGGCAGGCTGCTATTCTGTTCTACAACCTGCTGTTTACCAACCCCAAGGACAGCGACAGCCCCTATCTGACCAGCCTGGGCGGCAGCCTGGAGGACAACGTGATCGTGTTGTCCACCGACGCCACTGCGGAAGATGGTACCACCGGCTCCGTACTTACCACCTCTGGTACCTACAAGACCGATCGGGCAGCCTTCAGCAACGAACTGTGCGGCACCAGAGGCCAGATCGTGCTGGATAAGAACAAAAAACTGCTGGCGATCCTCCCGGAGGAGAGCGCTACCTTCCGCAGTGTTACCGTGATGGGCAGTCCGGAGGCCAATGCCATCCCTGTGGTTGGCGGAGACAAGATCTCCGTTACGCTGACCACTCCGGTGTACCGCAGTGATAAGCCTGAGTCTACGACCTACGAGAAGGAGTGGACCGGCTTGCGCACCGGAACCTCCCTGGTGCTGGCCTTTAACGGTTCGGGCAAGCTGGACTACATCTATATACCTTCCGGAAAGGCCGACGCTAGCGACGACAATGTAATGGTGGTCAAGAATAAGCCCACCGGCACCAGCAATCCCTTTAGTGTGATTACCGGTGGAAAGTCCCCCACTATCTACAAAAATGGTGCTCCCGCCCAGGTGAGCGATATCCGGCAGTACGATGTGGGTACCTATGACAAGACTTCCAACACCCTGTTTGTATCTGATCTGAAGCTCAGCGGTCTGTACGAGGATGCCTATCCCAACACTGCCGCACCTTCCACCATTAAAATCATGGGAGTTACCCTGAATGTGCTGCCCAGTGCGGTGGAAGACCTGTCTGTCTTTAAGGTGGGCGACAAGGTTACGCTCCTCCTTACCACCACGGGTCAGGTGGCGGGCGCCGTATCTCCCAGTGTGGCCCAGTCTAATGCAATCGGTGTGGCTCAGGTCGAGTCCAAAGACAGCGTCAGTATCGAACTGCTGGACGGATTGCTTACCCTTACCGGCAGCACCACAATGAGCGAGTCTGCCGCCCAGCAGCTCAATGGCCGGCTGGTGACGGTATCCTCCTACAAGAAAGGCTACCTCTCCCTGAGCAAGGTCACTGGCAACGGCGCACCTGCCGCTCTGAATATGGAGACCGGAAAGATGGGAACAAAAGAGCTTTCTCCCAGTGCACGGTTCTTTGAACAGGTGGGGAACGGTGCTCTGGTGGAAATCCAGCGCAGCGATATCTCTGTGAACACCATACCGGCCTCTAAAATCCCCTATGTGGGTTACGATTGGGCTGGCCGTGCGGACAAAGTGGTGATCAATGATGTCACCGGCGACCGCTATATCTATGGTGAGATCTATTATAAGCGGGCCGATCCGGACGGAGACGTGACTTACGATACCGTTAAAGTCACCAACAGCAGTGGATCGCAGGAATTTACGACCTATTACATGGACGGGATCAAGACCGGCGTTATGGGCGGTGTGGCCCTCTCTATGGATAAGCTGGGTGGCCAGAGCAAACTGGCGGCGTTTATGCCGCTCCAGTCGGTAAAGGGTGTGGGCCGCGCACAATTTGATCTGGACAATATGACCCTTACCACAAATTCTCTGATCATTCCCGTGGCGGATAACGTAGAGTGCTACAATAAGGCAAGCGGTGAGTGGTACAAAGCCGAAGGTGAGGATGGAAGTAAGGAGGCCCTGAAACTGGCACTGGCTTTCTCCAATAACCTGACGGTATACTATGACCGCTCCCCTGAGGCGGGCGGCAAGGTCCGCGTTGTAGTAGCGGAATAATCAGACAGAAAAAGTCCCCCGGCACGAATGGGCGGGGGTCATAAGAAAGTAATATTGCTTTTTGCAGGAACGGCATGGCTTCGGTCATGCCGTTTCCTGTTTCATCAGTTCGTCCACGGGGATAAAGCCCACAAGGTCATAGGAGATTCGGATACCCTGTCTGCGCTTCCCACTGCTCTTGTCAGGCGCTTCGATGTAGATTCCTTTGACAAGCTCCCGCAAGGCGTAAGGGGTCATTTCCTGCAAATCCTCGTATTTGTGTACCCGCTGGATGAACTGCTCCAAATTTTCAATCTGTCGTTCCTGTACTTCGATTTCCTGCTGCAAGGTCTGGATTTCCACTTTAAGCTGCGCCTGCTCGTCCTCATAGGTCTTGCTCATCAGTGCAAACCGTTCATCAGAAAGTTTCCCGGCCACATTATCCTCATAGATACGGATAAACAGCCGGTCAAGTTCCCCAAGACGGCGTTCTGCCTGCGCCAGACGCTTCTTGTATCCCCGGACAGCTTCTTCACTGGACAGCCGGAGTCTATGCTCCATAACTGTCCGAAAATGGGATTCATGCCGGGTTACATAGGAGATTACTGTTTTCATGTGCATCCAGACCAATTCTTCCAGTACAACTGCCCGGATGAAATGGGCTGAACAGGTTCCCGTGTTGCTGCGGTAGCTGGCGCATACAAAATGGTCTTGCCGCTTCTCAAAGTAGTTGGTGGTGCAGTAGCGCATTTTTGCCCCGCAATCAGCACAGTAAACCACGCCGGAGAACAGGCTGCTTTTTCCTGTTTTTGTCCTTCGGTGGCGCTGCTTGCGGATTTCCTGCACCTTGTCAAAGACTTCCTGCTCAATGATAGCCGGATGGGTGTTGTAGAATACCGCCTGCTTCTCAATGGGCGTTTCCCGCTGCTTCTTGTCCCAGATGGAGTTGGTGTAGGTCTTGAAATTAACCGTACAGCCGGTGTATTCCCGCCGTTCCAGAATATGAACAACGGTATTGGGGTTCCAGTGGTATGGATCAGCGGTTTCAGGGCTTGGGGTCTTAATGCCATCTCTCCGCTTATAGGCGGTAGGGTTGAGCACCCGTTCCGCCTGCAAGAGTTTGGCGATCTGCATCGGCCCCCGTCCTTCCATACACAGCTTGAAGATGCGCTTGACCACAGGAGCGGTTGCCTCGTCCACGACCCACTTTGTTCGATCCTCCGGGTCTTTGCGGTAGCCAAAGGGAACATTGGTTGTCAGCGGGATGCCCTGCTCGCCCTTGGCCTTCTGTACCGCACGGATTTTGCGGCTGGTATCCTTGGCAAAAAACTCATTGAACCAGTTTTTGATTCCTGCAACATCGTTGTCGGTGCTG
>NZ_JBQHUF010000004.1:0-227886 GCF_052065355.1 Flavonifractor sp. HCP28S3_F3
CCCCCCCCCCCCCCCCCCCCCCCCCCCCCCCCCCCCCCCCCCGCTTCTGCTTTTCTTACTGATTGCGCACCAGGTTCACCAGCACCTGGGTCATCTTCACCAGCGCCTCCACCGGGATATACTCGTGGACGCCGTGGAAGTTCACGCCGCCGGTGCACAGGTTGGGACAGGGCAGGCCCATGAAGCTGAGCCGTGCGCCGTCGGTGCCGCCCCGGATGGGCACCTCCACCGGCGTGATGCCGGCGGCCTCCATGGCCGCCCGGGCCCGGTGGATGAGATACATGTGGGGCTCGATCTTCTCCCGCATGTTATAGTAGCTGTCCTTCAGGGTCAGCTCCACGGTGCCCGCGCCGTACTTGGCGTTCAGGTAGTCGCTCACCCGGCCCATGCAGGCCTTGCGGGCCAGGAATTTGGTCATGTCATGGTCCCGGATGATATAGGACAGGGTTGCCTCGGTCTCGTCGCCGTGCATCTCACACAGGTGGTAGAAGCCCTCATAGCCCTCGGTGTGGGCGGGCGTTTCGGCGGGAGGCAGCATGCCGGCAAATTCCATGCCGATGAGCAGGGCGTTTTTCATCTTGTTCTTGGCGGAGCCAGGATGGATGTTCACACCGCGGATGACCACCTCGGCACTGGCGGCGTTGAAGTTCTCATACTCCAGCTCACCCAGCTCGCCGCCGTCCACGGTGTAGGCCACCGCCGCGCCGAAGCCGGGCACGTCGAAGTGGTCGGCGCCGCTGCCCACCTCCTCGTCGGGGGTAAAGCAGACGGCGATGCGGCCGTGGGGGATCTCCGGGTGGGCAATGAGGTGGTCCAGGGCAGACACGATCTCCGCCACGCCGGCCTTGTCGTCGGCGCCCAGCAGGGTGGTGCCGTCGGTGACAATGAGCTCCTGACCCACATATTTGGCCAGGCTCTCAAAATCGGCGGCCTTCATCACGATGTTTTTCTCCTCGTTGAGGACCAGGTCGCCCCCCTCATACCGGACGATCCGGGGCGTTACACCGGCGCCGGGGGCGGAAGGCGCGGTATCCATATGGGCGATCAGACCCACACAGGGCACGCCCTCGCAGCCGGCGGAAGCGGGCAGCCAGCCATACACATAGCCATACTCGTCCATATGGGCGTTATACAGACCCAGCTGATTCAGCTCCTCCGCCAGAGCCGCGCCCAGAACCTTCTGCTTTTCCGTGGAAGGGGTGGTATCGCTATGCTCGTCAGACTGGGTGTCATACGTGACATACTTTAAAAATCGGTCAACAGCGTTCATAGTGATCTTCCTTTCTATTGACGGACATGATACACTAACCATATATCTCAGTTATTTTACCACAGACGGAGGCGCATTTCCATGGTTTCCAAAGAGGTTTTCACCTTCCCTTCCAGCGACGGTGTCCACGATGTATCCGCCGTGTGGTGGCGGCCGGAGGATACGCCTCGCGGCGTGGTGCAGCTGGTCCACGGCATTTCGGAGCACATGGGCCGGTACGACCACTTCGCCCGGTTCCTGGCGGAGCACGGCTTCGCGGTGGTGGGTCACGACCACCTGGGCCACGGCGGCACGGCCAGGGACGCCACAGAATACGGCTGGTTTGCCGACAAGGACGGCTGGCGGCATGTGCTGAAGGACACCCACGCCCTGTTTCTGCGGGCCAAGGAGGTCTATCCCGACCTGCCCTATTTCCTCATGGGCCACTCCATGGGCTCCTTCGTGGCCCGGGGCTACCTGATCTTCTGGCCGGGTACGGTGGACGGCGCCATCCTGTCCGGCACCGGCCAGGAAACCCCTCTGAATGTGGCGGCAGGGCGGGTCCTGTCCTCTCTGGTCGTCCGTTTTTCCGGCCCCAGAGCCCACAGCAAGCTGCTCAATACCCTGTCGGTGGGTGCCTACAACAGGCAGTTCAAGCCCAACCGCACCGGGGCGGACTGGATCTCCCGGGACCAGGCGGTGGTGGACGCCTACTGCGCCGACCCGCTGTGCCGCTTCCTGCCCACGGCCAGCATGTTCCACGACATGATGGTGGGGCTCCAGCTGCTGGCCAAAAAGGAGAATCTGCAAAAGATGGACCCGGACACCCCGGTGTACTTCTTCGCCGGGGACAGGGACCCGGTGGGCGCCTCCGGCAAGGGGGTCAGAAAGGTGGCGGGCTGGTTCAAAGAGGTGGGCGTGAAGGACGTAACGGTCAAGCTCTACCCGGAGGGCCGCCACGAGATGCTCAACGAGATCAACCGGGAGGAAGTCTACCAGGACGTGCTGCACTGGCTGGAGGGGCATATGCCCCGCAAATAAGAAAAACGGGCCGCGGAATGAATTCCGCGGCCCGTTTTCACGCCTGATTGAAGAAATAGTGGAAGGGGTCCCGCCGCCAGCGCCAGCTGCCGTCCTCCGGCCGCCACAGGATCTCCGCATTGGTCCCCGGGGACAGGCGGACCAGCAGCTCCAGACAGCGGCCCTGTGCCACCAGGGTGAGCACATACTCTCCCGGCGGCAGGAAGCCGAAATACATCCGGCGGATACACCGGGGACCCCGGCTCCAGCAGCCGCAGCCCCACCGGGGCCGCAGGCTCACCTGCCGGGCGGCGGCGTGTCCCGTCACGGTCACCATAACGCCGCACCGCAGCCAGGGCGGAAAGGCGCACAGGTTCTGGTCGGCCTCCCCTCCCTCACACAGGCAGAAGAGCTTTCCCGCCTGGAGCCAGCTTACTGCTCCAGCTTGGCCTTGACCAGATACTGACCGTCCTTGACACCGCCGAACAGATACATGCCCTGGATGTTGGTCTTGGTGGTGGCCACCAGAGTCTCGGTCTGGAGCTCCCCCTCACCGGTCACCTGATACAGACCCACAAAGCAGCCGGAGACGGCAATGCCGGTCTGATCCCGGACAATGCCGCTGACGGTGCCGTTATAGGTGCGGATATCCTGGGTCATGGTCACCGTCAGGTTGACGATGGAGCCGCCCGCCACAGTGGCCAGGATGGGGCCGGCGGTGAGATAGCCGTCGGCAGACACCAGCATGGTGTAGATACCGTCCGCCACATCATAGAACACGAACTCGCCGTCAGCCACAGTGTAGGTGGCGGCAACCGTAATATCCTTGCTGTCGATCAGGGACACCTTGGCGCCCGCCAGCGGAGTGCCGGTACCGGTCACCTTTACCACGCCGGCAATGGCGCCCAGGGCCAGGGTGGGATCGGCGGTACAGGTCAGATCGACCTGCGTGGTGCCGCCTTCGGCCATCGCCACGCCCACCGGCGCGCTGAGGAGATAGCCCTCGGCCACGGCAGAAATGGTGTAGCTGCCAGCCGCCACGTCGCTCAGGGTATACTGGCCGGACGCGCCGGTGATGGTGTGCTGATAGGGCACGCCCTTGCTGTCGAACAGCTTGACGGTGGCGTTGGGAATGGGGTCGGTGCCGTCGGTAACGGTACCGATCACGGTAGCAGTGGGCGGAGCGGCGGGGGTCAGATTCAGATTGATGTCCGCTTCCTGGATGCCCTGGAGGGTAAAATCGGCACTGTATTCCAGGCCTAACAGATCCTGCTTGATATCAGCCATAAGATCCTCCCGATTCAGTGTGATAAATCAGCGCTCCTTGGGCGGCGGCGCACCGATCAGGAAACCCACACAGCCCGAGATAAAGTCCCGGAACTGCGCCACCGTGGCGGTGACCGACTCTCCGCCCGCCGACCCGGCGTCCCACAGAGCCAGGTTCCGCAGGACCAGCAGAGTGGCCAGGCAGAACAGCCCGATGCCTGCCGCGGCCGCGGCCCGCAGGCAGTGGCAGGTCTGCCGCTGCTCCGGCGTGCCCTCCTCCCTGGCGCTGAGAAAATAGCCGAAAATGGCGGCCGACGCGGTGCGGACGATCACATCGATGTGCCCGCCCTCTCCGGCGCTCTTTCCGCCGGAAAACAGGCTGTAGGCAGACTGGACCAGCAGCACCGCCATAAAGAGCACCAGACACCGGTCGGCCGGCCGGATCATAGAGATGGTTTTGCAAAGGTGAGTCCACCATGTGCCCAACCGCTTCATCGTAAGCGCCCTCTCTCTGTGCGGGGAACGGCTCACGCTGTCCCGTCCCGCACATTTCATCATACGCAGTCCCCGGTCTTTTGTTCCTCGCAGCAAAAAGACCCGGACCGCCCGGTCCGGGTCTCACACAGGAAGCAGCAGCCGCACCGCCCAGGCGGTGGCCAGAAAGCCCGCCAGGTCGGCGCACAGGGCGGCCGGCACGGCGTAGCGGGTCTTGACGATCCCCGCCGCGCCGAAGTAGACCGCGATGGTGTAAAAGGTGGTCTCGGTGGAGCCCAGCATCACCGCCGCCGTGCGGCCGATGAGGGAGTCCGGCCCATAGGCGGAAATGAGCTCCGCCCCTACACCCAGGGCCGCCGAGCCGCTGACCGGCCGCACCAGCATCAGCCCCACCGTCTCCGGCGGGATGCCCAGGGTGCTGAGCACCGGGCTGAGCACCTCCGCCGCCAGCTCCAGAGCCCCAGAGGCCCGGAGCATATACACCGCCGGCAGCAGGATCACCAGAGCGGGCACAATGCGCAGCAGCACGCCCAGCCCGTCCTTGGCCCCGCAGAGCAGGGCGTCGTACACATCCACCCGCCGTGTCATGGCGTACAGGGCCACCCCCGCCAGGATCAGGGGCACCAGCATGGTAAAAAACAGGTCCATCTCCTACCTCCACAGCCTGGCCAGCAGCTTGGCCGCCAGGATCCCCACGCACACCGACAGGGCAGACGCCAGCCACACCGCCGGCAGGATATCAAAGGGGGTCTCACACCCAGCCGCCACCCGCACTCCCGCCACCGTGGTGGGAATGAGCTGGATGGAGGCGGTGTTGCACACCACAAGCATGCACAGGCTGTCGGAGGCCACCCCCGGCGTGCGGCGGCTCATGAGCCGGGCCGCCTCCATGCCCAGGGGCGTGGCGGCGTTGCCCAGCCCCAGCAGGTTGGCCGACACATTGGCCGACACACTGTCCATCACCGCCCGGTCCCTGGCAAAGTCCGGGTACAGCCGCTTCAGCACCGGCCGCAGCAGCCGGGACAGACCCTCCGCCAGGCCGGACCGGCGCATCACCTCCATGACCCCCATCCACAGGCAGAGCACCCCCGCCATGGATAAGCACAGCTCCACTGCCGCGCCCGCGCCCTCCATGGCGGCGGCCGCTACCTGGGGTCCGTTCCCCTGGGCCAGAGCACACAGGATGGACACCACCACCATTCCCGTCCAGATCACAGCCATCGCCATCCGCGCCCCACTCCCTTCTCACCCCCATTTATACGGGCTGTCCAACCAAAACATGCCTACCAGTTCACATAAAGTTTTCTTAAGATTTCCAGAATGAGATTGACATCTGAATACGATATGTTATAATCATGTCAGTTTCTTGATAATGAAGGGAAATTATGGGAACTAATAGGGAAAGGAAGTAGCAATTGTATGAAGTCAACCGGTATTGTGCGCAAGGTAGATGAGCTGGGACGGATCGTGCTACCCATCGAACTGCGCCGCACTCTGGACATCGCGGAAAAGGACTCCCTGGAGATCTATGTGGACGGCTCCTCTATTGTACTGAAAAAGTACCAGCCTGCCTGCATTTTCTGCGATGACGCCAAAGACGTGATCAACTTCAAGGGAAAGAACGTCTGCCCCAACTGCATCCGGGAGCTGCAGCTGAAGTAACGAATTTTTTCTGCAAAAAACCCCTTGCTTTTCCGAGAAAAGCAAGGGGTTTTCTATGTTTTTTGCCCTAACGTTTTTCCGTACATCGTTCAAAATTTCTTAATAATTAACCTAGGTTTATATTACCAATGGTAATATTTTGGCTAAATCAGGAATTTCTCTCACTCCTGCTCCAGGGCCAGGGCGTACAGCTCATTTTTGGGCAGACCGGTCTCTTTTGCGGTCTGCTTCACCGCGTCCCGGAGGGAGCTGCCGGCAGAGCGCAGGGCGGCTACCCGGGCCAGTCCGTCCTCCATGGTAAGCTCCTCCGCCGCCGTCTCGGGGGCGCCCTCCACCACCAGCACGAACTCCCCGCGGGGTGGATTTTCGGCGTACCAGGTTACCGCCTCGCCCAGGGTGGTGCGGCGCACCTCCTCGTGGAGCTTGGTCAGCTCCCGGCACAGGGAGATCCGCCGGTCGGGGCCAAAGGCGGCCGTCAGATCGTCCAGGGTGGCCGTCAGCTTGTGGGGTGCCTCATAGAAGATCATAGTCCGCCGCTCTCCCGCCAGCTCCTCCAGGTGGGCGCGGCGGTTTTTCTTGTTCATGGCCAGAAAGCCCTCAAAGGTGAACCGGCCGGTGGGCAGGCCGGAGGCCGCCAGGGCGGTGACCAGAGCACAGGGCCCGGGGATGGACACCACCTCCACCCCGTTCTGAGCACACAGGGCCACCAGGTCCTCGCCGGGGTCGGAGATGGCGGGGGTGCCCGCATCGGTGACCAGGGCGCAGTTCTCCCCTGCCAGCAGGCGGCTGAGCACCGCCTGGCCTCCCGCCTCGGTGTTGTGGCGGTAGTAGGAGATCAGGGGCTTTTTCAGGCCCAGGTGGTTGAGCAGTTTCAGAGACACCCGGGTGTCCTCGGCGGCAATGAAGTCCACCTCCGCCAGGGTATCCGCCATCCGCTGGGAAATATCCCCCAAATTTCCGATGGGGGTAGGTACCAAATATAAGGTTCCGGCCATGTCAATTCCTCCGGTTCATCAAAAGTACAGGCAGCACCGTCAGACCCGGCCTGCCCTGCCGCACGCCCTCCACCAGCACGGCTGAGGGCGGCGTATCCGGCCCGTGCTGCACCAGCTGGAGCCGCTTGGGCTCCACCCCGGCGGCCTTCATAGCGGCAAATACCTCCGCCAGCCGCTCCGGCCGGTGGACCAGGGCGAACCGGCCGCCGTTTTTCAGCAGCCGCCCGGCGGCGGCGCACCAGGACTCCAGCCCCGCCCCCATCCGGGCGGTCCCGCCGGAGGCGCCGCTCCCCGCTTTAAAATAGGGCGGGTTGCACACCACCAGGGAGGCCGCTCCGGCGGGGAGGTCCATATTTTCCACATCTTTGGTGAAAATCTCCCCGTTCAGCCCGTTTTCCCACAGATTTTCCCGGGCCAGCTGGCTGTCGGCGGCGGAGATTTCCACACCGGTGAGGGTCAGGTCGGATGCCCGCCCGGCCAGCAGCAGGAGCAGAGCCCCCGCCCCGCAGCCCAGGTCCCACACCCGGTCACTCCTCCGCACGGTGGCAAAAGCCCCCAGCAGCAAGCTGTCCTGCCCCAGGGGAAAGCAGCTGTCCGACTGGCGGTAGACGTAGGGGCCCAGCTGTTCCGGGGCCCTCACCCCATGTCCTCCAGCAGGCGGCGGGTGATGCGGCCGGTGAGACCCCAGATGGGGTGCTCCGGCCAGTCGTACACCGGCACAGTCACCTTGCCGCCCCGCCAGCGGTAGCCCTGGGGAAAGCCCACCCGCTCGTAAGGGAAGTCCTCTCCCACCTGGGGAACCAGATCATAGGTATACACCGCCGGAGGATGGGCCAGCAGCCAGTCCACCGGCACGGTAAAGGCCTCCTTCACCTCCGCCGGACTGGGGACAACGGCGGCCTTGGGGTCCACGATGCCCAGAATGGGGTGCATGACGAAGCCGCCCTGATGGGTGAGCATGTCCAGGGCAGCCACCACCTCCACCGATTCTGGCGGGATGCTCAGCTCCTCCCAGGTCTCCCGCAGGGCGCAGTCCACCGGGCTCTCCCCTGCCTCCATCTTCCCGCCGGGGAAGCACACCTCCCCGGGCTGGCGGCCCAGGGTGTCGGCCCGCACCTCATACAGCAGGCTCAGGCCCTCCGGCCGCTCCACCAGAGGCACCAGCACCGCATACTGGGCTTTCATCTCCTGGATGCCCGGCACATGGCCGGTCCACCGGGCGCGGAATTCCTCAAGATTCGCCTGTTTCCCCATGGGGGTTCCTCCTTTTGCTGCTGGTTACGACTCCGGCCGGACGAAATGGGCCAGGGGATCGGGGCGGGTCCACAGCACCACATGCCCGGCGGCCTTGCTCTGTTTCACATCAATGAGCCGCTGGTTGGCGCTGCCCCGGAACAGGGCCTCATAGGACTTCTCCGCCAGCAGGAAGGGGCCGTCCACCAGCACGTCGGTCTGCTCCAGCAGTTCCAGCGCACCAGGCAGGTCTCCCTCCAGCAATCTCTCATAAGTATACCCCGTATAGGTCCACACGTTCAAGCCCTTTTCATGGGCGATCCGGGCCAGGGCGGCGCACTCTGTCGCCTGACAGAAGGGATCGCCGCCGGAGAGGGTGAGGCCGTCGGTGAGGGGATTTTTGACCATCTGCGCCGATAATTCCTCCACGCTCACCTCCCGGCCTCCCGCCGGGTCGTGGGTCTCCGGGTTGTGGCAGCCGGGGCAATGGTGGGGACAGCCCTGGGTGAATACGGTGAACCGCAGGCCGGGGCCGTCTACGATAGAATCTGAAACAGTATTGGCAATACGCATGCTGAAAACCTGCTTTCTGAAAAAACGGGCTGCCGCAGCAGCCCGTTTTGTTTATTGGTCGTCCACCACCTGGAAGATATAGAACTTCAGGTAGAGGGACTGGTCGGCGCCCCACAGCACCGGATGGTCGGGGGACTGGGTGCGGTACTCCACCTGCCGCAGGCGGCGGTGGGCGTCCCGTGCGGCCTCCCCGATGGTCTTGGTGAACAGCTCCGGGGTCATGAAGTGGGAACAGGAGCAGGTAGCCAGGTAGCCGCCGTTTTTCACCAGCTTGAGGCCCCGCAGGTTGATCTCCCGGTAGCCGGTGACCGCCTTTTTCACAGAGGCACGGGACTTGGTGAAGGCGGGCGGGTCTAGGATCACCAGGTCGAATTTCTCGCCCTTCCGCTCCAGCTCGGGCAGCAGCTCAAACACGTCGTGGCACTCGAAGCGCACCCGATCGCTCATACCGTTGAGTTCCGCGTTGCGGGTGGCCTGATCCACGCCCAGCTGGGAGGCGTCCACACCCAGCACCTCTCTGGCCCCGCCCTTTCCGGCGTTGAGGGCGAAGGCTCCGGTGTGGGTGAAGCAGTCCAGCACCCGGCCGCCCCTGGCAAGAGGCTGGATGGCCAGGCGGTTATACTTCTGATCCAGGAAGAAGCCGGTCTTCTGGCCCTCGGCCACGTCCACCAGGTAGCGGACGCCGTTTTCCACGATCTCCACCATGGGGTCGAAGGGCTCGGACAAAAAGCCCTTCACCCGCTCCATGCCCTCCTTGAGGCGCACCTTGGCGTCGCTGCGCTCATAGATGCCCCGGATGGCAATACCGTCCTCCGCCAGAATATCCACCAGCAGCTTGAGAATGGTGGATTTCAGCTTGTCGATGCCCAGAGCCAGGGACTCCACCACCAGCACATCGGAGAACTTGTCCACCACCAGGCCGGGCAGGAAGTCGGCCTCCCCGAAGATAATGCGGCAGGAGGAGGTATCCACCGTGTCCTTCCGGTACTGCCAGGCGGCCCGGACACGGGATTCCAGAAAGGCCTCGTCAATGACGGTGTCCGCCTTCCGGGAGAGCACCCGCACCGCGATGGTAGAGGCCCGGTTGAGGAAGCCCACTCCCAGGGGGTAGCCGTTATAGTCCTCGATACGGACGATATCGCCGTCGGCGGGGTCGCCCAGGATCTCGCCGATCTCGTTGTCGTAAATCCAGGGACCGCCGGCCTTGAAGGACCGGCCCTCCCCCCGCTTCAGGCGGATGATTCCATTTGTCATTTCCGTCATCCCCTTACACGCTGTGCTTGACCCGGTCGTGCTCCTCCGCCCGCTTGGCGTTATTGAACCGGTCCAGGGTGCCTACCAGGTAGCCGGTGATGCGGCGGATGCGCTCAAAGGGCACGCCGTCGGCCTCGGTGCGGCCGCAGCCGGGGCACTGATCCCCGATGATGCCGGAGAAGCCGCACACCGGGTCACGGTCCACTGGGTGGTTCACGGAGCCGTAGCCGATGCCGCTCTCCTTCATGCAGCGGATGACCTTCTCAAAGGCCTCCAGGTTGTCGGTGGGGTCGCCGTCCATCTCGATATAGCTGATGTGGCCGGCGTTGGTGAGGGCGTGATAGGGTGCCTCGATCTTGATCTTATCATAGGCGGAGATGGGGAAATACACCGGCACGTGGAAGGAGTTGGTGTAGTACTCCCGGTCGGTGATGCCCTCCATGATGCCGTAACGGGCCTTGTCCAGCTTGACGAACCGGCCGGACAGTCCCTCGGCGGGGGTAGCCAGCAGGGAGAAGTTGAGGCCCCGCTTTTCGCTCTCCTGGTCCATCCGGGCCCGCATGTGGGAGATGATCTCCAGGCCCAGAACACGGGCCTTCTCGCTCTCGCCGTGGTGGACGCCGATAAGGGCCTTCAGGGTCTCGGCCAGGCCGATGAAGCCCACGGACAGGGTGCCGTGCTTGAGCACCTCCCGCACCTCGTCCTCCCAGTCCAGCTTCTCGCTGTCCAGCCACACGCCCTGGCCCATGAGGAAGGGGTAGTTATACACGTGTTTGCGGCACTGGATCTCGAACCGCTCCAGCAGCTGATCCACGCACAGATCCATCATCCGGTCCAGGGACTCAAAGAAGGCGTCCACATCTCCCCGGGCCTTGATGGCCAGCCGGGGCAGGTTGATGGTGGTAAAGCTCAGGTTGCCCCGGCCGTTGCAGATCTCCCGGCTGGGATCGTACACGTTGCCGATGACCCGGGTGCGGCAGCCCATGTAGGCAATCTCGGTCTCGGGGTGGCCGGGCTTGTAGTACTGAAGATTGAAGGGGGCGTCGATAAAGGAGAAGTTGGGGAACAGCCGCTTGGCGGAGCACCGCATGGCCAGCTGGAACAGGTCGTAGTTGGGCTCCCCGGGATTGTAGTTCACTCCGTCCTTCACCCGGAAGATCTGGATGGGGAAAATGGGGGTCTCCCCGCCGCCCAGGCCGGCCTCGGTGGCCAGCATCACGTTCTTCATCACCATGCGGCCTTCGGGAGAGGTATCCATGCCGTAGTTGATGGAGGAGAAGGGAGTCTGGGCACCGGCACGGGAGTGCATGGTGTTCAGGTTGTGGATCAGGGCCTCCATGGCCTGATAGGTGGCACGGTCGGTCTCCTTCTCCGCCCGCTGGTGGGCGAACTGCTGGGCCTTTGTTACGTCCCCGAATTCAGCCTCCAGTGCCTCCCGCTCGGCGGCGGCGTAGGCGTCCCAGTCCTCCAGGGTGGGGACCAGGCCGGTCTTTTCCTTGATGTCCGCCATGACGGCTTTCAGCTCACGCTCCGGGTCCTCCCGGTCCTCCAGCAGGGTGAGGGCACGGGCCAGGTTCTGCCGGTACAGCCGCACAAAGGTCTTGCGGACGCCGTCGGCCATGCCGTAGTCGAAGTTCACCACGCTCTGGCCGCCGTGCTGGTCGTTCTGGTTGGACTGGATGGCGATACAGCACAGAGCGGCATAGGAGGAGATGTCGTTGGGCTCCCGCAGCGTGCCGTGGCCGGTGGAAAAGCCGCCCTCGAACAGCTTCTTGATGTCGATCTGGCAGCAGGTGGTGGTCAGAGTCAGGAAGTCCAGGTCGTGGATGTGGATATCACCCTCCCGGTGGGCCCGGGCATGGTCGGGGTTGAGGACGAACATGTCATAGAACTGCTTGGCGCCCTCGGAGCCGAACTTCAGCATGGAGCCCATGGCGGTATCGCCGTCGATGTTGGCGTTCTCCCGCTTCAGGTCGGATTCCCGGGCGGCGGAGAAGGTGATGTCCTCATAGGTCTTCATCAGCCGGGTGTTCATCTCCCGGGCGCGGCTGCGCTCCTCCCGGTAGAGGATGTAGGCCTTGGCGGTCTGCACGTAGCCGTTGTCCATCAGCACCCGCTCCACCAGGTCCTGGATGTGCTCCACATCGGGCTGACGCTCCCCCTCCACTTCCAGAATGGAGAGCACCTCGTCGGCCAGCTGCTGGGCTACCTCCTCCTTATTGGGCTTATAAGTGGCTCGAAAGGCCTTATTGATGGCCTGAGCGATCTTTTCCTCGTTGAAATCCGCCAAACGACCGTCACGTTTCCTGATCTTGGTGAGTGTCATTGCTTTTCCGTTCCTTTCCACTCCATTTATTCCACACAATATCTTGTGTCCGTATTTCTACACGTCGATTCAATGATACAGTATCTTGACGGACTCCGTCAAGGCGCAAAACAAAAAGCGCGCCCCAAAAAGAGGGCGTGCTTTTTGGCTGTTTCGCTGATTTTAAAAAACTCCCTGTTTCGGCCTTGACTGGCTCAAAGCAGCACCAGGCCGTACTTTTTGGCCATATCCCGCAGGAAATCCTCCTCCAGGTCGCCGGTTCCGTCCCAGAAAGCCCGGCCCTGGTAAATCCGCAGGGCCTTCTCCAGCAGCTCGGGCACGTCGGACCACAGGCAGAGGGCGTCCTTCACCACATACTGGTTCTCGGCAAAGATATCCAGGTCGTCCTCCTCCAGGATGGCGATCTTCAGGGCGCCCTGAGGAGCCTCCTCCTCGGCGGCCAGAATATCCTCCATCAGGTCGGGGGTGCACTCGATGGTCTCACCCACGTCCACGTCGGGGGTGATGAACCGGGCCTCCTTCTCGCTGGCACAGGGGATCACGTCCGGGTCCCGCTCCACCGCCGGGAAGGCGGAAAAGTCCACCGTCTCCATGGCCTGCCGGATGGCGGTCACATGGTCGGGACCGGAGCCGCAGCAGCCGCCGAAGATCCGGGCGCCGCCCTTGGCAAAGGCGGGCACAAAGGCGGACAGCTCCTCCGGGGTCCGGTAGGCGCCGGGCTGACCGGCGTTGGGCTTGGCAATCAGCGGCACGGAGGCATAGGGAGCCAGCCGCTCCAGCTGCTCCGCCACCGCCGCCGGGTCGGAGCAGTTGAGCCCAAAGGCCGCCGCTCCCATGCCCTGCATGACGATCATGGTGGCCAGCACATCGGTGCCGTAGGGGGCACGGCCCTCCTCGTCGCAGGTGAAGGTCACCCACACCGGCTTGTCCGACACGCTCTTGCAGGCCAGCATGGCCGCCCGGGCTTCCGCCATGGAGATCATGGTCTCCACCACGAACAGGTCCACCCCGGCCTTTTCCAGGGCCGCCGCCTGCTCGGTGTAGACGGCTACCATCTCCTCAAAGCTGCTCTCGCCAAAGGGAGGCAGGGACAGGCCAAGGGGCGCCAGATCTCCCGCCACCAGGCACTTTCCCTCCGCCGCCTGGCGGGTCAGCTCCACCAGCCGGCGGTTGTATTCCTCCACCCGGTGAAAGGCACCGCAGCGGCCCAGGCCCACCCGGTTGGCCCCGAAGGTGGGAGCCAGCAGAATCTGGCTGCCGGCGCTCACATAGGACCGCTGGATCTCCAGCAGCGCCTCCGGGTGATCCAGCACCCACTGTTCCGTGCTGCCGCCCAGCGGCATACCCCGGGCCATCAGCTCCGTACCGGTGGCTCCGTCCATCAGAATGGGCAGGGATAAGGGAATAGTGTCCATAGCTTGTCCGTTCCTCTCAACAGAATATAATATAATAAGGTTAGCCAAAAGAAATGACCACACCTTCGGCACGGGCATTGGGGCCCCGCACAGCGGGGCGGCGCTTTTGCGCCGTACCAAGCGTTTTGGGCCTGAGGCCCAAAACCTTGATGCCGGGCGAATTCACTTCGCCCGAGCAGATGAAAAAACTTACGGTATCCAAAAAAATAGCCACACCCAAGGGGTGTGGCTATTTCTTTTGGTACGCCCGAAGGGACTCGAACCCCCAGCCTTCAGAACCGGAATCTGACGCTCTATCCAATTGCGCTACGGGCGCGCAGGACACGCTTCATTCAACGTGCCTGATTATTATAGCAACCTTTTCCCCATTTGTAAAGAGGCTTTTTTCGCTTTTTCCAAAAACCTCACTCCAACTCCCGGGGAAGGAAGGCCTCATAGGGCAGCACGCCGGCCAGCTCCACCAGCAGGTCGGAAAAGCCGCCGCCGGCGTCATAGCCCATGGTGGGCGTGCGCAGCACCCCGCCTCGCTCCGGCGGCCGGATGGGCAGGGAGATCACCGCCCGGCAGCCCCGGTCCTCCTGCTGCTCGAACACGATGGCGCCGCCGTGGGCAGCCGCGATGCTCCGGGCCACCCGCAGCCCCAGACCCAGCCCGTCGGGCCGGTAGAGGGGACTCTGCTCCTCCTCAGGCTGAGGAGGTACAAGGCCGGGACCATCGTCCCACACCGTCAGCACCGCCCGGTCCTTCCGCACCGCCAGCCGCAGACCTGCCCGGCCACCCTTTCCCGCCGCCTTCACGGCGTTGGCGATCAAGCCCAGCAGCATCCGCCGCAGCAGGCGGCTGTCCCCCTGGGTCAGCAGGGAGCCTGTCTCCTCCTCATAGGAGAACGTCACCCCCGCCTGCTCCGTCAGCGGCGCGGCCTGATCGGCCAGCTCCCGGCACAACCCGGCCAGATCCAGGGTGCCCAGCCGGGGCTCCGTGCCGCCACACTGGTCCAGCTGAAGGTATTCCACATTGCCCAGCAGGCGCATCATGCGGTACAGACTCTGGTGCAGGATGGCCAGATAGGGATCGTACTGCTCGCCGCCCTTCTCCCGCACCACAGGGGTCAGAAGCTGAATGGCCGCAGACAGATTATTCATCTGCTCCCGAAGCTGCTCCACCAGCAACGGGCCGAGATCGCCCTGCTCTTTTTCCATCTGAACCCCCTCCTCCCGTCTCATTCTGCCCCGGCGGCAGCCTTCTTCGCCGCCGGAAAACTGGTAAGTTACAGTAAGTATATCAAAACCGCCGCCGCCGCACAAGAAAAAATGTCGAACCATGTCGAAACTGCCACGTTTACCGATTATCCACTCGTAAATTTATACAGTTTCCCCACTAAGTTTTCTGTTTTTTCTCTTTTCATTCCGGAAAGATTAGTCTATAATGGAAGCGCGTAAGGAAAGGACGAATTAAGACGCTATTTAGAACAAAGGAGAGATTCATTATGAGCATTAAAGTTGGCATTAACGGCTTTGGCCGGATTGGTCGTCTGGTGTTCCGCGCTGGTATCAATCGCGACGACATCGAGTTCGTGGGCATCAACGATCCTTTCATGACCCCCGACTACATGGCCTACATGCTCCGTTATGATACCATGCACGGCCAGTTCGACGG
Organism: Flavonifractor sp. HCP28S3_F3; assembly: GCF_052065355.1. NCBI lineage: Bacteria > Bacillati > Bacillota > Clostridia > Eubacteriales > Oscillospiraceae > Flavonifractor > Flavonifractor sp. HCP28S3_F3. The sequence goes on from NZ_JBQHUF010000004.1 coordinate 15,145, forward strand.
CACCATCGAGTACACCGATGACGCCATCATTGTCAACGGCAAGACCGTGAAGTTCTTCGCCTGCATGGACCCCAAGGACATCCCCTGGGGCGAGGTTGGTGCTGAGTACGTTGTGGAGTCCACCGGCGTGTTCCTGACTCAGGAGAAGGCCCAGGCTCACATCGACGCCGGCGCCAAGAAGGTTGTTATGTCCGCTCCTTCCAAGGACTCCACCCCCATGTTCGTCATGGGCGTGAACCACAACACCTACACCTCCGACATGAAGTTCGTGTCCAACGCCTCCTGCACCACCAACTGCCTGGCTCCCATCGCCAAGGTGCTGCACGACAACTGGGGCATCACCGATGGTCTGATGACCACCGTTCACTCCACCACCGCTACCCAGAAGACCGTTGACGGCCCCTCCAAGAAGGATTGGCGCGGCGGCCGTGCCGCTGCCGGCAACATCATCCCCTCCTCCACCGGCGCCGCCAAGGCCGTGGGCAAGGTCATTCCCGAGCTGAACGGCAAGCTGACCGGTATGTCCATGCGTGTTCCCACCCTGGACGTGTCCGTGGTGGACCTGACTGTCAACCTGGCTAAGCCCGCCAAGTACGACGAGATCTGCGCCGCTATGAAGGCCGCTTCCGAGGGCGAGCTGAAGGGCATCCTGGGCTACACCGAGGACGCCGTTGTCTCCTCCGACTTCCTGGGCGACTCCCGCACCTCCATCTTCGACGCTGGCGCCGGCATCGCTCTGACCGATACCTTCGTGAAGGTCGTGTCCTGGTACGACAACGAGTGGGGTTACTCCAACAAGGTGCTGGACCTCATCGCTCATATGTATTCCGTGGACCACAAGTAAGTGACAGTCCCACATAACTGACCGGCACAAATTTGCCCGTGCAGGTCGGGAGACGCGAGCTCCCGACCCGCGCGGGCTTTTTTTGTCTGTCCAAAAATGGCTGGCTTCGGTATCCGGAAGCCAGCCATTTTTTGTTCTTTGGGCTCCAGGCGCCCGTGCGTCTAGAAAAAGGTCCGCAGCAGATAGAACAGTCCCATTCCAATGAGGAAGAGACCCACCAGCTTTTTCAGCCCCGTATCGGAAAGCCGCCGGAACGCCATCAGCCCCAGGGCGAGGCCGATCAGCACACCGACAATGCCCACGGCGCCGAACAGCAGGACTGTACCCTGCAAATTCCCAGCCAGGAAGTGGATCAGGATCAGGAACAGGGAGGTAATGGAGAAGTGGGCCTGAATGGTGGCAGAATACTCCTCTTTTCCGTTGGAGGCCGCCAGGATATAGGCAGCCACCGGGGGTCCGGCGATCCCAAACAGTCCGCCGAAAAAGCCGCCGACCAACCCCGCCGCAACACCGGTAGCCATCGTGGGACGCAGCTTGGCCCGGTCGCTGAAGGAGTGGAAAAAGGTCCCCAGGCAGATCAGCAATACGCCCAGCAGCCGGTAGAGCAGGTTGGTATCCAGCTGAAACAGAGCGAAAAATCCAAACAGGCTGGCGCCGCATGAGAACACGGTGGGCCAAAGGAGCAGGCTCCAGCGGATCTTCCGCCACTGGCGGATGGCCATGAAGAGCATGGAGACCACGCCGGTGATGAGCTCCAGCACCACCGCCGTCTCCAGCGGCAGGAACAGGCTCCAGAAGCAGACGCAGATCACGGCGTAGCCCAGTCCGCAGGTGACCTGGACAAAGCTCCCCAGCAGCGCCACGGCTACGATCCCCCAAAACACGCTACCCCTCCTCTCGCCCTGCTGTCATCCGCTGTGCCGGGCGGAAAATTCTCCAATGATGTCCGGTATAAAGCCCGAGCCGATCCGGCTGGCGCCCAGCTCGATCATCTGAAGGGTCTTGTCCAGGGTCCGCATGGCGCCGGCGGCCTTGATGCGGACCCGGTCCCCTACCACCTGCTTCATGAGCCGGACATCGTCAGCCTCCGCGCCGCCCGTTCCAAAGCCCGTGGAGGTCTTTACGTAGTCGATCCCCTGCTCCACAGCCACCTCGCAGGCTCCCCGGATCTCCTCAGGGCTCAGGTAGCAGTTCTCCAGGATCACCTTTGCCAACGCCCCCTGCTCATGGCAGAGCGCTGTCATCTCCCGCATCTCTTCGGCGATGTAGCGGTAGTCGTGGTCCAACAGCTTTCCAATGTTCAGGACATAGTCGATCTCCTCCGCGCCCTGGGACAGGGCAATGCGGGCCTCCTCCCGTTTGGCCGCCACGGACATCTGGCCAAAGGGGAATCCGGCGGTGGAGCCCACCTTGATGCCGATATCCCGAAGCTGCTCCACCGCATAGGAGACCCAGGCTCCGTTGACGGCGGCAGAGTAAACCTGATACCGTTTGCATTCCAGGAGGAACTGGTCAAATTCCGCCTGGCGGCAGGTTGGCCCCAGCAGGGCATAGTCAAAATAGGACGCCAGCTGGCGGGCAGTGGAAATCTCGCATTTCATGCCATCAATCCTTTCTGTTCATCGGGTGGGACAGGCGTGGCTACGAAGCGTCCAGGACCTGGCGGCAGGCCTGGATCCGCTCCGCGCTCAGGCCGCCCTGATAAAAGGTAAAGGCACCCATGACCAGCATATCCGCGCCCTGCTCGGCGCACAGAGGGCCGTTCTGCAGGTCGATGCCTCCATCCACGGAAATGAGCCAGGACTGCCGGTTGGCCTGGCGGCAGGCGTTTGCCGCCCGGATGGTCTCCAGGCAGTCAGGCTGGAAGGACTGGCCGGAAAAGCCCGGCCGGACTCCCATGACCAGCAGCAGGTCCAGCTCCGACACATAGGGGCGGGCCAGCTCGAAGGACTCGCCCGGCGAGAGCGCCAGACCGGCTTTCATGCCCAGCTGACGGATCCGCCGCAGAGCCCGCCCCGGTTCAGGCACGCTCTGGAGGTGGATGGTGGCCAGATCGGCTCCCGCCTCAGCCAGGCGCTCCAGGTAGGTCTCCGCGTTGTCCATCATCAGATGGGCGTCGATGGTACAGGGGTACCGGGCGCGGAGCGCCCGGATCAGGTCAAAATTGAAGCAGAGATTGGGCACCAGGTGGGCATCCATCAGGTCAATGTGGAAGGTGGAGCAGCCTTCGCTCAGAAGCAGCTCCGCGTCCTGCGCCAGATGGAGAAGGTCGCCGCAGATCAGAGTAGACGAATAGATCACCGCATGTTTCCTCCCTTCAGGAGATCTTTTTCAGGAGCGCATCCACCTGCTCCCTGCTGATCGTCCGGGAGGAGGCGCCCATCTGGGAGATGGACAGCGCCGCCGTGGCGGCGGCAAAGCGGCAGCAGTCGAAGAGGGAGCTCCCCTCCAACAGCGCGCAGAGAAAGCCGGCGGCAAAGTTATCTCCGGCGCCGGTGGTATCCAGCGCCCGCGCCGGGACGGCGGGAACGAAAAACTGCTCCTGCCGGCTGCGGGCAAAGCACCCGTCCCGCCCTGTCTTGACCACCACATGCTTGATGCCGCAGTCCAGCAGGGCGCTGGTGATGGACTCCAGATCCCGCTGACCGGTCAGGAGGGAGGCCTCTTCATAGTTGGGGAAAAAGTAGTCCAGTCGGGACAGCCCCGGCTTCAGTTCGTCCAGCGAATACAGTCTGCCGTTGCACATCACATCGGCGCACAGGACAGCGCCGCTGGCCGCGGCGGCGGCCGTAAAGCGGTCAATGTCCTCCGGCGTCAGGAAGGGCGGAGCCAGCAGGCTGCCGATGGAGATGATCCTGGCGCTGCCGGCGGCGGGCAGCGGCGGAGTAAAGAGGCTGCCTTTGGCCGGAACGGCCTCGTGGATGAAGTAGCGCTGTCCGTCGTTCTGGATCAGTATGACATTGACGCGGGAGCATCCGGGCGAGAGGACAATGTCCTCTGTGGGGACGCCTTTGTGCTTCAGCTGTTCCAGAATCAGCCCGCCTGTGGCATCGGTCCCCAACCCTGTCATCAGGCCGGCGTTTACACCCAGATGCCGCAGGGCTATCGCCTGGTTGACCGCGTCTCCGCCTACTTCCAGGGCGACTTGCTCACAGTTTTTCGCCTCGCCCAGGAAAGGAGCCGTCACATCCGCGCCCCGAATCAGCACGTCCAGGCAGCCGATCCCAACACACATCACATCCCACACGGGGGACCTCCTCCTCTCATATCTGCCGCCCCGAACAGGCGGCGGTCACCGCTATAAGCTGAAAAAAAGCGGCCGGCCTCACATGCTGCGCAGGGAGGCCGGCCGCAGGCGGACCTGTAAGAAGACCTGCTTACTGGCCCAAATAGTTCTCCACCGCGGTTTTCATAAAGGTAAAGTTGCAGGAATCAAAGAGCGTCTTGGGGTTGCCGCTCTCCACGTTCCCCAGCTTGTCGTTGTACAGCAGCTCCATCAGCTCATAGGCGTGGCCGGTACCCTCGTCAAAGCCCACCAGATAGTCGGACAGATCCTGCGCACTGTACACGATGTAATCCTCACAGAAGAAGGAGTCCTTGGCGGCCTCCGTCACCTCTTCGGCCATGTCGGCAGCCTCTTCCTCGTGGGAGCTGCGGTAATCCAGCGCCTTGACCAGAGCGTTCATGAAACGCTGGGCCACGTCGGGGTTTTCCTCCAGCCAGTTGTTGTTGGCTACCCAGGTGTTGATGTAGGTGTAATCCGGCATGTGGGTCTCCGCCGTAGCCACCTTGATGCCGCCGGCATTGCGGATGGTGTTGGTGGAGGGAGAATAGCAGCAGCACATCTTGGCGTCGCCGGCCTGGAAGGCGGCGGGGATGGTATCGTTGCTCATGCTGTAGAAGAACACCCGGTAAGCCTCGTCACCGGTGGGATTGGGATTGGTATAGCCCTCCAGGAAGGAGCTGTCCTCGGTGTCGATCCACAGCTTCTCCTCGTCAGGCACCTCCGTGTCGCCAGGGCCGCCGTAGAGGTTGACCCGGGTCACGAACTCCTTCATCCAGCCGCCGGGGGTGGTGCTGGTATCCACGAATACGGTCTGGCCCTTCAGGGCGTTGTAGATCTCCTCCCAGGTGGAGTCGGGGGTCAGGCCCACGCTCTCATCCACCAGGAACTGCTCGTTGTTGGAAATGCAGTCCATGAACACGAAGCTGACGGGCACGCCGCTGGCGTCCATGGCGTTCCACGCCACGCCGGCGCCGATGAAGCCGATGTCCAGGGTGGGATTCTCGGTACGCATGGCGGCCATCTCAGCAGCGCCGCCGGTGACGATGGTGTAGTTGGCGTTGATGTGCTCCTCCTCAAAGTAGCCCATCTTCAGGGCGGTGGCAAAGAGGGAGGCGCCGGGAGCGTTGTTGTGGATGCCCACGTTGACCGTGGCCCACTCCGCGTCGCTGGTCCCCTGACCGGCAGTCTCGGTCTGGGAGGGATTGGAGGTCTGGGTATCGTCTCCGGCCGGGTCGCTGTTGGAGCAGCCGGCCAGCGCAGAGATGAGCAGCGCGGCGCAGAGCATGAGCAGAGACAGACGTTTCTTCATGGGGAATCCTCCTTTTATCATTGTTTCTTATTGCGACAGGAACACCCTGTAAAGGGTCATTATTTCCGCACTTCCAGATACATCTGATAGACCGTGTTCCAGATGTGGTTCTTCATCTCCACGAACTCCGGGAGCAGCTTGGTGGCCTGGTTTCTGGGATAGGGCAGATTGACATCCACGATCTCCATGACCTTGCCGGGCCGGGCGCTCATGATGACGATCTTGGTGGCCAGAAGAACGGCCTCCTCCACGTCGTGGGTGATGAAGAAGCAGGTCTTTTTCTCCTCCTGCCAGGTAATCAGCAGATCCTCCTGCAGCTGGGCACGGGTCTGGGCGTCCAGCGCGCCGAAGGGCTCGTCCATCAGCAGCACATCGGGGGCTACGGCGTAGCCGCGGGCGATGGCCACCCGCTGCTTCATGCCGCCGGAGAGCTGCTTGGGATAGGCGTTCTCAAAGCCCTGGAGGTTGACCATCTTGATATACTTCTCACTCAGGGCCTGCTTCTCCGCCTTGGTGAGCTTGGTATATTCGGCCTTTTCCCGGGGGGCGTTGGTCTTGGGGTCCACCTCGCCCGCCTGGCGGAGCACCTTCTTGTACTTCATGCCGTACTCGATGTTCTTCTTCACCGTCATCCAGGGGAACAGGGCGTACTGCTGGAAGATGACGCCCCGGTCGGGGCCGGGACCCACCACAGGGGCTCCGTTCATGGTGACGGAGCCGTCGTCAAACCGCTCCAGTCCGGCGATGATGTTGAGCAGCGTGGTCTTGCCGCAGCCGGAGGGACCCACCACGCAGACGAACTCATTTTCGTAAATGTCCAGGCTCACGTCGTTCAAAGCCACCGTATCGCCTCTGGTAGGGTCCCGGTAGACCTTATTGACGTGGGAGATCTCAATCAATTTCTTAGCCATGTTCCGCGCCTCACTTCCAACGGGTCAGCCGCGCCTCCAGGAGGAGCAGCACTTTATCCAGGATGTATCCGATCACGCCGATGGTTATAATGCCCAAGAGCACCAGACTGGTGTTCATATATTGCTGTGCCAACTGGATTCTGGCGCCTAGTCCGTAGATGGTGCCCGTCATCTCAGCGGCGATCAGGGTGGTCAGGGAGGAAGCCACTGCCAGCCGGGCGCCCACCAGGATATAGGGGAATGCCTCAGGCACCATCACGTCCAGGAAGAGGTTGATGTCCTTGGCTCCGAAGGTGTAGGCCGCCTTGACCAGGGTCAGGTCCACCTGCCGGATGCCCTGGTAGACGGTGACCACCACCACCAGGAAGGATGCGATAAAGATGATGATGTACTTGGCCTTTTCCGTCAGGCCGGCGGCCAGGATGACCAGAGGGATCATAGCCAGCGGGGGGATGGTACGCAGGAACTGGATCCAGGGCTCCAGCAGGTTGCGCACCTTGGGATACCAGCCCATCAGGAAGGCCACGGGAATGGCGCAGATAAAGCCGGTGCTGAAGCCGATAAGCACGCGCTGCAGAGAGATGGTCAGGTCCTTGAAATACCGGCCGTTGGAGGCGATCTCCTCCTGAAGGGCGTCCCAGACCTGCACAGGGCCGGCCAGGAAGGTGTTCAGACTTGGATCGCTGGACAGCGCTAACCAGAGAATGACGGCGCACACCACGGAGACTATGTTCAGCGTGATGCGGGTGGCTCTTGTTCCGTCACTGAAATCCTTCAATTTGCGCGCCTTGACCTTTGGGGGGGCGGGCTCTGTGGTCTGACGCTTGTTGTTCTCCCAATCTGCCATAGTGACCTCCTTGTTCCGCGTCCACGGCCAGTGCGGCTGGAAACGCTCTCACAAAAATGATGACCGCCTGCGCGGTTCCCGTCTCAGAGAATTCGCTGTGCTCAGTAGACCCGGTGGCCTGCCTCGATCTCGGCCAGCATATGGAGCCGTCCGTCATGCTTGCCGGAATACTTGCCGAAAAGGAAGATCTCCACGATCTGTTCAAACTCATCCGGCGTGGTCAGCCAGGCTCCGGTGGCCAGGATCCGGGCGTCATTGTGCTCCCGGGCCATCAGCGCGGCAAAGGGCGTATAGCACAGCGCCGCCCTGGCGCCTCTGACCTTGTTGGCCGCCATAGCCACCCCCTGCCCGGTACCGCAGATGAGGATCCCTCGGTCGAACTGTCCGTCCCGGACAGCCTCGGCCACCTTCTGGGCGGCCACGGGATACTCACCGGCCTGGGCGGAATCACAGCCGAAGTCCGTGATGTCATAGCCCTTGGCGGTCAGCCGGCGGAGCATCTCGGTTTTCATGTCGTACCCCGCCAGGTCGCTGCCGATGACCAGTTTCAATTGTGTCTGCATCTCTTTCACCTCTGTGCGTCAAGCTTCGATCCAGGACCGGAACCGCCGGCAGGCGTCCGGTATGGGAATATCCTGTTGGAAAATGGCGTAGAATCCCAGGATCAGAACATCCGCGCCGCACAGTCTGCACTGGCGCCCGTTGTCCCGGTTGATCCCGCCGTCAATGGAAATGAGGTAATGGTGTCCGTTCTGCTCCCGCTCCTGCACCAGGGTGCGGATCTTCTGATAGGTGCCATCATCAAAGGGTCTGCGCACTCCGCCGGGCACGATGGACATGAGGATCACCATATCCGCCAGGGGCAGCAGCTCCCGGAACTCCTCCGGCGTGCGCTGGGGATTGATCACAATGCCCGGCTTCATGCCCGCCTGCCGGATCTCCCGGAGCAGAGCAGCGGGGTCCCGCGCCGTTTCAGGCACGAAGGAGAGGTAGTCGATCCCCACCGCCCCGCAGCGGTCCACATAGTCCTCCGGATTGGTCACCATCAGGTGGGCGTCCAGGGTAATGGTGGGAAAGGTCTCCTTCAGCTCCCGCGCCACGTCCAGATTGGCGCACAGGTTCGGCACGTTGTGCCCGTCCATAAAATCGATGTGCAGGAAGGGCATATCCCCTTCGATCAGCTGCCGCACATCCGCCTCCATGGCGATCTGCCGTGTGCAGGCCAGGCTGGGCGCATAGATCATGAGACACGCCCCCAGCTCTTTTTCAGGGTCACGGCCCGTTTGGCCTGCTGCAAAATGGTTTCGGCATCCAGGTGATAGCGCTGCTTCAGGTAAGGCAGCGTGCCCACCTCTCCAAATGTATCGGCCACGCCCACCGCCGTGATGGGCACGCTGAGCTGATCGGCCGCCGCCTCCAGGACGGCGCTGCGCAGGCCTCCGATGACGTTGTGGTTTTCCGCAACCACTCCGCACCCGGTCTTGCCCAGGGAGGCCAGCACGGTTTCCGTATCCAGCGGCTTGACGGTATGTACGTTGATGACCTCGGCGTCCACACCCTCCGCGGCCAGCCGGTCCGCCGCTTCCAGCGCCTCCCGCACCATCAGGCCGGAGGAGAGAATGGTCACGTCCTTCCCCGTGCGGAGCACGTCGGCCCGGAACAGATCGAAGTGATAGGACTCCGGATCGTAGAGCTGGCTCCACTCCTTGCGGTAGGTCCGCATGTATACGCACCCGGGATACTCATTCATGGCCTTGAGCCCCATGCGGAGCTGTGTGGGGTCAGCCGGCTCGAAAAGGACGGCGCCCGGGATGCTGCGCAGGACTCCCACATCCTCCATACTCATGTGGGTGCCGCCGTTCAATTCGGCGGTGATGCCGGGGTCGGTGCCGATGATCTTCACGTTCATACCTGCGTAAAGCACGGAAATGGCGATCTGATCACACACCCGCCGGGTGGCAAAGGGAGTAAAGGAGGAGATGTAGGGCTTAAAGCCGTAGCTGGCCAGACCGGCCGCCAGGCACACCATGTTCTGTTCGGCAATGCCCACGTCAAAGGTGCGCTCCGGGAAGCGCTTGTGCACCGCCATCGTGCCGTTGGAGGCCGCCAGGTCCGCGTCCAGCACCACGATATCGGGATCGGACTCCATGAGTTCGATCAGGGTCTGTGCCATGATGTCACGCATCCACATCGTCTGTGCCTCCGTTCTCCTTCAGGGCCTGTTCCACTTCCTCCGGCGTCAGCGCGAAGTAATGGCTTCCTTCGGCCTTCCCCTCCATTTTGGCAATTCCCTTGGCCTTGACCGTGTGAAGCACGATCATCGTAGGCTTACCGGCGGAGGACTTCGCCTGGCAAACGGCCCGGTCGATGGCCTCCACATCGTGGCCGTCCGGCACGTCGATGCAGTTCCACCCAAAGGCCTCCCACTTGGCGCAAACGGGCTCCAGCGTATTGATGTCGTTTACGGCGCCGTCCAGCTGGGCGCCGTTGTAATCCAGAAAGGCGATCAGGTGATCCAGCTTCCGGCTGGCGGCAAAGAGCGCCGCCTCCCAGATCTGTCCCTCCTGGGATTCTCCGTCGCCGATGATGGCGTAGATCCACGCGCCGTCCTTCCGCAGCCGGCTGCCCAGCGCCGCGCCCACCGCACAGGAAAAGCCCTGGGCCAGGGAACCGGCTGTCATATCCACACCCGGCGTGCGCCGCATGTCGCAATGACTGGGCAGGTCGGTCCCGGGCTGATTCAGGGTCAGCAGCTTGTCCTTGGGGAAATAGCCCCGGTTGGCCAGCGCGGCATACAGCGCCGGACCGGCGTGTCCTTTTGAAAGGAAGAGGCGGTCTCTCCCCTCCAGCCCAGGCTGGGCGGGATCGATCCGCATATGCTTGAAGTACAGTACACTGAGGACCTCCGAAATGGAGAGGCTGCCGCCATAATGTCCCGCTCCCAAAGAGCCGATGCAGCGGATCGTATCCAACCGGATGTTCCGCGCGGCCTGTTTCAGATCCATGTGATCCACTCCCAGCCAGATTAATGTGGTTTCATTATAGGCACAGGTTTTATGGGTGTCAATATTTTTCTGAAAACATTTTCAGCATATGTAAAATGAACAACTTTCAAAAATTGTGAAGCAAAAGTTGTTTAAAATTTGGCTTATTTTACTATATTCCCAACTTTATGAATTGAAATAAGGAAAATAAGACTTGCTGGTACAAATTTTTTCTACCTGTCCGGTGCTTTTAAACTGTCAAAAATGAAAATATTTTTTAAAGTACGCGAATTGTGAAATTTAAATTATGTGTTGTATTTATCCCATTATAATGATATTATCTGATTAAAATAACGAAGTCGTAAGAAAAGAAGCTGATCCCAAGCCGATCAGGCTTTCAGAAAATGTTTTCAGAAAAGAGGGTCTGTAATATGGAGATAGGCGTTTTTTCCAATGTCTACTCCGCGTGCACCATTGAGGACGGTCTGTCGCGCATCAGAGAGGCCGGGCTTACCCTGGCCCAGCTGAATCTGTGTTCCGTCTGCGGAGAACTGATGCCGGCAGCTCTGGACGAAGCCCGGCTGACCGCAGTCGGACAGCGCGCTCAGGCCCAGGGCATTCATTTTGTCTCCCTGGCGGGTACCTTTAATCTTATCGCGCCTGATCCCGACCAGCGCCGGGAGGGGCTTCGCCGCTTTGAGGTGCTCTGTCAGGCGGCTGCCCTGCTGGGCATCCCCACTATTCTGCTGTGCACCGGCTCCAGAAATCCCCAGAGCCAGTGGCAGTGGCACCCGGACAACGCCTCTCCCGCCGCCTGGAACGACCTGTTGAAGGGTACGGAGCGGCTGCTTGCCCTGGCGGAGCGGTATGACCTGGTCCTGGGGGTGGAGCCGGAGCCCTCCAATGTGGTAAGCGACCCCCGGCGGGCCCGGGCCTATCTGGACGAGTTCCGCTCCGACCGACTGAAGATCGTCCTGGACGGGGCAAACCTTTTCCGCCCGGCCCAGGTATCGGATATGAGGCAGGTATTGGACGAGGGCATCAGTCTGCTGGCCCGGGATATCATTCAGGCCCACGCCAAGGACTTTTTGGTGGACGCCGACGGAACGCTGCGCTATGTGGCCGCGGGAAAAGGGCTGCTGGACTATCCCTATTACCTGGCCGCGCTTCATGCCTGCGGTTTCTCCGGTCCGCTGCTGCTCCACGGTCTGAACGCGGACGAGGTGGCAGACAGCGCCCGCTTTCTGAGGGGGGTCTTACATGCCTGAGCTCCAACTGGGCGGCATAACCATGCGCTACCGCACAAGGGGAAGCGGCGCCCCTCTGATCTTTTTGCACGGTATGGGCGGAAGCAGCGCCCAGTGTCAGGGCCTGCTGGACCCCATGAAGGGCGTCTGTCAGATCCTGCCCGACCTCCGCGGCCACGGCAAAACAGAGCTGGGACCGGCTGAGGCGCTGAGCTTTGCCGCCATGGCGGAGGACGTCGCCGGGCTGTGGCAGTCCCTGGGGCTGAAACGTGTGGCGCTGGGCGGGATCTCCATGGGAGCGGCGGTGGCTGTGGCTGCGGCCCTCCGGTTTCCCCAGCAGGTGGAAAAGCTGATCCTGCTCCGGCCCGCCTGGACCGACGCCCCCATGGCGGAGGAGGTACAGAGCTGGTATCGGGCGCTGGCCGCCGCTCTGCGGGAGAAGACTCCCGCCGCCCTGAAGGCCGATCCGGTCTTTCCCCAGATCCAGCGGCATGCAGATACTGCCGCGATCTTTCTGAACGCATTTCAGGACCGGGCCAGCCTGCGGTGGCCGGAAAAGTACGAGCTTCTCCCGCCCCAGCGCCCGGTGGACGCCCTGGCACAGCTCCAGGCGCTGCACATGCCGGGTCTGATCCTGGCCGACCGGGGTGATCCCATCCACCTGTTCCAATATGCAGAGCAGTACGCCGCGGCACTCCCCAACAGTATTCTTTTGGAGGTACCGCCAAAGGGTCCGGAGTTTCTTTCCTACCGGGCCGCAGTCAACAGAGCGCTGCGGGATTTTCTGTAAGAAAACCGCAGGAAAACCAGGGGAGGTTATCTGAATGAAGGCAAATATCGGAATTATCGGCGTGGGCGCCACCGTAAGCATCGCTCACAACCACGCGCTGGGCCTGCAAAAAGACGACCGGGCCTCCATCGCGGCGGTATACGACCTGGACCGGGAGCGGGCGGCGGCTTTTGCCCAGCGCTTTGCGCCGGGCGCCGCAGTCTGCTCCTCTCCCGAGGAGCTGTTCGGGCTGGTGGACGCGGTGGACATCTGCACCCCCAACTTTACCCACGCGGATTATGTGGTGCGGGCAGCTCAGGCAGGCAAGGCGATTTTTGTGGAAAAGCCGCTGGCTATCACCTTGCCGGAATGCGAACGGGCCTGCCGGGCCGCGGAGCAGGCGGGGGTATTTCACATGGTCGGCTTTGTCTACCGCTTTGCGCCCCACGCCCAGGCCCTTCGGCAGCTGATCCGCAGCAGGTTCACCCGTATCTACTCCATCTCGGGCTCTTACGGAGCCCGGCGGCTGGCGGACCCCACCCTGCCCTTTGAGTGGCGGATGGACCGGACCCTGTCCGGCGGCGGCGCGCTGGACGACTTCGGCAGCCATCTTCTTGACTTGCTATTTTTCGCCTGCGGCGTTAAAATAAAGAAAATATCCTGTCTTTCCACCATTAGTATCCCAGAACGGTCACCTGGCACGGGTGGAAAGCAGGCCGTAGAAAATGACGACTCCTCGGCCTTTACCGGAGTGGGCGGCGGAGGCGAACTGGTATCCCTGCTCACCTCCCGGGTGGGGATGGACAATATCGCCCTCCGGGTCTCCGGGGACGGAGGACTGGCGGTGCTCTCTTACGACGAGGATCATCTGATCTACTATCCCAAGGACCCGCTGGGAAGCTATTCCGGGGAGCGGCAGTCTCTCCCCCTTCCCGACCATTCCAGCTTCCAGGACTGGTTTGACCGGGAAATGCACACCTTTGTAGACGGAGTACTGGGTTTGGGACCAGAGGTGTGCAGCATCGCGGACGCGCTGGATATCCAGCGCGCACTGACAGCGGCGGCCCGCTCCGCCGAGACGGGAGCAGTTTGCACACTCTGAGCGGGAAAAGTACATACGCCACAGTTGAAATCATTGCTGAAGGGGTTGAGTGGTGATCTTATGGCGAAGGTAACCATTATCGATGTGGCTAACCGCGCGGGAGTATCCATCAGCACTGTATCCCGCTACCTCAAGGATGCCGGCAGCATCAATCCTGTCTCCTCTGCCAAAATCGACTTGGCCATCCGCGAACTGAACTATGTCCCCAATTCTTTCGCCCGCAACCTGAAGCGGGGAAGCGCCGATCTGATCGGCGTGGTGGAGCCGGATATTTCTCAGAGCTTCTTTTCCCGAACCGTGAAGGCAGTCAACAATATCCTGTATCAAAACGGCTATATGCTCCTGGTCTGCGATTCGGATTTTCAGCCCAGGAAGGAGCAATTTCTGATCAATCGCCTGATTGAGCAGAATGTATCCGGCATCCTGCTGGCCACCACCGGTAAAAACGCGGAATTTCTCCGCAAGATATCGGAGCGCTTCCCCAACATCGTGCTCTTCGACCGGGAGGAGGAAAGCCTCAGCCTGGACTGTGTGGTGGAGGACAACGAGGAAAACGGCTACCGGCTGACCAAGCATCTCATTGACCAGGGCGGCAAGCGGATCGCCGTGCTGACCGGTATGTCCTTTGCCAGCAGTACCCGCCAGCGTCTGGCCGGGATCTGCCGGGCTGCCGAGGAGGCCGGAATCCCGCTGAGTGCCAAGGATACCTACATGAACGGCATCAACAAGGAGGTCATCCAGGAGAACGCCGCCAAGATTTTGGAGGCCGGGATTTACGACACCATCATCTTTACCATTCCGCGGAGCATTTTCGGCATCCAGAGCGTACTGGAGAGCCGGGGCATGCAGATGGGAAAGGATATTCTGGTAGGCGGCTGGAGCAACCGCGAGCTGTTCCAGCAGAGCGGGCTTCAATATCCGGCCATTTTCCAGGATGCGGACCAGATGGGGACTACCGTGGCCAACCGCATCCTGCGGCGGGTCAATCTCAGAGAAGAGTTTTTGCCCAGCGAGCGCATCGTTCTGGAGACGGAACTGTACATTCCTTAACAAGCCACATACACACAAAAAGCCGGCGCCCGATCCGTTTGGATCGGGCGCCGGTTTTTTGCTGTCAGCCCAGCGGAACGGCAATCGGTTCCTCTGGGGTGATGATCTGTGTGAAATCCAGATCAAATTCCACGGTATCCCAGGTATAGCCGTCCAGCATATATTCAAATTCGCAGACGCCCGCCGCCCGGTCATCCCGCCGGCTGAATCCCCCTGTGTTGTGGGTGCCGCCCTCCGGGTCCCGGTACTCCAATTTAAACGGCGATCTACCGTCGGTGCAGTTCACCTTCAGAGCCCAATACGAATCCCTGTGCTCCGCCGTCAGGCCGGTCACCTCCTCCGGCAGCGCGCCGGTACAGGAGCCGTCGGTCAGATCCACCGTCACCGGACCGGCGTCCTTGTCCAGCCACACCGTCTCGTCCAGCCACAGGGTCAGGTCCCCGATGTCCTCCACAAAGTAGAGGCTCTGGAGGTAATAGGTGTAGGTGCCCTCTCCCTCGGCCCGGCCCATGGCGGAGACCGAGCCGTCAATGGTCTCATAGACCGCCCCACTTCCGTCGGTGAAGTGGAACTCCAGGTCCTGGAGCCAGGCGGTATTGTCCGGGTCGTCCTCCAGATAGAGGGCGGTCCTGGTGGGGGTGAGCTCCAGCCGGTCCACCAGCAGCCGCTGGCCGCCTACCTCCACCCACTGATCCACCGGAACCTCCACCGCCGGAGCGGTCTTGGCCGGGTCCAGGGCGATCTGGAAGGTAAAGATGTGGTCCAGCGGATGGTCCTCCCCTTCCGCGTCCGTCCCCAGCAGCTCCACGTCCAAGGTCAGCTTCCGGGGAGGCTCCTCCATCTCCTTGAAGTGGACCTGGAACTGTTTCAGCTCCTCCTGGCTGTCGCCGCTGGTCACCGCGTAGCCCTCCAGGGGAACGCCGTTCTCGTCCTTCAGGTCGCAGGCGACGCTGTAATAGGGGTAGGCTCCCCCGTCCACCCGGTAGAACACCACCATCTGCTGCTGGTCGGCGATGACAGATTCCAGGGTAAGGGTAAGGCCGTCAAAGCTCTGGCTCTGGCCGATATACTGCACATAGTCGTGCTCCACCGCGGCGGACAGGCTGGGGGAAAAGGCCACCGCCGCCGCCAGCTCCCGCAGCACGGGGACATTGGCGCAGGCCAGGGCGAAGGTGGGCAGGGTATTCACTGCCAGGACGAAGGCAGCGCACACCCCGGCGGCACTTCCCAGGGAGATACCCCACCGTCTGCCCATCCGGCGGCGCTTGGCCCGGGCTTTGGCCCGCAGGGCGGTGCCGTCCAGAGCGGCGGGGGTATGGTCCAATTCCCGGACCAGGTCCCAGTATTCCTGCTGTCGGTTCATGATGCTCCCTCCTCCACAGTCAGGTCCAGCTTCAACAGGGCCAGGGCTTTCCGCTGGCGGGTGGACACCGTTCCCCGGGGCAGATCCAGGGCGGCGGCAGTCTCCTCCAGGGTCAGGCCGGTAAAGTACCGCAGGACGATGACGTCCCGCAGCTGGGCGGGCAGGCGACGGATGGCCTCCTTCAGGGGCAGGGCGTCAAATTCCTCCCCGGCAGTCTCGGGCAGCTCCTCCACCGCCAGCTCCCGCTTCCGCCGCCGCAGCTCGTCCCGGCAGACGTTGATCAAAATCCGCACCAGCCAGGTCTCCAGGTATTGCGGGTCCCGCAGCTTCCGGTAGCTGAGATAGCCCTTGTACACCGCCTCGTCCACGGCGTCCACGGCGGCGCTCTCGCTGCCCAGGGTGAGCAGGGCGGCCCGGTACAGCTTTCCCCGGACTCCCTCCGCCCGCTCCAGATATTCCAACTCCGTCAAGGTCCATCGCCTCCTCTCTGCCCATTAGACGAAACCAGGGCGCGGTTTGATTGTACACCGGCAAAAAATCTTTTTCCACAGGGCGGGTTTATTTGGCTGTACCCCATTGGGCCAAGGCAGGGGTTTCTGCTTGTACCGGCTTGGTACTGTCTCTCCCTTTTCCACCGGGAGCTGGTACCGGTGCGGATCAACCAGTGAGGGATTCAGACTGCTCTATCTTAGTCCATACTGGGTCAGATCTACGAGATATTGCCAGGGGGGAGGGGTCGTCTGTCCGCCAGGCAGAGCTGAACTCATACACGTTGGGCTTGCGCAGGTTCTTGTTGGAAGTCACCTTTATAAACCCGCCGTCGGCCAGCTGTTTGATGTACCGCCGCAGGCTGGTGGAGGGCACGCCGTACTTTTTGGCCGCCGTACGGGGCAGCAGGAAGGTGCGCCGCCCGCCGCTCTCCATGGCCATGCACAGGTACAGCAAGCGGGCTCCCGTGCCCAGGGACTGGAACTTTTTGGACAACAGCAGGGAGTTACCTACCTGGAGGAACCGCTTCTCCCTGCCGTCGGCCTTCGCGCTCATCCAGGGCAGCATGGTGCCGCCGCTTTTTCGTCTGCTCATAGTATCCACTCCTCTTCTCTCGGCCAAAGGCCGGTATACTCAGCGGACGGTCAGAGGGAAAAGTTGACCATTTTGATACAAGCAGTGGGAAAAAACCGGGCGGGCCCGGGAATTTTTCTGGAATTGACCCATTTTTATGCGGAATTTTGTGTTTTCTTTCTTACTGTGCTGTGCTATAATACTCATATTGTCCTGGTTGTGTGTCCGGGACTGGAGTGTATAAGAGAAAAGGAGCGTGTTTCCATGACCACCGCGCAAATCCTGATCCTGCTGGCCATTGTGGTCTATCTGCTGTTCATGCTGTGGATCGGCTGGATCTGTGCCAAGAAAAACGAATCCGTGGACGACTTCTACCTGGGAGGACGGAAGCTGGGTCCCTTCGTCACCGCCATGAGCGCCGAGGCCAGCGATATGTCCTCCTGGCTGCTGATGGGCCTGCCCGGCGTGGCCTACCTCACCGGCCTGGCAGAGGCCAGCTGGACCGCCATCGGCCTGGTGGTGGGTACTTACTTGAACTGGCTCATTGTGGCCCGGCGGATCCGGCGGTACTCCCACCAGCTGGACGCCATCACCGTGCCTCAGTTCTTCTCCAAGCGCTGGGAGGATGACCGGTGCCTGCTCTCCGCTATCGCCGCCCTGGTCATCATCATCTTCTTCATCCCCTACACCGCCTCCGGCTTCTCCGCCTGCGGCAAGCTGTTTTCCACCCTGTTCGGCATGGACTACCTCACCGCCATGCTGATCTCCGCCGCCGTCATCGTGATCTACACCGTTATGGGCGGCTTCCTGGCCGCCTCCTTCACCGACCTGATCCAGTCCATCATCATGACGGTGGCCCTCATCGTGGTACTGGGCTTCGGCATCACCCAGGCCGGCGGCCTGGACGCGGTGATGGACAACGCCCGGTCCATGGCGGGCTACCTGTCCCTCACCAGCATCCACGACCCCGCCACCGGCGGCTCCAATCCTTACGGCCTGCTCACCATCTGCTCCCTGCTGGCCTGGGGCCTTGGCTACTTCGGCATGCCCCACATCCTGGTGCGGTTCATGGCTATTGAGGACGAGCAGAAGCTGAAGCTCTCCCGCCGGGTGGCCTCCTCCTGGGTGGTCATCTCCATGGGCGTGGCTATCTTCATCGGCCTGGTGGGCAACGCCATGACCCGGGCCGGCGCGCTGGAGCAGCTGGCCGACTCCGAGACCATCATCGTCCGCATCGCCAGCCTTATCAGCCAGTTCGGCGCCATCCCCGCTCTGCTGGCCGGCGTCATCCTGGCGGGCATCCTGGCGGCTACCATGTCCACCGCCGACAGCCAGCTGCTGGCTGCCTCCTCCTCCATCTCTCAGGATCTGGGCAACGACTTCCTCAAGCGCAACCTCAGCGGTAAGCGGGGCATGATCGTGGCCCGGTCGGTGATGATCATCATCGCCCTCATCGCCGCCTTCCTGGCCCGGGACCCCAACAGCTCCGTGTTCCGGGTGGTGTCCTTCGCCTGGGCGGGCTTCGGCGCCGCCTTCGGCCCCACCATGCTGATGGCCCTGTTCTGGAAGCGCTCCAACAAGTGGGGCGCCCTGGCGGGCATGATCGTGGGCGGCGTGATGGTCTTTGTGTGGAAGTTCCTCATCGCCCCCATGGGCGGCGTGTGGGCCATTTACGAGCTGCTGCCCGCCTTCTGCTGTGCCCTGATCGCCATCGTGGTGGTCTCCCTCCTCACCCCCGCGCCCCGTCAGACGGTGCTGGACCAGTTTGAGGCGGTAAGAAAGTAAAACGCAGGGCCACTGCAACACACATGTTGCAGTGGCCCTGTTTTTCCCGGTTCCCTTCACAGGGACCGGGATTTTTTTACTTTACGGTCTCGTACAGCCGGAGCATGGTGATGATGCTCTGCTCTCTGGAATAGCTGCCCTGGGGAGCGAAGGTATTGCTGCCCACGCCGCCCATGATGCCGCTGGCCTGCATCTGGCCCACCGCGTCAAAGGCCCAGGAGGAGACGGAGGCATTGTCGGCAAAGGTGGGAGCCTGAGCGGACAGGGGCTTACCCACGGCCTCTGCCAGACGGGAGAGCATGGTGGCGGCCTGCTCCCGGGTCAGGGTGCCGTCAGGGTTGAATTTGCCGCCGCCCACGCCGGTGACGATACCCAGGGCGCCCATCTTCTGCACATTGACGTCGGTGGTGTCGGTGAAGGTGGTGCGCTGGGTGATCTCAGCGCCCTTGACGGTCTCGTACAGCTCCACGGCCAGGGCGCAGAACTGAGCCCGGGTGGCGGTCTGGGTGTACTGGGACTGGAGGGAATCGGGCACGATGCCGGCGGAAATGGCCTGATCCACCTGCTCCGCCGCCCAGGAGGAGGGAGTGTCGGTGCCGGGGTCGGTGGGGATGGTGCCGCCGCCGGTCATCTGGCCGGTGACCGAGTTATAGACCTGGCCGGAGCCGGTATAGGTACCCTGATGGACTTCCAGAAGATAAAAGTCCGTTTCTGTATGGGAAACGTTTACACACATAAAGGCAACACCATCGTGGAAATCGTAGAGATCCGCATAGGGATGGGTGTAGCCGTTTGACGGATTCAACGGCGGAATGACCACGTTGCCGCGGGTATCCAGCACCAGCGGGGTCCGGCTGTCGTGGGAGTACGCCGGAATGACGCCGCTGTCGAAGAAGGTCCCCAAGGTACTTCCGGCCGGGAGTACCTGGTTGCCGTATCTATCAAACACGGCGCCCTGGCCTGTTTCCAGAGGGCCGTTGCCCTGGATCTCTACCCCGGCGATCATTCCGTCATGGATGATATTATGCAGCTCCAGATATTGAGGGGGATCCACATCGATGACGCCGACCTGATTTCCCTTGGTGTCGATGACGACGTAGCAGGGGTAGCGCCGCCCGCCTCTGGAATCTATGAGAAGGGCATAGCCATCCTCAGAAAAGATGCTGCTGAATTCAAACATGCTGTCCGCTATAACATCGACCTGGAGATACTGATCCAGGTCATAATCCCGGAGATCACCGCGGAAGAGGGTTATGGCCGGCTTTCCCTGCTTGTCCAGATATCCCACGAAGTATTTGCCATCCAGAGTTCCGGAAAAGGGGACCAGGCCATGAGAGAAGTAACGTCCGACGTTCAAATGTGCGCCCGGCAGGCAAAGAACGGTATTGCCGGAGTGATCGATGAACGAGACCGACTTGGATTCATAGTCTTCCTCACGGATGGTCCAGGCTACTCCGTCATGGAACGGCTGCGCCAATTTGAACTGGGGTTCAATGACCAGGTTTCCCTGGGTATCCATATAACCAAACAGGCCGGTCGTATCGTCGTAATACAGGCACAGCCCTTCGCTGAAGTAAAAGGATGTGAGAGGAATTCTGGTGGGCGGGGTCTCCAAATGGGAGAGATCCAGAAGGTTCCCGTTTTTATCCACATAGTTCAGATAGTCGATCTCTCCGATCTCATAGCCATGGTCATCCGTCATGATCCCCGTTCTCATGACCGGCATGTATCCTTCTATAAAGCCGGTCTCCCCGAAGGTATGGACATATTTGTCGGGTTTCGCCTTCCACCCCTCCTGATTGTTTTTGATCTCCCAGGGGGTGACCGTGATGTACAGGCCGTCGCCCTGAAAGACGTCAGGCATATCTCTGCTGAAATCGTAGTCCGCTGCCTGTGAAACGGGAGATAGGCCAACAAACAGCAGCGCACAGGCCAAAAGGGATGCAAAGATGCGCTTCTTCATTTCCACATGCTCCTTTCCGATTGTCGCCTCATTCCGCACATAAGACGCGCCAGGTCTCCTCTGGTGGCGGTTTGCCTTCTTCTGTCACATATCATACTAGTTTCCACATAAAAAACAATAAGCCGGCTGCATAGTAGCGCGCTGAATTTTTTCTTGAAATTTCCTTCGGAATGGAATATAATTCATTCCACTGCGCTTCGCCGCAGAATCGGAAAAACAAAGGAGATCGAGAAATGAAACAACATGTCACTCTGGCGCTGACCCTGACCCTGACCGCCGGCCTGCTGGCCGGATGCACCAATCCGTCGGGAGGGAACCAGCCGACTGGGGCGGCCCAAACATCCCAAGTGGATGCCACACCTAACGCGGCGGAAAACAACGCCGCCTTCACCGATGCGATGAAGATCCCCTACGCGACAGACCTGTCTCCCGAGGACGGCGCCGACTCCGTGGAGCGGCTGGGCGACCATGCGGATTCCCCCTATTTCGCCCATCCGGATTTCTACAACATGGAGTCCAGCGACACCCTGACCATCCTCACCGGCTTTCAGACCATGCAGCAGACCAGCGAATGGGCCTGCGGCGTGACCAGCGCCCTGATGGTGCTCAACTGGTACGATCAGCTGGGCGACTGGAACGAGGAGAGCCTGGCCGCCCTGCGCCACTCTCTGGAGGGCACGGAGCTGGCCGGTTATCCCGGCACCACCCTGAAGCAGGCCATGGATATTTTTGACGGCGTAGGCGGATTTACATATACCACCACCCTTGACTACGAGGACCCTGCCTCCGAGGTCTGGATGGACACCATCCAGGGCTGGCTGGCAGAGGGAAAGCCCGTCATGGTTTGCTACAATGACTGGGGCGGTCACTGGCAGGTCATTATCGGCTACGACACCATGGGCACCGAGACCCAGCAGGACGACGTCTTCATCGTCGCCGATCCCTACGACACCACCGACCACTGCCAGGACGGCTACGGCATCCTGATGGCGGAGCGCTTTATGTACAACTTCTCCATGTACGGCGCTTTCCCGGAGTCTGAGGGCGGCAGCGACCACCTGTTCCTGGTAGCTTCTCCTGCCGAGGCGTAAAAAACTTTTTGGATTTATATGCAGCAAGAGGCGCCGGATGCGTTGCACCCGGCGCCTCTTGCTGTTACGTGGATGGAAGCCCAGCAGCCGACAAAAAAGGTCCCCGGAACATTGTTCCGGGGACCTTCATTTAGCAATTGCTTAATACATGCCGCCCATGTCGGGAGCGGGAGCAGCAGGAGGAGTGGGCTCCTTCTTGCCGGCCTACCCCCGTGAAATCAGCGATTTCACGGGGACCCCTTCCCTTTTATCTGCTCGGGCGGAGTGAATCCGCCCGGCATCAAGGTTTTGCCTCCGGCAAAACGCTTGGCCTGGTGGCCGACAAGAAAGGCCCCCGGAACATTGTTCCGGGGGCCTAAACCTTGGCAGTTGATTAATACATGCCGCCCATGTCGGGAGCGGGAGCAGCGGGAGGAGTGGGCTCCTTCTTGTCGGCCACCAGGGACTCGGTGGTCAGCAGCACGGAGGCGATGGAAGCGGCGTTCTCCAGAGCGGAGCGGGTCACCTTGGTGGGATCCACGATACCGGCGGAGATCATGTCCACGTACTCCTCGCTGTAAGCGTCGAAGCCGTAGCCAACCTTGTTGGCCTTCTTCACGTTCTCTAGAACCACGGAGCCGTCGATGCCGGCGTTGGTAGCAATCTGGCGCATGGGCTCGGTCAGAGCCTTGGCGATGATGCGGACACCGGTCTTCTCGTCGCCCTCGGACTCAGCCAGCAGCTTCTCCACGGCGGGCACGGCGTTCACATAAGCGGTGCCGCCGCCGGCCACGATGCCTTCCTCAACAGCGGCGCGGGTAGCGTTCAGGGCGTCCTCGATGCGGAGCTTCTTCTCCTTCATCTCCACCTCAGTGGCGGCGCCCACGCGGATGATAGCCACACCGCCGGCCATCTTGGCCAGACGCTCCTGCAGCTTCTCGCGGTCGTAGTCGGAAGTGGTGGTCTCGATCTGAGAACGGATCTGAGCCACACGGGCCTTGATGTCGTCGGCATTGCCGGCGCCGTCCACGATGATGGTGTTCTCCTTGGAGACCTTCACCTGACGGGCCTTGCCCAGCAGATCCATGGTGGCTTCCTTCAGCTCCAGGCCAACCTCAGCGGAGATCACAGTGCCGCCGGTGAGGACAGCGATATCCTGCAGCATCTCCTTGCGGCGGTCGCCGAAGCCGGGGGCCTTGACGCACACCACGTTCAGGGTGCCGCGCAGCTTGTTGACGATCAGGGTGGACAGAGCCTCGCCCTCCACGTCCTCGGCGATGACCAGCAGCTTCTTGCCGGACTGCACCACCTGCTCCAGGATGGGCAGCAGCTCCTGAATGTTGGAGATCTTCTTATCGGTGATCAGAATGAGAGCGTCGTCCAGGACGGCCTCCATCTTCTCGGTGTCGGTGACCATATAGGGGGTGATGTAGCCCCGGTCGAACTGCATGCCTTCCACGACCTCGGAATAGGTCTCGGCGGTCTTGGACTCCTCAACGGTGATGACGCCGTCGTGGGAAACCTTCTCCATGGCCTCAGCAATCAGCTTGCCCACGGTCTCGTCGCCGGAGGACACGGTGCCGACACGAGCGATGTCGTCGGAGCCGTTGACCTTCTGGCTGTTGGCCTTGATGGCCTCGATGGCGGCGTTGGTAGCCTTGGCGATGCCCTTCTTCATGACCATGGGGTTGGCACCGGCAGCCAGGTTCTTCAGACCCTCGCGGATGATGGCCTGAGCCAGCAGGGTGGCGGTGGTGGTGCCGTCGCCGGCCACGTCGTTGGTCTTGGTGGAGACTTCCTTCACCAGCTGAGCGCCCATGTTCTCAAAGGGATCGTCCAGCTCGATCTCCTTGGCGATGGTCACGCCGTCGTTGGTGATGAGGGGAGCGCCGAACTTCTTGTCCAGCACCACGTTGCGGCCCTTGGGACCCATGGTGATCTTAACGGTATCGGCGAGCTGGTTAACGCCCCGCTCCAGAGCGTGACGGGCTTCCTCGCCGTAGCAAATAACCTTAGCCATAACGAATTACCTCCATTTGTATCAGGCGGTCAGCGCCGCCCGGAAATCAGTGTTTGTGCAGCAGTCAGGCGATCACTCAACGATAGCCAGGATATCAGACTGACGGACGATGGTGTACTCCTCGCCGTCCACCTTGACCTCGGTGCCGGAGTACTTGCTGGTGATGACCTTGTCGCCCACCTTCACGGTCATGGTGACTTCCTTGCCGTCCACCAGTCCGCCGGGGCCCACCTCGATGACTTCGGCCACCTCGGGCTTCTCCTTGGCAGCACCGGTCAGGATGATGCCACTCTTGGTCTTCTCTTCGGCCTCGACCAGCTTGATGACCACACGGTCGGCAAGAGGCTTGAGTTTCATAATGGGTTCCTCCTTACATGTATCTTTATTTTCTTATTAAGCGATTCAATTTGTTAGCACTCATTTTGCCGGAGTGCTAACCACAAGTAAGATAATACCCCTCTCGGCCAAAAAAATCAACCCCCTTTTTTCAGAAAAGGGGGTTGATTTTTAAAAAGTTCAAGTTTTGTTCACAAACCCCAGGGCGGAGTGCTAACGCCAGCAGGCGCCGGCGGGATAGATGAAGTTCACCTTCTTGTCCGACAGGCGGGCCAGAAGCTCCATCCCGTCCACCCGCTCGCCGTCCAGGTTGATCATGCTCATCCGGTCGCAGGTCACCTTCAGCTCCCGGCCCTGGCGGAGGATGACCCCGGGGATCTCCCCCGCCTCTCCCCGGGCAAACTTCTTAATGAGCGCCAGCACGGTGAGGCGGGACACGGCGGGGATGATGACAAAATGCAGCAGGCCGTCGTCCGGCATGGCGTCGGGGCTGGGATTGAAGCCGCCGCCGTAGTACCGGCCGTTGCAGGCGCAGATCAGGGTAAATTCCTCTCCCGGCACCGTCTCCCCGTCCACCTCCACCCGGTAGGGGCGGTGGATGCCCTGGACGATGGTGCGCACGGCGGAGAGCTGATAGGCCATGGTGCCGTTGACCAGAGGCAGCTTCTTGAAGTCGGCCACACCCAAGCCGATGCGGGCGTCAAAGCCGATGGAGCAGACGTTGAGGGCCAGCCGGTCCCCGCACGCAATGAGGTCCATGGGAGTCTGGGGTCCGTCCAGCAGCTCCTTCAGATCATAGAACCGGCTGGCATCCGGACCGAACATCCGCAGAAAGTCGTTGCCCGAGCCCATGGGGTAGTGGGTCACCGCCACATGCTCATAGCCGGCGGCGCCGTTCACCGCCTCGTTCAGAGTGCCGTCCCCGCCGCAGGCGTACACCCGCAGGGGCTCCCCAAGCTCCGCCGCGGCACGGACCAGCTCCACGCCGTGGCCGGCATATTCCGTCACCGCCGCCTCCCAGGGCTCCCCCCGGTCCGCCATGGCGGCGCGGATCTTCTCCTTCATTTCCTGACTGCGGTCATATTTTCCGGCATAGGGGTTGATGAGGAACAGATGCTTCACGCAGGCCCCAGCCTCCTTTTTGCTTATGTAATCGATCAAGAGACCAGCGCGGTCCCGTCATACTCCCCCCACAGGGTGATCCGCTGCTCCGCCCGGGCAATCCGGGAGGCCAGCGCCGCCGCCTCTGCCCGGGTCATGGTGCCGCCCGGGTGGAAGGTGAGCTTGCTGTCCACGCCGGACAGCAGACCCTTCTCATACAGGGTATACACCGACGAGGCCCCCGTGGAGGTGGGCAGGACGTCGGGGATGGAGGTACGCACCCGAATGGCATTGTTCAGGGTGGGCATGTCCTTCACCGGGCTGGTGGCGGCAAAGATCTGGGCCATCTCCAGCCGGGTGGCCGGGCGGGTATAGTCCTTCTGGGAGAACTGTCCGCTCTTGATGATGCCGCTGGCGATGCAGTAATTCACCGCGCCGGTGTACCAGTTGGGCCCGGTCTGGGCGCTCTTGTGGAAGCTGTCGTCCCGGTAGCGGCTCTCGATGGTGGCGGCCAGCTGGAGGGTCTCGGCCACCGTCATGGTGCCGCCGGGGTTGAAGCGGTTATCCCCCACCCCGGACACCAGACCCACGTTATAGGCGATATCCACCCACAGGGCGTACCACTCCTTCTGGGACACGTCGGAGAATTTTGGCAGCTTCCCCCGGGTCAGAGGGAAGTGAGCGGAGGGCACGTTCTTGCGCACCAGGATGCCCGGCAGATCAAAGACCGGCACCCGGGTCACGCCGCCCTTTCCGTCCCGCAGGGTGAGCACCTGAACGCCACCCTGCTCCTCCACCTTTACGCTGTCATAGGCCAGCTCATAGAGCACATTGGTGGCGCCGCCCTCTCCGTCAGAAAAGGGCAGGATGCTCACCACGCCCCAGCTGCCCCCCTTCTGGGCGATGTACAGGCCGCAATTGATGGGCATCAGGGTGTCGTACTCCGGCTGGATCAGATAGGCCCCGTCCTGCCGGATGACCCCCAGCTTGCCGTTCAGGTTCACCGCCGCCACCCCCAGGGAGAAGGAGACGATGCTGTTATATTGCAGAGGGATGACCACTTCCCGGTCCCCGTTCACGTAGCCCCACTTGCCATTGAGCTCACACTGGGCCAGACCCTCGCTGTAACCCCACACCGTGGACCCGGCGGGAGCGGCCAGGGCCTGTCCCCCCAGCAGCAGGCACAGGGCCAGCACGGCGGCCCAGCTCCGCAGCCATAGCTTCTTTCCATTCCGTTTCATTGCATTACCCTCGTCCTTTTATCCCATACAAAAACAGGTCGCACTTCAGCATGCCGTTGTACAGCTTCCGCTTTTTGTCCGCCGTCTTTCCAAAGGTACGCTCAAACTCCGTGTGGGAGGAGAGCACGCCCACCTGCCAGCCTTCGGGCAGACCCCGGACCGCCCGGCCGAAGGTGCGGTAGAGTTCCTCCGCCTCCTGCTTCTCCAGCAGCCGCTCCCCGTAGGGCGGGTTGGTGACCACCCGGCCCCG
The DNA here is from genome assembly GCF_052065355.1 of Flavonifractor sp. HCP28S3_F3. NCBI lineage: Bacteria > Bacillati > Bacillota > Clostridia > Eubacteriales > Oscillospiraceae > Flavonifractor > Flavonifractor sp. HCP28S3_F3. The sequence continues at coordinate 41,685 of NZ_JBQHUF010000004.1, forward strand.
GGGCTCGTCCCGGTGGAATTTGGCGGCATCGGCCACCTCAAAGCGGACGCAGTCCTCCACGTCGGCCTTCACCGCGTTGTCCCGGGCAATGGCCACCGCCTTGGGGTCGATGTCGCCGCCCCAGATGTCGTACTGGCCGTGATATTCCTTGTCCATGGCCTCGTCCCCGGCACGCAGCCACAGGCCGCTGTCCAGCCACTTCCACTTCTGGGCGGAGAAGGACCGGTTCAGGCCGGGCGCCCGGTTCTTGGCAATGAGGGCGGCCTCGATGGCGATGGTGCCCGAGCCGCAGAAGGGATCGCAGAAGGGGTCCCGTCCCCGATAGCGGGAGAGGAGCACCAGGGCGGCGGCCAGGGTCTCCCGCAGAGGCGCGGCCACGCCCACCGCCCGGTAGCCCCGCTTGTAGAGCCCCGGTCCGGTGGTGTCCAGCATCAGGGTCACCTCGTCCCGCATAATGGAGAACTGCACCTGATACAGCGCCCCGGTCTCCGGCAGGGTTTGCAGGCCGTATTTCGCCCCCAGCCGGGCGGCAATGGCCTTCTTCAGGATGGCCTGGCAGGCGGGCACCGCGTGGAGCTGAGAGTTGAGGGAGTAGCCCTTCACCGGAAAGGCTCCGTCCCGGGGAATATAATGCTCCCAGGGCAGCGCCTTGGCCCCTTCAAACAGGGCTTCAAAATCCCGGGCGTCATACCGGCCCAGCACCAGCAGCACCCGCTCGCCGGTGCGCAGGTTCAGATTGATCCGGGGAATATCCTCCTGCCGCGCGCCGCAGCACACCCGGCCGTTCTCCGCCCGCACCCAGGGCAGCTCCAGCCGGCGCAGCTCCTCGGCGCACAGGCCCTCCAGGCCGAACAGGGTGGGGATCAGCAGCTCCAGTTCTCTCATAGTTCGCTCCTTACTCCATACATATATGGTTAAAGTATACTCTATTTCCCCGCTGTTGGCAAATACGGAATGGAATTTTACTTTTCTTTTGCAGACAAGTATGGTAGGATAGCAGTACGAAAGGAGGTATGCCCATGCCGATTCCCAGTATTCTCTGGCTGGTCGCCCTCATTGCCCTGCTGGTGCTGGAGGCGGCTACCGTGGGGCTGGTGTCCCTGTGGTTCGCCTTGGGCTCCCTGGCCGCCCTGATCACGTCGTTTTTCATCCACAATATCTGGGTGCAGTTCGGGGTGTTCCTGGCGGTGTCCCTCGTCAGCCTGCTCATTATCCGGCCTCTGGCGCGCCGCTATGTGACGCCCAAGCAGGTGGCTACCAACGCCGACCGGGCGGTGGGCTCTGAGGGTGTGGTCACTGAGACCATCAACAACCTGAAGGCCACCGGGCAGGTCTCCGTCAGAGGGGCGGTGTGGACCGCCCGCACCGAGGACGACTCCGTGATCCCCGCCGGCGCCACCATCAAGGTCCTGCGCATTGAGGGAGTCAAGCTCATTGTAACGCCTCTGCCCGTCGCCGCCTGCCAGAAATAACGCAACGAGAATTGATCTAAAGAGGAAAGGGAGGAATCTGTATGCCCAGCATCCCATTCACACCCATTATCATTATTATCCTGATCGTGGTTCTGATCCTGGTACTGGCCACCAACCTGAAGATCGTCCAGCAGTCCAAGGCCTACGTCATCGAGCGCATGGGCGCCTTCCACGCCGTGTGGGGCGTGGGCGTCCACTTCAAGCTCCCCTTCATTGAGCGGGTGGCCAAGGCGGTCTCCCTGAAGGAGCAGGTGGTGGACTTCGCACCCCAGCCCGTTATCACCAAGGATAACGTCACCATGCAGATCGACACGGTGCTCTACTTCCAGATCACCGACCCCAAGCTGTACACCTACGGCGTGGAGCACCCCATGAGCGCCATCGAGAACCTGACCGCCACCACCCTGCGCAACATCATCGGCGATCTGGAGCTGGACCAGTCCCTCACCAGCCGCGACATCATCAACTCCAAGATGCGGGCCATCCTGGACGAGGCCACCGACCCCTGGGGCATCAAGGTCAACCGTGTGGAGCTGAAGAACATCATCCCGCCCCGTGAGATCCAGGATGCCATGGAGAAGCAGATGAAGGCCGAGCGGGAACGCCGCGAGGCCATCCTCCAGGCCGAGGGCCAGAAGCAGTCCCAGATCCTGGTGGCGGAGGGCGAGAAGCAGTCCGTCATCCTCCGGGCCGACGCCGCCAAGCAGGCCGCCATCATGAAGGCCGAGGGCGAGGCCGAGGCCATCCTGAAGGTGCAGCAGGCCACCGCCGAGGCGCTGAAGCTGCTGAACGAGGCCAACCCCAACGAGGCGGTGCTGAAGATCAAGGCACTGGAGGCCTTCCAGGCCGCCGCCGACGGTCAGGCCACCAAGCTCATTATCCCCTCCGAGATCCAGGGTCTGGCGGGGCTGTGCGCCTCCGCCAAGGCCGCCTTTGAGTCCGCCGGGGACGGCAAGAAAGGCTGATAAAACCACAAAGCAGCGCCCGTACCGATTTGGTACGGGCGCTGCTTTTGTCTATTCTTTGGAGATGGGGGGCGGGACCACCGGGCCGTCGTGTTCGAAGGCGTCCAGGTACTCCTCGTCCTGGAGCTCCGGCTTGCGGTGGCGGATGGCCTCCGAGATGACCGGATAGAGCACGATGGCCAGCAGGCCGCCGGAGAAGCCGTTGTTGTACAGGTTGAAGCCCTCCACCGGGGTGCCTGCCCGGAGGACCACCGAGGAGTGGAGGAACCCGGCCAGCACGCCGAAGGGGATGCCGAAGTAGCCCGAGATGGGAGCCAGAGTGGTGCCGAAGAGGAGGGCCAGCTGCACGGCGCTGTCGTTGATGTGCCAGTGCATGCAGAAGCCGCCCAGCACTACGCCGGCCATGATGGGGATGATGTTCCGGGCGTGCTTGCCGAAGGCGGAAAAGCCCATGATGGTGAAGATGCCGCCCAGGGTGGGACCGTTCAGGTCGCCGCCGGTGCCCAGGATGAAGGCCATGCCGATCAGGCCGTTGACACCCACATTGATGAGGGTGGGGGCGGCGCCGAACATACGCAGGTAGTCACTGGGCGCCCGGCCGGTGGTGAGCAGCAGCCGGCGGTAGCCCGCCCAGGCGGCCCAGATGGGCCGGCCGCTGAAGAAGAGGCCCGCGGCGATGAGTGCCACGCAGAGGATGCCCAGGAAAATGCCCAGCTGCAGGTTGTAGCCGGTGGCCCAGTGGTGGGCAATGTTGGGGTCGGCTCCCAGGGAGGTCATCACCGGCACCATGATGGTGGCCAGCAGGCCGCAAGCAAATCCCATGTTGTACAGGTTCATGCCGTTCTGGATCTTGTATGTATAGGCGCTGAGGGGCGGCAGCACGAAGCCGATCAGGGCTCCGATCAGCAGCGCCCACCAGATGTTGCCCCAGCCGTTGTCCAGGGCCACGTAGCTCACCACCGGCGACAGGGCGGTGGCCAGCAGGGACACCGAGGCGTACTTGCCAAAGGGCTCCCGCCGCAGCTTGGCGTACAGGAAGGTGCCGCCGATGATGGGCCAGATGTTGGCGATGTTCTTGCCAAAAAGGGCAAAGCCCGCCATCAGGCCGATTTCCACCAGGGTGTAGCCGTTGAGAGGGTCCTTGCTCAGCCGGAGGATACCCAGGCTGATGAGGGTCACCAGGGCGGCGTTGACAAAGGCGGCGCTGATGCCGGCGATCTCAACGTAGTCGGTGATCAGGGCGTCCTCCGTCTGGATGATCTTCCAGAGTCCCGGCAGGATCTCCCGATAATCCCCCAGAATGACGCCGATGGCGACCAGGTAGGCACAAAAACAAATGGCTGCGGGATAGATCTTGTGATAGCGCATATCATGTCCCCTTCCGTCTTGGGCAGTCTCTTGTTACCGGTCTGCGAAATAGGCTCTGGTCTGTTCCGCGTTGTGCATGACCTCTTCCTTCAGGGCTGCCAGGTCGCTGAACTTCCGCTCGCCCCGCAACTTCTTGTAAAACTCCATGCGCACCGTCTGGCCGTACAGGTCGCCGCTGAAGTCCAGGATGAAGCCCTCCACCGTCACCTTGTTGCCGTCGTCCACGGTGGGCCGCACCCCGATGTTGGTCACCGCCGGGCGGCTCTCCCCGTTCTCGAACCACACCTTTGTGGCATACACGCCGTAGGCCGGAACCAGCACGCCGGGCTGGAAGCGAAGGTTCACCGTGGGGAAGCCCAGGGTGGAGCCCAGCTTCTTGCCGTGAGCCACCGTGTCCGTCAGGGTGTGGGGGTGACCCAGGAACTCATTGGCCCGCTCCATCTCGCCCTGGGCGATGAGGGTGCGGATATAGGTGGAGGAGACGGTGATGTGGTCCCGCTCCACCTTGGGGATGATGTCACAGCCGATGCCCAGCTCGCCGCACAGCTGCCGCAGCCGCTCCGGGTTGCCCTCCCCCTTGTAGCCGAAGTGGAAGTCGTGGCCCGCCACCAGGTGGACCGCGCCGTTCTCCCCTACCAGGTAGTCGGTGACGAACTCCCGCCAGGGCATGTGCATCATCCGCTCGTCAAAGTGAGCCACGATCACGTCACGGATGCCGTAGTACCGCCGCATCAGCTCCGCCCGGTCCAGAGGGGAGCTGAGGAGGGGCACGGCGGGGGCCTTCAAAATCAGATTCTCAGGATGGGTATCAAAAGTCACCGCCGCCGGCACCGCGTCCAGTCGGGCGGCTTCCTCTCCCACCCGGCGAAGCAGGGCTCCGTGGCCCAGGTGCACCCCGTCAAAAAAGCCCAGGGCGATGACCCGTCTCTCTTGCTGCATCTTCCTACACCTCGAAAAAACTCTTGATGGCGGTGAGCTTGCGACCCTCCACCCGGCTCAGAGCCAGGAAGGACCCATCCACGCCGTACAGACGGTATTCCCCGTCTCCCGGCGCCGTGGGGAGGTTCAAAGCCACGCCGTTTCGTATCTTTTTCTCCGCCTGGAGGCTCTTGAGCACCAGCATGGGCCGGCCCGCAAAGCAGGTATCCACCGGCATCAGCAGGGCGGCAGGGTCGTCAGCGGCCTGGGCCTGCTCCAGGGTGACCGCCCCTTCCAGCACGTAGTCTCCCACCCGGGTCCGCCGCAGGGCGGACAGGCTGCCGCCGCAGCCCAGGGCGGCCCCGATATCGTGGCACAGGGTGCGCACGTAGGTGCCCTTGGAGCAGGTCACCTTCAGGTACCAGAGGTTTTCTCCCTGGGGAAAGCCCTCCGGAGGAGCGTCCAGCACCTCCAGACCGTGGATGGTCACCGTTCTGGGCGCACGCTCCACCTCTTTCCCCGACCGGGCCAGCTCGTAGAGCTTCTTGCCCTTGATCTTGATGGCGGAATACATGGGAGGGATCTGCTGGATCTCACCCCGGAAGGCGGCCAGCGCCTCCTCCAGGGCGGTCCGGTCCACGTGTACCGGCCGGGTCTCCACCACCTGGCCGGTGGCGTCCTGGGTGTTGGTGATCACACCCAGTTGTAAAGCGGCCAGATATTCCTTTTCGCCCTCCACGGCAAACTCCACCGCCCGGGTGGCCCGGCCCACGAACACCGGCAGCACGCCGGTGGCCATGGGGTCCAGGGTGCCGCCGTGGCCGATGCGCTTCTCGTGAAAGACGCCCCGCAGCTTGGCACATACGTCCATGCTGGTCCAGTCCTGGGGCTTATCGATGATAATAACGCCGTTAGCCATCCGCTTCCACCTGCCGGATGGCGTCCATGATCTGCTCCTCGGCCTGCTCCAGGCTGCCGCTGACGGTGCAGCCCGCCGCGGCGGCGTGGCCGCCGCCCCCCAGAAGGGCGCAGACTTTGGTGGCGTTCAGTCCGGCGGAGGTGCGCACGGACAGCTTGCAGCCGCCCTCGGCCAGCTCCCGGATGGTGACGGAGGTCTCCACCCCTTCGATCTGGCCCAGGAAAGCGGCGATATCCTCCATGTCCTCCTCGGTGGCGCCCGCCTCGTCCATGAGAGACAGGGACACGGGAGCCACGGCGATCCTGCCGTCCTCATAGCGGTGCATCCGCTCCACAATGAGCCGCTCCACCTGGAGCCGGGCCCAGGTCTTGGTGCGGAAGTGGCGCTTGTTCAGGGGGAACACGTCCAGCCCGGTATCCATCAGCGCCGCCGCCACCCGGTGGCTGTCGGCGGAGGTGTTGCCGTACTGGAAGCAGCCGCAGTCGGTGGACACCGCCACATAGAGGGGCGCGGCGGTCTCCCGGTTGACCTGCCCCAGCTCCTTCAGGATATCGTACAGGATCTCCCCGCAGGCCGCCCGGGAGGCGTCCAGGCAGGTCTCCTTGGCGAAGAACTCCTGGGAGGGGTGGTGGTCGATGGCCAGGTCGATGCCCCGCTCCAGCCAGGGTTCACCGGCTTTGGTGAACAGGCTCCGGGCGGCGATATCCACGCTGACCACGGTGTCAGGCTCATACCCCTCGGGAGCCAGCAGGCCCTCCAGGTAGGGGGTGAACAGGTGGGTCTCCCCGGTGCCGGGGCAGATGTGGGCGGTCTTGCCCAGACCCCGCAGGCCCCGGCACAGGGCGGCGGCACAGCCGATGGTGTCACCGTCAGGGCGCTTGTGGGTCAAAATCAGGTAGCGGTCGTGGCTCTTCAGCCAGGCCGCCGCTTCGGTATACGTCATCGCTTATTCCTCGCTGTCCAGGTCAATGTGGGCGTTGGCGGGATTGGCGGGCTTTACCACCTCAGGGTCCCGCAGCAGGCTGAGGATGTGGGCGCCGGTGTTGATGGAGTCGTCCTCCACAAAGATCAGCTCCGGGGTGTACCGCAGCTGCAGCGCCCGGCCCAGCTCCCGCCGCAGATAGCCGCCGGCGGACTTCAGGCCCTTCACCACTTCCTTCACGTCGCTCTTGTCCAGCACGCTGACGTAGATTTTGCTGTACCGCAGGTCGGAGGTGGTGTCCACCGCGGTGATGGATACCAGACCGTGGACCCGGGGGTCTTTCACGGTACGGATGAGGGTGGACAGCTCACGCTGGATCTCCTCATTGATGCGTCCAATTCGATTACTTGCCATATCTTTCTCCTATTAAGCATACAGACCCGTCCCCTCCTCAAATGACTTGGGGACGGAACGGGTCTGATTTAATTTTGTGTTGACGTTTATACTTCGATCTGCTCCATCTCGTCGTCGCAAACGCCACGCCGCTCCGTCCGGCTCACGCCGGACATCCGCTCCGTTTTGTTGCTCCTCCTCTCCGGCCCGGACCCGCTTCGCTGGGCTCCGGTCCGGTCAGACGGGGCAGCTTACACCTCGATCTGCTCCATCAGGAAAGCTTCAATAATGTCGCCTTCCTTGATGTCCTGGAACTTCTCAAACGTAATACCACATTCGTAGCCGGCGGCGACCTCCTTCACGCTGTCCTTGAAGCGCTGGAGGGAGGCGATGGCTCCGTCATAGATGACGATGTTGTCGCGCAGCAGACGCATGTTGGCGCCGCGCTGCATCTTGCCCTCGGTGACGTAGCAGCCGGCAACCATGCCCACGCCGGTGATGCGGAACACGTTGCGCACCTCGGCGGTGCCCAGCTCCACTTCCTTGAACTTGGGCGCCAGCATGCCCTTCATGGCGGTCTCGATCTCGTTGATGCAGTCGTAGATCACCCGGTACATGCGCATATCCACCTTGTTGCGGGCGGCGGTCTCCTTGGCATTGTTGTCGGGACGGACGTTGAAGCCCACGATGATGGCGTTGGAGGTGGTGGCCAGCATAACGTCGCTCTCGCTGATGGCGCCCACCGCGCAGTGGATGACACGTACCCGCACCTCGTCGTTGGAGAGCTTCTCCAGAGAAGCCTTCACGGCCTCGGCGGAGCCCTGAACGTCGGCCTTGACGATGATGTTCAGGTCCTTCATCTCGCCCTGCTTGATCTGGCTGAACAGATCCTCCAGGCTCACCTTGCCCATGGGGCCGGAGGCGGCCATCTTCTGCTCGTGCTTGCGCTGCTCCACCAGCTCGCGGGCCATGCGCTCGTCGGCCACGGCGTGGAAGTCGTCGCCGGCGCCGGGCACTTCGCTCATGCCGATGATCTCCACAGGCACGGAGGGACCGGCCTCGGTGAGCTTCTCACCCTTGGCGTTGGTCATGGCGCGGACACGGCCCACAGCGGTGCCGGCGATGATCACGTCGCCCTGATGGAGGGTACCGTTCTGCACCAGCAGGGTGGCCACGGGGCCGCGGCCCTTGTCCAGACGGGCCTCGATGACGGCGCCGTGGGCGGAACGGTTGGGGTTGGCCTTCAGCTCCTGCATCTCGGCGGTCAGGTTGACCATCTCCAGCAGGTTGTCGATGCCCTCGCCGGTCTTGGCGGAAATGGGGCAGATGATGGTCTCGCCGCCCCACTCCTCGGGCACCAGCTCGTACTTAGTGAGCTGCTCCTTGATGCGCTCGGGGTTGGCTTCCGGCTTATCCATCTTGTTGATGGCTACGATGATGGGAATATTGGCCGCCTTGGCGTGGTTGATGGACTCCACGGTCTGGGGCATGATGCCGTCGTCGGCGGCCACCACCAGGATGGCCACGTCGGTGATCATGGCGCCGCGGGCACGCATGGCGGTAAAGGCCTCGTGGCCGGGGGTGTCCAGGAAGGTGATGACCTTGCCCTGGACGTTCACCTGGTAAGCGCCGATGTGCTGGGTGATGCCGCCGGCCTCGCCGGCAGCCACGTGGGCGTTGCGGATATAGTCCAGCAGAGAGGTCTTGCCGTGGTCGACGTGGCCCATGACCACAACCACGGGAGCCCGGGGCAGCAGATCCTCTTCCTTGTCCTCGGCGGTGTCGATGAGCTTCTCCTCGATGGTGACGATGACCTCGTGCTCCACCTTGCAGCCCAGCTCCTCGGCGATGATGGCGGCGGTGTCGAAGTCGATGACGTCGGACAGGGAGGCCATGACGCCGTTCTTCATCAGAGTCTTGACCACCTCGGCGCCGGTCTTCTTCATCCGGCTGGCCAACTCACCCACGCCGATCTCGTCGGGGATCTTGACGGTGAGGGGGGTCTTCTTGGCGATCTCCAGCTGGAGCCGGCGCATCTTCTCCTGCTCCTCCTGGCGGCGCTTGTTGCCGCCCTGGAAGTTGCCCTTGCGCTTGTTGCCGCCCTGGAACTTCTGCTTGCCTCCCTGCATCTGCTTGGTCTTGCCGGCGGCCAGGTCCTCCAGCCGCTGGTCGTACTTCTCCAGGTTCACGTTGCCGCTCTTGCGGGTGTCCACCACCTTCTTCTCAGGCACCCGGGTGGCGGGACGGCTCTGCTGGGGCTGCTGGGGCTTGGGCTGCTCCGCCTGAGCAGCGGGCTTGGCGGCGGGCGCCTCGTTCTGGGCGGGCTTGGTGTTCTGCTGCTGGGGCTTGGCGGCCGGCGCAGCAGGCTTGTCGTTCTTGGGCTCCGCCTTGGCGGCGGGCTTGGGCTCCCGATACACATCGGCGTAGATGCTCTCGATGCTCTCCACCTGATTGTGCTGGGTCAGATACTCAAAAATCAGGGACAGCTCCTTGTCCTCCAGGGGCTGCATGTGGTTCTTGGGAGCAGTCGCGTATTTGGTCAGAATGTCGGTGATCTCCTTGGAGTTCTTATTGAAGTCCTTGGCCACCTCATGCACACGATACTTATTGTTCAGCAAATAAGCCACCTCCAACTGGGCCGGCTTGCGCCAATAGGAAAACGCGGCGCTCTCACTGCGCTTTCTTATTGGAACAAGCGGGCTTGTTCCAATACCTTACGCCATGTCTGTTCATGGCTGCTTCTTAATGGTCAGTTTGCCCTTCGGGGCAAAGGGTTTCTTCTGAGCCTTGGGCGACCCTTTCTCCGCCTTGGGAGGGGGCGGCGCCCAGGGTTTCTGTTTCTTCTTCTGCAGGTTCTTCTCGTGGGCCCGGCGCTCCTTCTGGCGCTGGAGTGCCTTGCCCGCCGCCACCTTCAGCTCCTCCGCCGCGACGGCGCACCGATCCGGATCGGCGGCGGCCAGCTTCTCCGCGATGGCGGAAGCCAGGCCGATGTCGGTGAGCGCCAGCATGGTGCAGGCGCTCCGTCCCACGGTGCCGCCCAGCTCACCCTTGGTGTAGGGCGTGGGCAGAACGGGCACCTTGCCCGCCTCGGCAAAGTGGGACGCGCGGCGCAGGCTGTTGTCCGCTCCATCGGCGGCGGTGAGGATCAGCTTGGCCTGATGGGCCCGGGCTGCGGCGCCCACCGGCTCCTCGCCTACCTCCACACGGCCCGCCTTGCGGGCGATGCCCAGCAGGTGCAGGACACTATCCATCCCCGTCACCCGCCTTCATCTGCTCCTCCAGAGCGGCATATACCTCGTCGGGCAGGGGGGCGGAAAAGGCCCGCTCCAACGCCCGGGATTTCCGCGCCTTCTTCAGGCACTCGGGATCTGGGCACACATAGGCGCCCCGGCCGGGCTTCTTTCCCTTGAAATCCAGGGAGACCTCTCCCTCCGGGCTCTTCACCACCCGGATCAGCTCCGGCTTGGGCTTCATCTCCCGGCAGCCCACGCACTGGCGCAGGGGTATCTTTTTGGGCATTCTTCTGCCCCCCTTCCGTTCCTTTTTTATTTCTGAGGACTTACTCCTCGGTCTCGACCTCGTCCTCCAGGATCACATCATCCTCCACGTCCTCGTCGGCGGGAGCGGACTCGGGCTTGATGTCGATCTTCCAGCCGGTCAATTTAGCTGCCAGTCTCGCGTTCTGGCCCTCTTTGCCGATGGCCAGGGACAGCTGATCGTCGGGCACCACCACGCGGCAGCTCTTGCCCTCTTCGTGGACGTCCACGCTCACCACATCGGCGGGGGACAGAGCGGCGGCGATGTACTCGGCGGGGTCCTCAGACCACTTGACGATGTCCACCTTCTCGCCCTTGAGCTCCTCCACGATGTTGTTGACCCGCTGGCCACGGGGACCCACGCAGGCGCCGATGGGGTCCACGTTGGGGTCGGCGGACCAGACGGCCAGCTTGGTGCGGGAGCCCGCCTCACGGGCGATGGACTTGACCTCCACGGTGCCGTCGTAAATCTCGGGTACTTCCAGCTCGAACAGCCGCTTCACCAGGCCGGGGTGAGTGCGGGAAATGAGGACCTGGGGTCCCTTGGTGGAACGGCGGACCTCCACCACGTACACGCGCAGGCGCATGCCCTCGGTGTAGGTCTCACCCTTCACCTGCTCGCCGGGAGCCAGGAAGGCCTCGGTGGCCTCGCTGCCGGAGCCGATGCGCAGGCTGGCGGCGCCGGAGCGGGGATCGATGCGGGTGACCACGCCGGTGAGGATCTCGTGCTCCTTGGAGGAGAACTCATCATAAATCATGCCCCGCTCGGCCTCACGCATACCCTGAATGATGACCTGGCGGGCAGTCTGGGCGGCGATGCGGCCAAAGTCCCGGGTCTTGATCTCAATACGGATCACGTCGCCCAGCTGGGCCTGGGGCAGCTTGGAGCGGGCCATCTCCAGGCTCATTTCGGTGCAGGGGTTGTCGACCTCCTCCACCACGTCCTTCTTGACGAACATGCGGACGGTGCCGCGCTCCTCGTCGGCCTCCACAGTGATGTTGTCACCGGCGCCCTCATGGTCCCGCTTGTAGGCGGACACCAGGGCCTGGGTGATCTTCTCCAGCATATAGGCCTTGGGGATGCCCTTTTCCTTCTCGATCAGGTCGATGGCGGCAAAAAACTCCGCCCCGTCCAGCTCATTGGTCTTCTGCGCTTTCGCGTTCTTCTTCGGCATAACTCTATACTCCTTCTATCCTTAAAACCGCACATACAGCCGCACCTGGGCCACGTCCTTCTTCACGAAGGTCTGGAGCCCGGCGGCGGTCTCAATGGTCACATCCCCGTTTTCATAGCCCTTCAGGAACCCTACATGGTCCTTCCGGCCGTCCATGGCCCGGTAGAGGCGGACCTCCACCTCGGCGCCCATGAACTTCTCAAAGTGCTCCGGCTTCTTCAGGGGCCGGTCGGCGCCGGCGGAGGATACCTCCAGCACGTAGCTGCCCTCGATGGGGTCGGCCTCGTCCAGGGCATCGGACAGGGGGCGGCTCACCGCCTCGCAGTCGTCGATGGACACGCCGCCCTCCTTATCAATATAGACCCGAAGGAACCACTGACCGGCCTCCCGGACGTATTCCACATCCCACAGGGAACAGCCGGCGCCCTCCACGATGGGGGCAGCCATAGACGCTACCAGATCTGTGATCTTCGCCATCTTCGACCTCCTTGCCGGGGACTTCCAAAAATTACCTTACCCCGTTTTTTCAATAAGAAAGAGCGGAGCCGTAACCCCACTCTCACCATACACCTACTACTATCGTATGTACTATACCATAAAAGGTCCGCGCTTGCAAGGGGTTGGGGTGATTTTTTCCTTTCTGGAGCCTGTTTCCTCTTTGTTGTTGACATAACGAAACACTTTGATACAATACTGTCATAGAGTAAAGGAGGGCGCCCCATGAGTTCAAGCAAGATCATTCTGGACATCCTCACCCAGGTCAAAAAGGCCGTGGTGGGAAAAGACGAAGTTCTGGGCAAGGTGCTGCTGGCCATCCTGGCCCGGGGCCATATCCTGCTGGAGGATATTCCCGGCGTGGGCAAGACCACCATGGCCCTGGCCTTTTCCAAGGCGCTGAGCCTGGAATACAACCGGATGCAGTTCACCCCGGACGTGATGCCCTCCGATGTGACGGGCTTTTCCATGCTGAATAAGGAGACCGGGAAGATGGAGTACCAGCCCGGCGCGGTGCTGTGCAACCTGTTCCTGGCCGACGAGCTGAACCGGGCCACCAGCCGGACCCAGTCCGCCCTGCTGGAGGCCATGGAGGAGGGCCAGGTGACGGTGGACGGGGTGAGCCACCCGGTGCCCCAGCCCTTCCTGGTCATCGCCACCCAGAACCCGGCGGGCGCCTCGGGCACCCAGCTGCTGCCCGACTCCCAGATGGACCGGTTCATGGTGCGGCTGTCCATCGGCTACCCCGCTCCGGCGGACGAGATGGACATGGTGCGCCGCAAGCAGAAAGGCAACCCCCTGGAGCAGGTGGAGCAGGTGCTGGATCTGGACGGCCTGCGGAAGCTGCGGGAGGCGGCCGATCAGGTCTATGTGTCCGACGACATTCTGGACTACATCATCCGGCTGGTGAACGCCACCCGCACCCATCCCATGATCGTGCAGGGCGCCAGCCCCCGGGCCTCCCTGGCCCTGACCGCCATGGCCAAGGCCGCCGCCCTCACCCTGGGGCGGGACTATGTGAATCCCGAGGATGTGTCCATGGTGTTCTCTGACGTGGTGACCCACCGGCTCATTCTCTCCCCCCGCGCTCAGGCTGATGGGGGCTTCCACCCGGCGGCGGAGATCCTCCAGCAGGTGCCCGCCCCCGCGGTCCGGTAAGGCCATGCTGCACCGGCGGATCTCCTACGCCGCCCTGCTGCTGGCGGCCGTTGTGTTTCAGATTTTTTTCAAATACTATCTGTCCACCTTTGTCCTGGTGCTGGTGGTGCTGCTGCCGGTGCTGTCGGTGGTCCTCACCCTGCCGGCCCTGCTGGGCACCTCCCTCCACCTCACTCCGGAGGGGAACGTACCCCGGGGAAGCGAGGGGCGGTTCACCCTGTCCCTGGAGCGGAAAAATTCCCTCCCTCTGCCTCCGGTGAAGGTGCGCCTCACCTGGACCAACCAGCTCACCGGGGAGAGCGGCGGCCTGGTGTGCCACCTGCTGCCCCAGGACGGAAAGGCGCAGCTCTCCATCCCTCTGGCCGCTCCCCACTGCGGGCGGCTGGTGTGCGACGTGACCCAGGCCAGGGTGTGGGACCTGCTGGGTCTGTTTCCCCTGCCCATTCCCGGCAAGGCCCAGGGCGCCCTGCTGTCCCTGCCCCTGCCCACGGAGGTCCTCCCGCCGGAGGAGCTGGAGGCCCCCCGCTCCGGCGGCGTGGTGCTGCGTCCCCGGCCCGGCGGCGGCCCCGGCGAGGACTACGACCTGCGGGAGTACCGGGCGGGCGACTCCCTGCGGTCCATCCACTGGAAGCTGTCCTCCAAAAAGGACGAGCTGGTGGTGCGGGAGACCCTGGAGCCCCGCCAGGCGGAGGTCATCCTCACCTACGACCACTTCGGCACGCCGGAGGAGCTGGACCGGACCTTTGACGAGCTGGCCGCCCTCTCCCGGCTGCTGCTGGACAAGGGCAGGGCCCACCATATCCAGTGGGCCGCCCCGGCCAGCGGCCAGGTGGAGGACCGGACGGTGGACGGCGAGCAGGCCCTGACGGCCTGCCTGGACCTGGCCTTCTCCCTGAACGCGCCCTCTGAGGGCCGGTCCATTCTGGACGAGGGGCTGCGGCTGTCTCCCTCCGCCGGACCACCCCTCCACTTCCACGTGTCCCCCCGGGACGGGAAAGGAGGCCGGACATGAAGCGCCGCAAAAATCGGCCCAAGCGGCCGCCCTTCCGGCCCACCCCCGCCTCCGTCGTGGGGGACGGCATTCTGCTTTTCCTGGCCCTGTTCGGGGTCTCCTTCACCTTCCTCACCGCCTTCTCCGCAGGGGTAGACGCCCCTCTGGTGCTGGCGGGCTGCGGAGTGTGCACGGCGGTGAGCCTGCTCACTTGGTCCCTGCCCCGCCGCTGGTGGATCCTCCCTCTGGCGGGCACCGCCGCCCTGTGGGGCTGGGGACTGTGGAAGCTGTGGGATTACCTGGTGCTGGGTGAGATCACCCTGCGGTGCGCGGTGGTCAACACCTTCTGCACCAGCCTGAGCCTGGACGACTACATCCAGCCCATCGCCCAGCTGCCCGACGAGACCTGGGCCCTGTGCGCCGCTCTGCTGGTGCTGGTGGCCCTGCTCCCCCTGAGCCTGCTGCTGGGCCTCACCATCCAGCGGGCCCGCTCCTTCTGGCTCACCTTCTGGGTGACCCTCCCCTTCCCGCTGGCTCCCGTCTGCATTTCCGTCACTCCCGGCTGGCTGCCTCTGATGGCGCTGGTGCTGGTGTGGTGCACCATGGGCCTCACCTCCCTGGTAAGGCGGCAGGATGCCAGGGGCGCCGCCCGGCTTACCCTGGCGGTCCTCCCCGCCGGTGCCCTGCTGCTGGCCGGGCTCACCGCCGCCATGCCCCAGGAGGACTACCAGCGGCCCCGGTGGGCGGACACCGCCCTCAACGACATCACCAATTGGGCCGCCCGGCAGGATTTCGCCCTGTTTCAGGGCAGCGGCCCCTTCGGCCTGTTCGGCAGCGGCGGCTCCCTGTCCAGCGCCAACGGAGAGGTGGACCTGTCCCACGCAGGACCTCTGGGCTTCTCCGGACGGACGGTGCTGGAGGTGGAGACCGACCTGCGGGGCCGCATCTACCTGCGGGGCTTTTCCTGCGCCGCGTATAACGGCGGCAGCTGGGCGCCTTTGGATCAGGATATCTACGACTCGGAGATCCAGTGGGGTGGGGACGACCTGTCCGGCGCTGTATCCTCCCTTTACCGCCCTTCCCTGCACGGCTACCAGCCCATGAACTTCCCCGCCCTGGCCGACCGGGAGGAGTTCCCCGATAAGGAATACGCCAAGGTCACCGTCCGCAACGTGGGCGCCGACCCCGGGTATGTGTACGTCCCCTACCAGATCCTGTCCCAGCCTGACGAGCTGGGAGGCGCGGCCTTTGTGAACGACTCCTACATCGCCCGGATGGAGGACGTGTGGACCCACACGGTGTACGTCCAGCCCGACTGCGACCCCATGGACGAGGCGGAGCTGCCCGGAGACGCGGAGGGTCCGGAGAAAAATTACCGCATCTTCGTGCAGCGGAACTATCTGGACATTCCGGAGGAGAGCATGGACGCCCTGGCTCTGGCCATGCAGGAGATCGCTTTGGAAACATATTACGGCTCGGACAAACCCGCCTATCAGGAATATCGGGATCTGGTGGAGAAGGGCTATGTCATCGGTATGGATTTCACCCGGGCCCTCCCTCTGGCGCTGGCCAACGTGGTAGCCGCCTACCTGGAGGATGCGGCGGAATACAATCCCGACACCCCCGTCACCCCGGAGGGAGAGGATTTTGTCTCCTACTTCCTCACCGAGAGCCACGAGGGCTACTGCATGCACTTCGCCTCCGCCGCCACCCTGTTGCTGCGGTACCTGGGCATTCCCGCCCGGTACGTGGTGGGCTACGTGGCGGACGTACCCGCCTCCGGCAAGGTGAAGGTCCCCGACTCCGCCGCCCACGCCTGGGTGGAGATCTACCTGGACGGCTACGGCTGGGAGCCCATCGAGGTCACTCCCGCCTACTCCGGCGGCACCCCGGGCCAGAGCTCCACGGCGGCGGCCGCGCCTACCCCTACCGCTACTCCCACGCCCACTGCCACCGCCGCACCCACGGCCAGCGCCGCGCCCACCCCCACGCCCAGTCAGGGTCCCGGAACCGCTTCGGAGGACGGAGCGGCTCTGGACCTGCGGGTGGTGGTCATCCCCCTGATCGTGGTGCTGGTCATCCTGGCACTCCCCGCCAACCGGGCCTTTGGCCGGTCCCGGCGGGAGAAGAAATTCAAACAGGAGAACACCAACCGGGCGGTCATCGCCGCCTACCTCCAGCTCAAGCGGCTGGAGAAGTGGGGCGGTGAGGTACCGGAGGAGATCTTCGAGCTGGCCAAGAAGGCCAAATTCAGTCCCCACACTCTGACGGAGGAGGAGCGGGAACAGGCGGTGTCCGCCGCCCGTACCGCCGCCGCCCAGGTGGACAAGGCCCTGCCCTGGCACAGGAAATTCTGGTGCCGGTACATTCTGGGTCTTATCTGATCAAAAAAGAAGCTCCCGGAGCGCTGATGCGCTCCGGGAGCTTTTTTGTTATTCCGCTCTGCTCTCGCAGAACCGCTGGAGGAGGGCTGCCACCTCCGAGCGGGTGGCGGTGCCGGTGGGATCCAGCAGGCCGCCGTTCTTACCGGAAATCAGGCCTGTGCTTACTGCCCAGGTCATGCTTTCCACCGCCCAGTCAGAGGTCTGGGCTCCATCCGGATAGCCGGACAGGTCGCCCTCAGCCTTGGTGGTATCGCCCAGATAGCGGGCGTAGCGGTACAGGATCGCCGCCAGCTGCTCTCTGGTGATGTCGTCCTCCGGCCCAAACATTCCGTTTCCGTAGCCTTCCACGATGCCCTGAGCAGCCGCCCAGCGCACCGCCTGGGCATACCAGGCGTCCTCAGCCACGTCGGTAAAGACGGTGCCCGTGCCGGCGGGAGAGCCCTCCAGCCGCCAAAGGACGGTGGTGATCATGCCGCGGGTCAGGTGCTGATCCGGCGCGAACAGGGTATCGCTGATACCGGTCATCAGTTCCCGGACATAGACGTAGGAAACAGAGTCGTAGAACCAATCCTCCTCGCCTACATCGGTGAAGGGAAGCTCCACCGGCACAGGCGCAAAGCTGACCGCCACGGTCACCTTGCCCTCCGGCATGGTAAAGCGGTAGGTGTCGCCCTCCGCCGTCAGGTTCAGGCGCTTGCCGCTGCCGTCAGTGACGGTGATGGCGTCCAGGGTGTAGCCCTGGTCGGGCTTGACGGTAAGGGTGACGGTCTGACCCGCCTCCGCCGTGGTGGAGTCCGCTGTGATGGTGCCGTTCTCCACAGTCTCGGGCAGCTCCACGGGGTACTTCTTCGTGACCACGCCGCCGCCACCGCCGCCGCTGGGTCCGGTGGGTTCGCCGCCGGTGGCCGGGATCACCCGGTACACGGTCTCGTGGCACTGTTCACATACGGCCATCTCCAGGCCGTCCTCCGTCTCGGTGGCAGGTGTCACCACGGTGAACTGGCCCAGGATATGATCGCACAGCTCCATGACCACGTAGGTGGAGCAGTGGTTGGTGGTGAAGCTCACCTGGCCGTCCTGGTACTGGCAGGGGCCGACCCACATCTTTCCGTCAGGACCGGCCCAGCAGGCCTGGAAGCTGCTGTGCTCCCACTTCCGGGTGTACGGCAGCGTAACCTGGATGCTGCCCACGCTGTTGCGCTCCTCCGGCAGCAGGTCGCCGCCCAATTCATCCCGGATGGTGATGTCCACGACGATGGAGGTGTCGTCCTCCACATAGTCCCGGACCAGCTCCGCCACCGCTTCATCCAGACTGCTGCCGCTCAGCTGGGCCTCGGAATCCAGAATGGCGATGTTGATTCGGATCTCGGCGTCCAGCTGCTCATCCAGACCGGCCAGGATGTCCTTGATGGCCGCAGCGTCAATGTGCATACTGGCGGAACCGTTGTCGATGGTCACTTCCTGCTCTTCCTTGGGCTCCTCCACCCAGGTCTCCGACCGGGCGGCATCGCAGTACAGACAGTGGTAGACCCGGGTGGTCACACCGTCCGCAGTGGTCTCCTCAGGCTCGTCGCTGAAGGTATGGCCGGTGGCCGGGACCCAGCTGTCCACATAGCTGTCGCCGCAGGCCGCGCAGATGTGGGTGGTATAGCCCTTGGCGGTACAGGTGGGATCGGTCACCTGCTCTTCATAGGTGTGGCCGGTGGCGGGCACCGTCTCCTGCTTCACAAGGATCGCGCCGCAGGCCGAGCAGTGGCTGCCGGCCGTCAGGCCCTCCGTGGTGCAGTCTGCCGCCACCGCCGGATCCTCCACAACGGTGTGTCCGACGGCTTCGCCCACCGCCATGGAGTAGCTGTCGCCGCAGCGGGAGCAGGTGTAGATATCCAGCTGGGAGTTCTCACAGCCGGCCTCAATGGTGTCGGTCAGCTGATAGTCGTGGCCCAAAGCCGGGATGGAGCGCTCCTCCACCAGCAGGCCGCAGGCGCTGCACTTGCGGGCCTGGGTACCGGCGCCGGTGCAGGAGGCCTCCTGGATGGTGATCCACTCGCCCAGCTCGGTGTGGCCGGTAGCGGGGATCAGCTCGGTCTTGGTGGCGCCGCAGCTCCGGCAGGTATACACCCGGCTGCCGGCGGTCACACAGGTGGCCTTCTCGTCTGTAACGCCCTCGTCCCACTCGTGGGTGTGGATCACGGGGACATCCTTGCTCCAGCGGGCGGTCAGGACCAGATCCTCCGCCGGCATGGTGGCCGGAAGCTCGGGATACCAGCCGTTGAACATATAACCGGTCCGCGTGGGAGCGGCGGGGGCCTGAATGGCCGCGCCGTAGTCGGCGGTAATGGGCTCCACAGTGGTGGCGCCCTCGCCGGTCACGAAGGTGATGGTATACTGCTTCACTGTCCACTTGGCGTACAGCGTGAAGCTTCCGGCAGGCATGGTGGTGAACACGTAGGGCTCGCCGGTGCAGGCGGCGTCAGTGTACCAGCCGCCGAAGGTGTACCCTGTGCGGGTAGGCTCCGCGGGGGCGGACACCGGCTGGCCGTAGTCGGCTGCGATGCTCTCCACCGCGCTGCCGCCCTGGCTGTCAAACTGAATGGTGTACTGGCCCGCCTGCCACTTGGCGTACAGCGTCAGGTTCTCCGCAGGCATGGTGGTAAAGGTGTAGGGCGTGCCGCTGTAATCCGGCTCAGCATACCAGCCCACGAAGGCGTACCCCTCCCGGGCGGGAGCGGCGGGAGCCTGAACGGCCGCGCCGTAGTCGGCGGTAATGGGCTCCACAGCGGTGGCGCCCTCGCCGGTCACGAAGGTGATGGTGTACTGCTTTACCGTCCACTTGGCGTACAGCTCCAGGTCGGTCTCCGGCACAACGGTGAACACATAGGGCTCGCCGGTGCAGCTCTCCTCGGTGTACCAGCCGCCGAATTCAAAGCCGGTGCGGGTGGGCTCGGCAGGGGCGGACAGGCTGTCGCCCGCCAGGCCCTGAAGCACGGTGGAATTGCCGCTGCCGTCGTTCCAGTGGCAGGTCACGGAGATCACCTGGGCAGTCAGGGGCAGGGTGGCGGCAGTGTCGTCGCTTCCATCCGTCAGCGTGCTGCCGGCGGGGACCTCCAGGTAGCCGTCCTCAACCTGGGAGGCGGCCATCACCTTATCACAGAAGGTCCCGGTGGTATCGGCCTGCCAATCGCCCAGGACCAGCAGGCGGTTGCCGTCCAGCTCCACCAGCATGTCGTCGAACTGCTTCAGGATGTCCTTGAGCTGCGCCAGCTTCTCGTCGTACCCGGAAACCAGGCTGTTGGAGATGATCAGGCTGTACATCATCGGGTCGGAGGCGTTCTGATACAGCTTGTCCGCCTGGGTGTAGATCTCACCCACCACGGTCCGGATGCCGCCGTAGCTGCTGCACAGGAAGGCCAACTGCTCGGCTTCCCCTGCAACAGGCGCAAACTGGTCGTGGTACGCCTCCAGCTGGCCGATCAGGCCAGTGTCGCCGCTGCCGGTGACATAGCTGCCGCCCATGGCGGCGATGGCGTCCTTCATGTTGGTGATGATCGGGCCAACACCAAAGAGGCTGATGAGCAGCGCGTTGTTGGGATCGCTCTCCAGCGCCACGATCTGCTCATAAGTATCCCGCAGCAGGTTCTTGGCCGTCTGGCTCTGCCCATACAGCTGGCTCTCCAGATCGGCAAACTGCCGGACCTGGGCCAGCGTGCCCTGAGCCACGGCCAGAGGCAGATTGACGATCTGCTCCATCTCCCGGCCGCTGAAGCTCAGCTGACCCTGGAACCGGATGGTGCAGTTCTGCGCACCGCCGTCAGCGGGCAGGGCGGCACGGAAGGTGCCGTCGGCCTGCTGGGTAAATTCGGCGGACTGGCTGCCGTTTTCCAGCAGGACGGGGACCCAGCGGCTGGCAAAGGCCAGCTCCGCCATCTCAGGCACCGTGACGGTGACTTCCAGCATTCCGTCGCGGAAGGCATAGCTGGTCTCCACCTGGCTGCTCTGGAATTTGGGGATCACGATCCGCTCGCGGCGGACGGTGAGCATCTGACCCAGCTCTTCCACAGCCTCAGGCAGATCGCCCTCCCGCAGCTGGGCGGAGAAGTCCTGCTCCGGCAGCGTCAGGCTGGTGCCGGGCACCAGCAGCGTATCGTCGCTGTACAGGTCGTTGGCCAGGCCCAGGAGCACGGCGGAGTGAAGCTGGATCTGACCGCCGCCCAGCTGGCTGCCGCGGGAACCGTTGTTGATGCCGTAGATACCGGCCAGCACACTGTCGTACACGGTCAGGTTGCCGTTGTTGTGCACATCGGCGCCGCTGCCGTTGTAGATCACCGTGCCGTTTTTCTCCACACTGTCGCCCCGGCAGAGCATGTTGCGCAGCACCGTGGTGCCGCCGTCCACCAGCAGGGCGGGCTGGCCCTGATCGGAGCCGGCCGTCAGCGTGCCGTTTTGGATGGTAACGGTCTGGCCCGCCCCCGGCATGCTGGTGATCACCGGCTCACCGGCCAAGCCGGTGATCACGGCGCCGCCCAGATCCAGGGTGATGGGCTTGTCGATGACAACGGAGGTGGTAAAGTCTCCCCCTGTCCAGGTGACGGTGCTGCCGGCCTCGGCTTCGTCGATCAGCTTCTGAAGGGCAGAATCCTTCACCCAAACCGCCGTCAGCACCAGGTTGGTGTCGGGCATCGGCGTGCTGAAGTCGTAAGGCTGACCGTCCAGCGTCCAGCCCTGGAAGAAGTAGCCGCTCTTGACCGGAGCCTGGGGCTCAGGCACCAGGGTGCCGTAGTCCACCATCAGGTCCGCAAGCTCTGTGCCGCCGTCGGTCTCGAAGCTCACCCGGTACTGGTTGAGCACCCACTTGGCATACAGATCCAGGTTCTCCGCCGGCATGGTCTCAAAGACGTACCGCTCGCCGGACAGGTCCTCCTGGGTAAACCAGCCCAGGAAGGAGTGTCCCTTCAGGACGGGATAGTCCGGCTCCTTCACAGCCGTGCCGAACGCGCCGGAAATGGGCTCCACCGCGCTGCCGCCGTTGCTGTGGAAGGTAATGGTGACGCTGTTGACGGTCCACTTGGCGTACAAAGTGACGTTCCCGGCAGGCATCGTGGTAAAGGTATAGAGGTTCTCACAGGCTTCCTCGGTGTACCAGCCGGCGAAGGTGTAGCCGGCCCGGGTGGGCTCGTCGGGGGCGGACACCGCACTGCCGTAGTCGGCAACGATGGGCTCCACCGCGCTGCCCTCGCCGGTCACGAAGGTGATGGTATACTGGTTGACCGTCCACTTGGCATACAGGGTGGCGCTCTCCGCCGGCATGGCGGTCAGCTCCACTGCCTCGCCGGTGCAGTCCGGCTCCCTGTACCAGCCGCCGAAGGTGTAGCCGGTCTTTTCCGGGGCGGGCAGGGTGACGGGACTGCCGTAGCTGCCGGTAATGGGCTCCACGGCCGGTCCGCCAGCGCCGGTATCAAAGGTGAGGGTAACGCTGTTGGCCGTCCATTTGGCGTACAGCGTCAAGCCGTCCAGGGGCATGGTGGTAAAGACGTAGGGTTCCCCGGTGCAGTCCGGGTCGGTATACCAGCCGCCGAAGGTGCAGCCGGCCCGGGTGGGCTCGTCGGGGGCGGACACCGCGCTGCCGTAGTCGGCGGTGATGGGCTCCACCGCGCTGCCCTCGCCGGTCTCAAAGGTAATGGTGTAGCGGTTGGCTGTCCACTTGGCATAGAGGGTCAGGTTTTCCGCCGGCATGGTGGTGAATTCCACCGGCTGGCCGGACAATCCGCTGTCCCGATACCAGCCGCCGAAGGTATAGCCCGCGCGGGTCACGGTGGGCAGGGTGATGGGCGCGCCGTAGTCAGCCACGATGGAGGCAGCGTCGCTGCCGCCGTTGCTGTTGAATTGCAGGGTGTACTGGCCCGCCTGCCAGCCGGCATACAGGGTCAGGTCCTCCGCCGGCATGGTGGTGAAGGTATACACATTCTGGCAAGCCTCGTCGGTGAACCAGCCGGTGAAGGTGTAGCCCTCCCGGGTGGGATCGTCAGGCTTAGTCACGGCGGTGCCGTACTCCTGGGTGATGGGCGCGACCTGGGTGGCGCCCTCGCCGGTCACAAAGGTGATGGTAGATTGCTGCACCGTCCACTTGGGATAGACGGTAAGGGCCTGGGCGGGCATCACGGCATCCTCGCCCACCGCAGTCTCCAGGGTCTCGTCCAGATACCAGCCGCCGAAGGTGTAGCCCTCCTTCACGGGGGTGAAGGTGTTCAGCGTCTCCATCAGGGAGGCACCGAAGAGCACCTGCGCCGTATCCTCGCCGGCAGTCAGGGTAAACGCGGCCCGGTCGAAGTAGACCTTCAGCACGGTGGTGCTGTCGCCCGTCACTGTGGCGGTGAGCACGTTGTCCGCATGGTCCGCATCAAACAGGAAGCCGCTCAGATCAGGCATTCCCTCCGCCTCGGGCAGGGTCAGCTGTCCCTCCTGGACCAGCTGGATCTCCTGCCCGGCGTAGGCGGGCACGGTGACGGTGCCCAGGGAGGTGTAGGTGCCGCCGGTCAGGTCCGCGCCATAGAGCTCCAAGGTGTAGCTCACGGAGCCGGCCTCCCACACAGCGGTAAGCGCCGCGCCTTCCGCAGGCACAGTGTAGAGGTCCTTCAGGTCGTAGACATGCTCCCCGTCCGTCCAGCCGGTGTGGGTCCAGCCCGACGCCGTCAGGGTGGGCAGCGTGATCTGGGCCCCGGCGGGATAGCAGAGCGTCTGAACAGCCGGCTGGCCGTGGTCGCTGGTGAGCTCCACAGCGGCGTAGGTCATCTGACCGCTGCCCTGGGCGGACAGATACTGCTTGCCGTCCGCCTCATGGAGGGCATAGACCGCAGACGCATTGGCGGCAATGCCGGCCAGCAGGTTCTCCGCATAGGTCTTGCCGTTGTCCTGGGTCTTGTTCTGCTGGGCCAGGTTGACCTTACGCTGGGTGTTGGTGACGCTGAAGAAGCCGTTGACGGCCTGGAGCGCGGAATACAGCTCGTTGCCGTCGCTCTTCAGCACACTCATGGCGTCGTTCACGGCGCTGCCGTCAGCGGCGGTGACGCCGTCGCCGTCCAGGAACTCCCACAGGTACCGGCCGCTCTTGTTGAAGATGTACTTTCCGCTCAGGTAGTAGATGCTGGTCACGCTGTCCCAGGCGGCGGAGCTGGAGTAGGTGTACTCTCCGTTTCCGTTGTCCGCCTTGATGGCTTTCTGCACGGTGGTGGCGGTGTCCAGCAGGCTTTCGCCATTGGCGCCCCACCAGGCCTGCAGTTCCGCCAGTCCCGCGCCGGAATCGCACAGGCGCTTCAGCTCGGACACCTTGGCCTGGGCGGAGGTCACGATCGTCAGGTCCGCCGTCAGATGGTTATACCGGTCTTTGACGTACTTCTCCGCATAGGCATAATAGCCCGTTTTGGAGGCGGCCCCGTCCGTGGTAGAGGACTTGGCCCAGTAGAAGCCGTAATTGTCATGGGCGCCCTGGAACTTGACGCCGTTTTCGTCGCCGGTCAGCTTTTCCGCTTCGGCGGCGTAGCTGGTGTAGTTCTCATTAAAGCCCGCCAGGGAAAGGGGCGAATCCACATGCTCCGCATCCCGCTGGGTAAACGCCGCCTTCACCATCGAGGGCTCCAAATTGGCTTTCAGGGTGCTGATGGCAGACACCGCGGCATCCAGGTCCAGCATGCTGCACAGGGTGGTGAGGTAGCTCCGCATGTCGGCGGCCGCCTTGGTGCTGTACTCCGGGTCCTTCAGCCGGTCCAGCTTCTCCTGCCGCAGCGCGCTGGCGGCAACCTCCGCCGCCCAGTTCACAGACAGGGTATAGGCTCCCTCCGGCAGGTCGAGGACCGCTGTGCCGTCGGTAAATTCCGCCGTCTGAGCCTCCCCCTCCGCCGGAGTCATGGTAACGCTGACGGGGATCCAGCGGTAGCCGAAGGCCTTGTCCCCGCCCACGGTGACAGGCTCCGGCGCAGTGACCGTAAGCTGTCCGTCCGCCTGGGCGGTAACCAGCTCCGCGGCCGTCTCCAGGGCGGACTGATTCACCACGGTCAGCGCCTTGGTGCTGGTGTTAATCTTGAGCTGGGTATAGTTCGCGGCATCATCCGCGCTCCGGAAGGCGCCAATGCCGTCCAGGGTCATATTCTCCGTAGCGGGGATGCCGATCCGGATCTGGGTCACCGTGCCGGATACGCTTCCCGATCCCACGGCATTGTTGTAGGTGGCCAGGTTGGTGACGTACTTCCAGGCGCCGCCCACATTGACGTAAGCACTATGGGCGCTGTAGCTGCTGGCCGCCACCATGTTGTACGCCTTCCAGTTGGTGGTGCCGGAAATGCTCACGGGGGTGTCCAGCGTGCGGATGATATTCCCGGTCCCGGTGGAGGTCACCTTCATCTTGCCGTTTTCATAGGAAATGGTAATATTGTCCGGGTTGTCCGTGGACCATTTCGCCACCTCTTCCGGGTCACTCAGGTCAAAGTAGAAGTAAGGCGTGGCGGACTGCTCGAAAAAGTTTCCGGTAAAGCTCAGGTCGTTGACCGCCGTACCGTCGGACAGAGCCTGGGTATAGATTGCATCGCTGTCCATGGCCACGGCGTGCTCCTCCAGGCCCACCACGGTGTCGGCGTCCTGGAAGTCCTTCACGCTGGCTACATCGCCGGACAGGTAGCCGTCCTCCGCGGTAATGGTGCCGCCAGGCATGCTGCCGGTCACCTTGTTGTTGACAGCATACTCGCCGTACAGCTCACTGCTCCGGATGGTCAGGTCGGCCCCGTCGATCAGGTCCACGGCGCTGGACACATAGGTCTCCAGAGCCTGGCCGGTAAGCGCCGCGCCCTCCACCAGCACGCTGTCCAGAGTCACGCTGCCGCCCTCCGCCCGGACAGCGGCGGGATATTCGCCCTCCAGCGTGGTGAGCAGACCGGTGCCGCTGGTGGGCAGGTCGTCCGCGCTGGAGCTGATGGTGCCGTTGCAGATGGTCACATTGCCGCCCTGCACGTTGATGGCAGGCTGTCCGCCCACGGCAGTCAATGCGGCTCCGCCCAGGTCCAGCGTCAGGTCCTTATCAATGATCACGCTGTCCGTCAGATCTCCGCCGGTCCAGTACACCGTGCCGCCGGGCTGGGCCTCGTCGATCTCTTTTTGCAGCAGGTAGGGCAACACGGTAACTGTGAGGCGCTTCTCATAGTTCTGGTTCACCCCGGCCCGGAGGATCACATCCACCTTTTTGGCCTGGGTCAGACCATCCACCGTGCTGGCCGTGGCGGTAATGGTACCGTCTCCGTTATCGGTCACACGCAGCAGGTCGGGATCGGAGCTGGTAACCGTATAGTTCTTGCCGCCGGGGACGCTGCTGTTTTCCAGCCAATGGGAGTACGCCTGCGTGATCCCCGTGGTGTAATTCAGCGTCATGGACTGGCCCTGGTTCACGGTGCTCCGGCCGGAAGTGAGGGAGAATTGGCTGATAAAATGGTAGTAATACGCGGTGTCATTTCCCGTCAGGTCGCTGATCACCGCGCCAATGGTCCAGATGTTATAGGCGCTGTCCCACAGGTTGGGGAAGTCAAAGGTGATCCGGCCGCCGTTGCCCACCATGCGCTCCGGCACCTCGTCGCCGCCATAGCCCATCAGCTCACCCATGGTGAAGAAGTTGCCTTCCTCCCCTTCGTTCCGGGTGCCATAGAGCTGCAGCTGCACCGAACCCACAAAGTCGGGATCGTCAATGTCCACATAAGTACCGACGGGATCGGTGGTGAAGCCCATCTCGGTGACCTTGGCAGGGGTAATGTGGATCACGACCGGGAAATAGAAGCTGCTGCGCTGGTTGCCGCTTTCATCGTCTCCCGTACCCAGGCTGGCGGTGAGCTTGCCGATGACCATGGTGCCGTCGGCAAGCAGCGCGCCGCTGCTGTCGGTGCCGTCCCAGTAGAAGCGATAGGACAGATAGTCGCTGTGATCGCGCATAACGCTGGAGCCGCTGTCATAGTAGGACTTGTTGTAGTTTTCGCCGGTAATGGTGTTGTACACCGTGCCGGTGTCCACATACTGCTCCAGATTCTGATAGTCGTCCAGATTCTCCTTCGTGGTGCCCTCTTTCACGCCGTAGATGGTCATGGTCAGGTCCTTGGCGTTTCTCAGCAGGGACACGTCACAGAACAGGTCCTTATATACGCTCTCCTCCGCAGGATTGAACAGGTTCAGAGAGGGACGATAGTCATATGCGTACTCCGCCAGCTCCCTCTGATCCGCTTCGGTGTTGCTCGGCATGCCCAGAGGATCGGCCATCTCCATAATAATGAAATCATCCACAAGATCCCGCTTGGCGGTGGAAAAACCGTTGGAGGGATAAATGGGATTGTCCTCCAGCACGTCCATCCAGGTGCCTTCGTCCAGAATGGGAGCCTGCTCCCAGTCCCCGTAGAAGGCCAGGAAGGGGATGCTCAGGTCGGCGCCGTCGTCGCCGTCGGCGTCCAGCATCTGCACAAAGCCGTCCACATAGATGCCGTTGGGGTACTGCTCCAGGTAGCTCCGGTCGGCGTCGCCCAGGGTCAGGGTGACGGTAACAGTGGTGCTGCCGTTGGCAGGAACCGTAACGGTCCCATCGGCCACGTCATTGCCGGCATAGGACACGGTAACGCCGGTGAGCTCATAGGGCTCGTTGGACATGAAGTCCTCGGTGATGGTCTCAGTGGTGTACTTCTGCTGGGCCTCGTCCCAGTGGTAGGTCTGGTACTCCACCTGCTGATCCTTCAGGATCTTCTCCGTCAGGGCCGTGGTATCCAGGGTGTAGTGCTCGGCCTCACCGCTCAGGCTGTTGATGGTGAAGGTCATGGTATACACGCCGGTCTTACCGTCGTCGTCGCCCAGATCCAGCTTGGCAGAGTGGGCGCCCTCCACGGTGAGGAAGGCCTCGCCGGCAACAGCATTGGCAATGCTGGCCAGGCCCGCGCCCTGCTTCCGGGGCGAGTAGAAGGTGTCGTTGTTGGGGTCGGTGATGGGAGAGGCAGTGCTCATCATCAGGTTGGTGATCAGGTCGCTGAGCTTGCCGGGGTCCACCTGGCCGTCGGTGTTGATGTAGGCGGCAAACTTCTCCTGATTTTCATTGATGTACTGCTTTGCCAGAGCGGCCAGGCCGGCCATGTTGGGGGAGGCCATGGAGGTACCGCTCATATTGCCGTAGGTGCCGTTGTCCCGGGTGGAATAAATGTTGCCGCCGGGGGTGGTGATCTCCGGCTTCAGCTTCAGATCGCTGGTGACGCCCCAGGACGAGAAATCGGACATCTGGCCCGCACCCACGTTGGCCTCAGTGGAAATGGCCTTGGAAATGGTGATCGTGCCGGTTTTCTGGCTCTCCAGGAAATCACCGTCGGCTTTGGAAATGAACACGGAGGGGATCTTTACATCCAGATTTTCCGCCATGTTGGACAGAGAGCCCTCGGAATGGTCGGCCACGATCAGGCCGATGGCCCCCGCGTCCTGGGCCCGCTGAACGGTCTCGGTAAAGGTCTCGCCCCGGCGGACCACCACGAACTTGCCGGCGATGCCGCTGCTCTCGGCATACTGCTCAAAGTCGCCGGCGGTACCTGTGAGCATGGAGGTGCCGTCGGTGAGAATGGCGAACTGCTGATCCACCTCTTCCTGTCCCTCGGGGATCAGCTTCAGAATATTGCGGCTGTCCACGCTGGCATTGTTGGTAAAGGCGATCTTGCGGTCCCCCACCCACAGGAACTGGCCGCTGTAAGTGGTGTTAGCCACAGAGGCCACCGCCAGGGATTCATCGTAGCTGGCGGGAGAACCCACGATGCCGTTGTCCGGGTTGGAAGCCAGGCTCATGTCCCCATAGCGGTTGCCGTAGGCGGCGGTATACTCGTTGCCGGCAGAAGCGCACACCACCACACCGGCGGCGGAAAGGGTGGCAAACACCTCCGCCGTATTCTGCTCGGCGGCGGAGCTGCTGCTGGAGAAGCCGGCGGGAGAGCCCAGGCTCAGGTTGATCACATCGGCGCCCAGCAGAGCGGCGTCCTCCATAGCGGCCAGAATGTCAGACCACTGACCGGCCCGGTCCTTGCCGAAGGCCTTCATGATGATCAGCTGGGCTGCGGGAGCGGCGCCGGAGAAGGTGACCTTCCCCTCACCGTCCACCATGTAGCCGGCGGCAATGCCCGCCACATGGGTGCCGTGGTCGCCCTGGCTGTCGCCGGTATGGTCCGCAGGGAGCTTGCCGTCGTCGGCATAGTTGAAGGCAAACGGCACCTTCAGGCTCTTGTAGACGCTGTTTGCATCGGCGCCGGTCAGGCCGTTGATGCTCAGATTCTGCATGATGCCGGCCAGCACGGCTTTGGTGAGCCCGGCATTCTCCTCCGTCACCAGGCCGCCGGCATTCTGGAAGGCCTCGTGATCCAGGTCCAGGCCGGTGTCGATGACGGCGATGACGGTCCCCTCGCCCTTGTACTGGCTGCTGACGGCATTGACGCCGGTGGTCTCGTTGGAGCCGGACATGTTGGGACTTACCTCAGGGGCGTTGGTGGGGACCAGCTCATACGTCGGATCGATATAGACGCTGGCCACTCCATCCGCCTGGGCAATGGCATCCATGTCCAGGTAGTTGACCTCCGCGGCAATGCCGTTGAAGGCCAGATCATAGGTGTATTTTACATCCAGGTCCACCCCGGTCTCCGCGGCAATGGACTGGGCGGCAATCTGCTGCTCGTCCTCAGCGGAGAGAAGACCCAGTCCCGACTCGGCCGCTTCCTGAATGAGCGTTAGGCTGGACGGGTCGGCCTCCAAAGCCGACTGGCCTTCCAGCTCAATGATCACTCTGACCTTGGGATTGGTCTCTTCCAGCAGGTCCTCCAGCTTCACTTCGCCGGAGCGGAGCTGGCTTTTTTCCTCCTCAGTGAGCTGGTCTCCATAGCGGGCGATGTAGTTCTCCACCCGCTCCTGGTAGGGCAGCTCCTCTTCCTCTGTCGAGGCCGGCGACGCGCCCCCAGGCAAACTGACATCTGCGGCCCACGCAGTGGCCGGCAGCATGCCGGTCAGGATGCACAGCATCAGCAGCAGGGAAAGCGCGCGTCTCCACGTTTTGCTCATATGCGTGTTCTCCTTCTTTCCTCTGTAAAAAAGCGGCCAGGCCCGCTGCCCGCAGAATGTGGACAGCAGGCCTGGCCTTATAAATATCCGGTGGCCTTACGATCGGCCAACTGCTTTCATTACGGAGCGGTGTTCTCCAGCTCCAGGATCAGGGTAAAGGCGAAGTTGGTCCCGGCGCTTCCCAGGGTAATCTTGGGTGCAGTGGCCTCGTCGCTGAAGGTGCTCAGGCTCAGCTCGCCCAGGCCGTTGTCAAGAATGAAATCCGCCAGGGCCTGGCACAGTTCAGCGTTACCGGTGGCAGCGGTCAGGCCGCTCAGAGAATCCTTGTTCAGGGTGGCGCTGCCGATCTGAACGGTGGCACCCGCGGGGATACGGTCGATCACTGCCTTCATGGCGCTGCGCAGCTGCGCAATATACTGGTTGTCGTCGTAGTTGCTCACCAGCTCCAGCAGGGTGGGATTGGTGAGCGCGGTGGCCGCGTTGGACAGCTTAACGTCCCAGATGCCCTCCAGCGTCTTGGCCTTGGACACCTTTTCCAGCATGCCGGTCATGCTGTTGCCGGTCAGGACGCCGTCGATCTGCCCGTCGATGGCAGCCTGCATGGCGGCTTCCGCTTCGGCCTTGAACTCAGTGGGCTTGCTGCCCTGGGCACGCAGATAGTCGCAGATGGCGGCCAGCGCATAGCCCTGGATGGGATCGGCAGGATCCAGCTCCACGCCGATGTCGGCGCCGCTGGCCTCGATCAGACTCACAAAGTTCTCCGGATTCACATTGTTGCAGATGCCGGTCTCTCCGTCGCCGAACAGGATCAGCTTCACATAGCCTTCCGCATCATAGATGCCGGCTGCCTCAAGGGCCTTCTTCTGGTCCTCAGACATGTCATCATACATGGCGGCCAGCTGTGCGCGCAGAGTGTCGTCGGCAAACACACCGGCGTCATCGCCGATGACCGCGATCAGAGCGTACAGGTCGCTGTTGTCGGGGGCAGCGGCGGTATCCTCTTCCCAGTAGCGCTGGAACAGGAAGCTGTCCCGGATGGCCGCGCCGGAGAGGTTGTTGGTGGTGACCCAGCTGTCCACGGCACCCTCCAGCATGGCGCTGGCCTCGTCCTCGGTCTTGCCCAGCTGAGTGAGCAGGCTCTTATAGCTGTCCAGGCTGACGCCGGCCAGAGCCTCGTTCAGAAGGGTATCCAGCCGGGTCTGAACGGCGGGATTGTCCAGGGCGGCGTTCACCAGGTCATCAACAGACTGGGTGTATGCGTCCTGCATCTCGGAGGAGATGGTGGCCTTCAGATAGTAGCCATTGTCCGGATCCAGCTTGTAGGAGAGGTAGTCGCTCTGAGCGTCCAGCACAAACTTCACCGTGTAATCGGTGGGGAAGGCGCCCTCGCCGGTATAAGAAGCCTCAATGCCGGCCACCGGTGCAAAGGCGGCCTTCACACTGGTCTGGGCATCAAAGTGGTTGGTGTAGTCCGCGCTGTCGGCAGAGTTGAGCAGGTTGCGGGCGATCTGGGCCGCCGCCTGCATTGCGTCGTTTTTGGTGATGGCGCCCACGTTCAGGGGCATGCTGCTGCCGTTTTCAAAGGTGAGGGTCAGGCCGGTAATGCAGTCGCCGCCGTTGTAGTTGCGGAAGGTCTCCTTGAACTCCTGCATGGCCTGAGCCAGGTAGGACTGCGCGGCCTCCTGGATCTCACCCACCATCTGGTCCAGCTGATCCGTGGTCAGCTCAATGCCCAGCTGCTCGGCCACAGCCTTGATGATCTCCTTCAGATCCGTGGGCGTGACATCGCCGCTCAACACAGGGGTGACCAGGGACACAGAGTAGCGCACCACGTTGAGCACGGTGTTCTCCGTCAGGTCGGCCTGAGCGGTCAGGGTAACGGTGCGGGCTCCCTCCTCCATGGAGGTCATGTTTTCCGTCGTCAGGGAGATGTTCAGGGTGTCCTCAATGGCCAGCCCCGCGCCCTCAGCGGTATCCTTCGCGCTCCCCAGCACGGAGTTGACGGTGTCCACATACCCATTGGCCCAATCGGCCGCCGCGGTCACCGCACGGACGATGTAATCCTCGTTCATGCTCCACTGGGCGTATACGGTCATGTTGGAGGACACGGTCAGCGCATAGTCGGCAGCATAGGAAGTGCCGCTGCCGTCCGCCGCGGTGTTCCAGCCGGTAAAGTTATAGCCAGGACGGGTGAGGCCGCTCAGCTTGTAGGTGCTGCCGCTGGACACTTTTACTTGCACCACAGAGGCGCCCTCATAGTTGGGGTCCATGGTCAGGGTGTATTGGGTGGCCCCGCCGCCGCCGGTGCTGCCACCACCGCCGCCGGTGTTGCCGCCGGTTTCCTCGGTGGTCAGCAGGGACAGACGATAGATCACAGCGGCCACTTCCGCACGGCTGGCGTAGTCCTTGGGCTTGAAGCTGCCGTCCCCGGTGCCCTGCACCAGGCCATAGGCCACACAGCGCTCCACAGCCTCCTTGGCATAGCTGCTGATCTGGTCTGCGTCGGGGAACTCGATGGGATCAGCGTCCTTCTTAAAGGTCTTCTTCTCGCTGGTCTCCAGGTAGCTGATAAACCGGGCCATGGTCACGCACATGTCCTCCCGGGTGATCTCCTTCTCCGGGCTGAACTTGTTGCCGCCAACGCCGTTTACTATGCCGTTCTCCACAGCCCAGTCCACCGCAGCGGTGTACCAGGTGTTGGCCGGCACGTCATCAAAAGGCGCCTTCTCCCCATCCCCAGTCTTGCCCGCTACCCGCGATACGGCGGTCACGAACATGGCACGGGTCATGGTAAGCTCCGGGGAAAAAGTCGTCCCGCTGGTGCCCTGGAAATATTCCTTTTCCGCGACATAGTCCACGTAGGAATAGTACCAGCTGTCTGCCTTGACATCGTCAAACTGCTCTGCGCCTGCGGCGAAAGCACTGATCGGCAGCAAGGTAAACAGCATGGTGAGCGTCAGCATCAGGCTAAGCACCCGAGCTTTCATTGTTCGCATCTCTTCACATCCTTTTCATTTTCTCTGCCGGAACCGCGGCGGCAAATCGGAATTCAAATACAGGCGGAGACGCGCTCACCACCCGCTCCTTGCCCCCCGCAAATCCCTTAGTACGTAATGTTGTAGCACTAAGCATTATGAGTTTCAACATTTTCCAACCCAATAAAAAGATGTAATTTATGGTGGTTAAAAAAGGAAACGGCGCCAAATATACGGCGCCGTTTCCTTTTGGGCTTATTTTATTGTGCTAAACTGAAAAAGTCCTCAATTCGGTTGGATTTATCAAAGATATTGTTGTACAGCAGGATCTGGTAGCCGGAGATGGCCTCCGCCAGATCGGCGGGCAGAGCCTCGTTCTCCCCGTACCAGTTGCCGTCGGCATCCCGCACGCCCACGGTGTTGATGACCGGGGCCACCTCCCACAGGTCCAGCAGGTATTTCTGATAGCCGGTCATGGGCAGGTTGGCGGTATCCATCAGCAGAGCGGACAGGTAGTTGAGGGAGAGCTCCACGCCCTCCGCCTCCGGGATGTCGTAGTTGGCCCACAGCAGGAAGGGGGTCATCTGCTTTTTCTGGGCCAGGCCGGTGGGCGGGTCGATGCCCAGCACGTCGGTGTAGAAGTTGGTGGCCACCTGAGGCTGGTGGTCGCCGAACATCAGGATCATGGTGGGCTCATCCACCTGGGAGAAGTAGGCGATCAACTCTTCAAAGGCCTGGTCGCTCTGGTAGACTAGGGATAAGTACTGATTCACCGTCTGGAACCGGCCCTCCAGCTCCCCGGTGAGCCACACCTCCCGGGGCAGGTTGTCCCAGGACATCTGGTAGCCGGAGTGGTTCTGCATGGTGACGTTGAAGAGGAACAGGGGCGTCCCCTCCTCCTTCTCCTCATACATGCGGATCAGGTTTTCATAGTTGCACCGGTCGGTGACGTATCCCGTCTTGGAGTCCCCCCGCATGTACTCCCGGTCCTGGAAGTCGCTCTCGAAGTACACCTCGTCAAAGCCGAAGTTGCTGTACACCGACGGCCGGTTCCAGCCGGAGGAGCGGTAGGGGTGGGCGGCGATGGTGTGATAGCCCAGATCGGACATCTGGCTCACCAGAGTGGGGTCCCCGTCGGAGACGTACATCTGATAGGGCACCGTGCCGGCGGGGAGATAGGCGGTGGTGTTGCCGGTGAGGAACTCATACTCCGAGTTGGCGGTGGTGCCGCCGAACACGGAGGAGTAGGCGTAGCCCTTGATGGTGTTCTCGGTGAGGGAGCGGATGAAGGGCATGGCGTCCTGGTTGGTCTCCACGTCCGGCAGGACGGAGAGGTCGGAGAAGGACTCGTTCATGATGACAATGACATTCACCGGGCGGGTGGTGCCGTCCGGGTCCACCACTGTGACGGAGGTCCCATCGGAGGAAGTGCCCTCCGTCAGGTGCTCCAGGCTCTCCTGGGAGTAGCCCTCCGGTTTCTCCACCCGCATGTACTTGAGGCACACGGTGAAGTTGAGGGCCAGGCCGTTGCCTCTCGTGGTCCACATGGAGGGCTCAATGCCCTGGTTTTCCACAAAGCCGGTGCCGAAGAACACCGCCAGCACCACCCCGGCCACCCCCACCGTCGGCAGAAACCGCCGCCAGGTGAAGGGGATGCGGTCCTCCTTGGGCAGCAGGGACATGGCCAGCAGGGCCAGCAGCAGAATGAGCAGAGAGGTGAGCTGCATCTGGTCCAGGGAGTAGTCGTAGTTCCCCGCCACATTCACCGCCGTACCCAGGGTGAGGAAGTCCCCGGGAAATAGGGTACGGCCCCGGAAGGAGATCAGGTAGTGGTTGGCCAGGCCGAAGCCCCAGGCGATGCCCAGAGCCCACTTGGCCGCCGACACCCGGCGGCCCCGGGCGAAGTAGAAGATGGCCTCCAGCAGATAGTACCAGATCAGGTTGAGGCCGATCTGCACCGCGGAAAAGTCGTGCCAGGGGTCGTTATAGTTCAGGTACTCCACCAGGGTGAAGGCCAGCAGGGGTGCCACCACCAGCAGTCCCCGGCCCACCCAGCGGTATTTCGTCTCCGACAAAGCCAGCTTGGGCCAGCGGAGCCTGCGTTTTTCCTTTGCCTCAATGAAATTTGCCATGTTCTTACGCTGCCTTTACGGAAAGTTGATGATTGCTATTTTAACACAAAAGTAGGAAAACGCAATGCGTTTTCCTACTTTTAATGAAATCTTCAGATGGAATGTACCGAAAGAGGCGGGCCGTCCAGGGCGATGACCCGGTCACACAGGTCCACCACTTCCCTCTCGTGGCTGGACAGCAGCACCGGCACGCCCAGCTCCCGGATGCGCGCCAGCATGCGCCCGGCCCGGGGTGCGTCCACACCGGTGAAGGGCTCGTCCAGCAGCAGCAGGCCGCCTCCCAGGGCCAGGGCACGGGCCAGAGCCAGCCGCCGTCCCATGCCGCCGGACAGGGCGGCGGGGTAGCTGTTCTCCTCCCCCTCCAGCTCCGCCAGAGCCAGCCAGCGGGCCACCTCTCCCCGGCGGTCCCTGGGGAGCACGTCGGAGATATGCTCTCCCACTGTCCGCCAGGGCAGCAGCCGGTCCTCCTGGAAGAGGATCACCGGATTGGGCGGCACATGTACCGTCCCCCCTTCCACACCCTGAAGCCCGGCCAGCACCCGCAGCAGGGTGGTCTTGCCGCAGCCGGAGGGACCGGACAGAGCGGTGAGGCCGCTGTCCGGTATGTTCAGGGAGAACCGGTCCAGCACCAGCTTGTCCCCAAAACGGACGGTAATATCTTGCACGGATATCACGGTTCTCCCCCTCCCATCCGCCGGAACAGGCTCCCCAGAGCCCGCTCCAGCACGAAGCTGAGGACCACCACCGTCACCGTCCAGGCGAACAGGTCAGGGGTCTCCATGGTGATCTTGGCCCGGTACAGCCGGGTGCCGATGGCCAGCTTGGGCAGGCAGAGCACCTCGGCGGCCACCCCCGCCTTCCAGGCCAGACCCAGGGCGGTGGCGCAGCCGCTGGCGAAGTAGGGCAGCACCGAGGGGACGTAAATGAGCCGGAGGGTTTTCCACCGGCCGAACCGATAAGCCCCAGCCATTTCCAGCAGTTTGGGGTCGGTTTGAGAAATACCCTTGCCCACGTTGCCCCACAGCACGGGGAGCACCATAAGGCCGGAGACGATGGCGGGCACCGACCCGGTGGTGGGGGCCCACAGCAGCACCAGCACGATGAAGGAGGCCACCGGCACCGCCCGCACCACCTTGACGGCAGGGGTGAGCACCCAGTCCGCCGGGGCAAAGGCGGCGGTAGCCACCGCCGCCGCGGTGCCGATGACGGCGCCCAGGGCGAACCCGGCAAAGATGCGGCCCAGGCTCATGGCCGCCGCCTGCCAGAAGGCGGGCTCAGCCGCCAGAGCCGCCAGCCGCCCGGCCACCTCCCCGGGACCGGGGAGAAGCAGGGAGCCGTAGCCCTGGGTGCGCCAGTCCATGAAAACCGCCCCAAGCTGCCAAACCCCCAGCCAGAAGGCCAGGGGTATGACAACACGCAGGATTTTGTTTTTATTCCGCGATGTAGTAGAAGGCGTCATCGGGGATGGAACCTCCAATGGAAGCGGGGTCGGCGGCGAAGAGCACCTCGTAGTAGCTGGAGATGGACTTCATTTCCTCACCCGCGGTGAAGATCATGTTGGCCTGGGGAATGGCAGCCTGGGCGATGGCGGCCTTGGGCACGATGCCGTACTGCTCAATGAGGGCGGCGCCCTCCTCGGGGTTCTCCTTAATATAGTTGATGGAGGCCTCATACTCGCTGAGGAAGGCCTTGACCGCCTCGGGGTTCTCCTGGGCAAACTCAGTGCGCACCACCACACAGCCCATGGTGAAGGTGCCGCTGGCTCCGGACTCGGTCCAGGCGTCGCTCAGGTCGATGGCGTCCCGCACGTCGGCGTTCTGCATCAGCACGGTGGTGGCGGCGGGGACGGGGAGCATGCACAGGTCGATCTCACCGGAGGCCATGAGGGAGGTGACCTCCTCGCTGGTCTTCCACTGGATGTCCACGTCGTTATCCGGGTCCAGGCCGTTCTGAGTCAGCAGGTAGTCCAGCACATACTCGGTGTTGGTGCCCTGGTTGATGGCGTAGATGGTCTTGCCCGCCAGGTCGGCCATGGAGTTGACGGTGTCGCCGTTCTCCAGGATGTGGAGCACGCCCAGGGTGTTCAGGGCCAGCAGCTGCACCTTGCCGGTCTTGTTGTACAGGTTGGCGGCCACGTTGGTGGGCAGGGCGGCGATATCCAGCTCCCCGTTGTTCAGCTTGGGCAGGATGTCGTTGGCCGGGTCGGAGCCCAGGGTGACGGTGTACTGGTTGACGGTCTCGCCGGCCTCATTGTCGGCCAGCAGCTTGGCGGCGCCCATGCCGGTGGGGCCGTTGAGCAGGCCCAGGTTGATGGCGGTGCCCTCCAGGTCGGGCGTCTCCGTCTCGGGAGCCTGGCTCTCGGCCACGGGAGTGGTCTCGGCAGGCGGCGCGCTCTCCTCCACATTCTCCTTGGGGCCGCAGGCGGTGAGGCCCAGGGCCAGCGCCAGGGCCAGAGTGAGAGAAAACAGCTTCTTCATGGTATCCTTCTTCCTTTCTACAGGTGTTCCAGGATCTTCTGATCCAAAATGTGAATGGTCCGTCCCCGGTGGGAGATGGCGCCCTGGTCCCGGAGCTCGTCCAGAGCCCGGTAGAGGGAAGCCCGGCTGACACCCAGCCGTCCGGCCAGGCCGGTGACCGAGCAGTCCAGCTTCACCCCGCCGTCCTCCTCATGGGCCAGCAGGTACTGGGCCAGCTTCCGCCCGGCGGTGCCGGCGGTGAGGGCGTCGATCTTGCCGGAGAGAAACCAGATCCGCTGGGAGAGATAGGTCACATAGTTGCGCCCCACCTGAGGCCAGCGCTCCATCCACTCCTCAATGAGCTCCTGGGGCAGCAGCAGCAGGCTGCACCGGCTGCGGGCCGTCAGGGTGGTGGCGTAGTCGGGCCGCTGGTGGAAGAGGGCCGCCGCGCCGAACAGGTCACCCTGCCGCAGCACGCTCATAATGAGAGTCCCCTTGTTCACCTGCACCGTCCCCTCCAGCACCACCCCCAGGCAGCGCCGGAAGTGGCTGGGGTCGTAGATGACCTCTCCCTTCTCCGCCTGCTGCCGGATGGCCCGGCTGTCGGACAGCACGGCCTCCGCCGCCTCCTCCGGTACGTCCCGGAACAGGAAGGTCCGGGCCAGCAGACCCGTCAGGGCCGCCCTGTCCTCCGTCATGGTCTCCCTCCGTCTCTCATTTTTGTCTCAGATGATACAGTTAGTCTACCATGGTTTTGGAAAAAGTCAAGCGCCATTTTCCAGTCTCCTCCATACAATGAAGGTAAAAGGAGGTGACCATCCATGTCAAATCGCTGCTGTGACCGGGAGCAGGCGCTGATCCGTGCCCGCCGGAGAGCGGAGGAGCTGCTGGGCCGGGACCTGGAGGAGGATCTGCCCCAGTGTGAGGAGCCCATGAAGCGGTACATACATCCCATTCCCTGCTGCTGCCCGCCCTGCCCTCCCGCCGGACCGGCGGACCTGGACGGAGTGCTGGAGGCACTGGCCCGTCAGAACCAGCTGCTGCTGGACATTCTCAGCTCGGTAAACGCCCTGAGCGCCGCCGTGCTCAGCATCCAGTCCCGCATGTGAGAAAAGCCCGCGGCTGCCGCGGGCTTTTTTCTGACATTCTTCTGAAGATAAGCAACTTTCTCTTGTCAGGTGGCGTCTAATTGGGTATACTGGGAACTGACTGTTGACATAACAATTTCCCGCAGATATGAGAAGAGAAAGGGGCGCCTCCCATGGCCCAGAGAGGGAGAACAACCAGAAGCACCGGCAGCCGGGTGGCCGGCTCTGCCAGAAGACCTGCCCGGAAGAAAAAGCGTGCCCGCTCCCCGCTGGGGCGGCTGGCCCGCATCCTGTACTGCATGCTGGTGGCGCTGTCCGCCGTCATTGTGGTGACCTACGCCGGGGTGCGCATCGCCGCCCGGCCGCCTGAGATCAAGGACGACCCGCCCGCCGCCGCGGACAACTCGCCGTCGGGTGACCAGGAGACGGAGGATTCTCCCGCCATTTCGGAGGACCCGGGTCCCCAGCGGAAGGAGTACACCTACACCTTCCTGCTGGTGGCCACCGACCAGTCCAGCGGCAACACCGACACCATGATGGTGCTCACCTATGACACGGTGAACCAGAAGGCCGGTCTGGTCTCTCTCCCCCG
This sequence comes from Flavonifractor sp. HCP28S3_F3, assembly GCF_052065355.1. Lineage (NCBI taxonomy): Bacteria > Bacillati > Bacillota > Clostridia > Eubacteriales > Oscillospiraceae > Flavonifractor > Flavonifractor sp. HCP28S3_F3. Next base: position 80,710 of record NZ_JBQHUF010000004.1, read on the forward strand.
TGACACCATGATCAACGGGGTGAAGGAGTCCGACGGCAGCCACTTCTACAAGCTGAACAGCACCTACGCCTACAACGGCATCGAGGGTCTGAAGAAAGAGGTATCCCAGATCCTGGGCATCCCCATCGACTTCTATGTAAAGGTGAACACCCGGGGCTTTGTAAAGCTGGTGGACGCCATCGGCGGCGTGGACTTCAACGTGCCGGTGAACATGAACTACGAGGACCCCACCCAGGACCTGTATATCCACTTCAACAAGGGAATGCAGTGGCTGTCCGGCTCCGACGCGCTGAAGGTGGCCCGCTGCCGCCAGAACTCCTATTATGACGAAGCTTCCGGCAAGTGGAAGACCTACGACGCCTACTCCAACGCCGACATCGGCCGGACGGAGACCCAGCGGAACCTGCTGACGGCGGTGCTGAAAAAAGCCCTGTCCCAGCCCCAGAACTTTGCCACCTACTATGATATCTTTTTGGAGAACGTCCAGACCGACCTGGTCATGAGCGACCTGCTCTTTTTTGCGGAAAAGGCCCTGTACTTCGACTTCTCCAACGGCCTTTCCACCGCGGTGCTGCCCGGTGACGGCACGGTGACCTACCACGGCTGGACCTACTGCTATCAGCTCTATCCCGACCAGGTGCTGGAGCTGGTGAACACCCAGGGCATCAACCCCTACACCACCGACCTCACCGCCGACATGCTGAACATCGCCCAAAAATATTGACAGAGCAAGAGCCCTGACGCCTGGCGTCAGGGCTCTCAGCGTGTCGAGAAAACTCGACACGCTTCTCAAAAATGCAAGCATTTTTTCGAGGGGATACAGCCCGCTGCGTCGCACGCGCAAAGCGCGTACGCTTGCGGGCTGAGAAGTGTTTTTTCCGAGGCACATGTCCCCGGAAAAAACAGATTTTTATTCTATTCCGCCGCCTGCGGGCGGCGGAACTCTGCCGAGGTCTTTGTCCGATGCAAGAGCGGAGCCCTCTCTTGCGTTGCGTTTGCCTTTTTCGACAGCCTGCTCTTTTCACGGATATGCGTTCCAGTAGCTCTTCCCCGCCTCCAGGGAGATGCCCCGGGCGGCAAAGAGCTCTTCGATGGTGCAGAAATAATATCCCTGCTCATGGAGGGTGTCCACAATGGCCAGAGCGGCCTCCACCGATTCGGGAAAAATGTCGTGCATCAGGATGATGCCGCCGTCCCTGGCGCTGCTCACCACCTCCTGGATCACCCGCTCCGTGTTCTGGTCCTTCCAGTCCTCCGGGTCGATGGACCAGAGGATGATGGGACACCCCGCCCAGGCCTTCACGCTGTCGTCCAGGATGCCGTAGGGCGGCCGGAGGAGGAAGTCGTTGTGGTCCAGGGTGGCCTTGAGCACCTGCCGGGTCTTTTCCACCTGGGCGTCGAAGTCCGCCCGGTTCAGGTCGGTGAGCTGGACGTGGTCGTAGGTGTGGATGCCGATCTGGTGTCCCTCCCGGTCCATCCGCCGCACCACATCCCGGTTGTCCTCCACCTGGGCGCCAATGAGAAAGAAGGTGGCTTTCACCCCCCGCTCCGCCAGACCGTCCAGCAGGGCGGTGGTGGTGGACCGCCGGGGTCCGTCGTCAAAGGTGAGGGCAATGAGCTTCTGCCCGCCGCTCTCCATCTCCTCCACCTCACCTACCAGGGGCGCGTCCGCCGTTATGCTGCCGTCATCCCGCCCGTACCAGGCCAGAGCCGTCGCCCCGGCCAGAGCAAAAAGCAGCAGCAGGGTCCAGCCGGACCACCGCTGCCGCCTCCAGTTTCCGTTCATATCCCGCCCGCCGCCTTTCCGGAGGTTTTTCGCCTCCTCAGTATGCGTTCCGGGCGGGTTTTTTATTCTCCCCGCGGGTCGGGGTCGCCCTCCAGCAGCTCCATATACTGGTAATAGGGCAGCAAAAATTCATAATCGGCCACCAGGGCGTCCGCCAGGTCGTGGGACCACAGCAGGTCGCAGTGCTCCTCCTCATGGCTGAGGGAAAAGCTCTTTTTGGCGTACCAGGGAGCCAGCAGCGGAGAGGGCGCCGCCTTGGGCCGCTTGTACTCCGGACCCTCCAGCACGAACCGGTCCTGCCGGTTCAGGCGCCGGGTCAGCTTCTCCATGGGAGCCGGGTCCCGGTCCATTCTGGCCCGGAACTTGGCCATGGTCAGGGGCGGCGCCTGCCAGAAGCCCATGCCGCAGGACCAGCTGTCCGGGGTGAGCTCGAACCAGAACACCGGGGCGAAGGCGCCGTCCTCATGGGGGCGGTGGAGGCTCAGCCACAAATGGTCCTTGTAGGGTCCCCGGCCGAAGAGCCGGCGGGCGTCCCGGTAGATGCGGGACACCTTGCACACCATAGGCAGGTCGGGGTGCTTGTCGTGAAAGCGGTCGTACACCTCGGCGCTGAGGGCTTTCATGGGGGCCAGCAGGTGGGTCCGATACTCCTCCTTGTGGGCCTCGAACCAGGACCGCTCGTTGTTGAACCGGATGCCCCACAGAAAATCCACCGTGGCGCCGGAAAAACCTTGAAACATTATCTTTTTCTCCTTTGTCAAAGCTATGCCCCCCGGCCAAGCCGGGGGGCATAGGGCTGGGTGTTGTCAGGCCGCCGGGCTCTCCTCCACCGGCTCCATGCCCGGTCCGGCGGTAGCGGTGGGCGCGGGAGTGGGAGTGGCACTGGGCTCAGCGCTGGGTGTAGTCGTAGGCGTGGCAGTGGGTGTGGCCGACGGCGTCGCCGAGGGGGTGGCAGAAGGCGTGGCCGTAGGCGTGGGGCTGGGCGTGGGCGTCACCGGGGTCTCGGTCATCAGACCGGTCTCGGGATTGATGCCCAGCCGGGCGGCGTCGGCGGGGTTATAGTAGTACACCGCGTTGGAAGCCTTGTAGGTGTTGCGGTAGAGGAAGATGGTGTCCACCGTCTTGCCGTTTTTGTCCACCAGCTTCTGGTACACGTCCACGGTATAGCCGTTGTAGCGGTTGTAGTTGGGGTCACGCTGGGGCGCGCTGCCCACGGGGATGCTCTCGTCGGGCTTATAGGTGTTCTTGTAGGCCACCTTGGAGACCACCACGCTGTAAGGCTCGCCGTGGATGCCGGTGGTGTCGGTGCCGTAGATGGTCACATGGAGGTTGTGGCTCTTGTCCTGATAGGCCTCGATCTTGATGGGGTAGTCGGTGTTGTTCTTGAAGCGGAAGTCCAGCTGATCGCTCCACACGGTGGCGTCGGTGCCGATGACCGGCATATAGCCGCCGTTGAAGGCGTGCTTGTTCCGCTCCACGATCTCCAGATTGGCCTTCAGGGTCACCCAGTACAGGGTGGAGGACAGCTGGCAGATGCCGCCGGCGGTGGCGTCCACGCTCTGGCCGTTCTGGTAGGTGCCCGCCTTCTTGTAGCCGCTGGACAGGGTGTAGGGCCCGCAGTGGTCGTTGTAGGAGAACACCTCACCGGGCAGCAGAATGGTGCCGTTGACCCGGCTGGCGGCCAGGTCGATGTTGTACCAGCGCTCGGCAGGGCTGGAGCACTTGGTGGAGCCGGAGCCCAGCACGTCCTTGAACAGGCTGTTCTTCAGGTCCTCCGTGGAGATCTTGGGCTCGGTGAGGGTGACGGGCACGGTCACGTCGGTCCCCTCCTCCGCCTCGTTCACCAGGCGGCGGGCCTCCTCCACGTCAAAGTCCACTCCGGTGACGGAGGGGACGATCTCATAGGTGTCGGCGTCCAGATAGGCGTCGGCCGCCGGCACGCAGATCTCGCTCTGAATGGCGGCAAAGTCGGGCTCCACCGGCGGAGCGGTGGTGACCTGGGCCTCCACAGGGCCATAGGCCGCAGGCTCGTCATTGGACAGCAGATGTCCCATCCGCTCCTCCAGAGCGGCGGTAAGTGCCTCGGTGTCAATGGTGCGGCCGGTAACGCCCTTATGGAACACCAGCTCGTTGTTTTCAAAGGTCCAGGTGGTCTGGGACTCCTGGTCGGCGCACTCCTGGATGGCCTGCTCCACCGCCCTGGGAGTGCCGTTGAGACCGACAGAGACGGAATAGCGGGCTCCGGAGGTCAGCGCGGCCAGATACCGTCCGCCCCGCAGGAAAAAGCTGCCGCTCTGGTCGGAAGCGGCGGCGCCCACCGCGTCCTCGGTATGGACGGTAAAGTCGGTGCCGGGCACGGTGTAGGTCCGGCCCTCACAGGTGAACTCCACCGACTGTCCGGCCAGGGTCTCCGCCATGCCTTTCTCTATGGTGTCTACCGCCTGCTCCCGGGTCTGGCCGCCCACATCGACACCGCCGATGGTGGTATTGGGCCAGAACGTTCCGCCCCCGGCATAGGCGCACAGGCCCGCATAGCCCGCCAGCAGCGCCAGCAGGACCACGATGACCACAATCAAAACGACCTTGCCCTTGCCCGGCTTTCCTCCGCCGGAGGGCTGTACGCGTTTACCTTCTACATATCCCATGATTCTCACTCCAACGATCTCCCCTGCCCGGCAGGAGAGACGATCTATCTTCAGGGGTCGAAACCACCCCTTTCATGTCTCAACATTATAGTAACTCCCAAGGGGAAATGCAATTACAGAACGGTTACACCGGGAAACCGCTTTACAGTCCGGGTGTTTCGCAGTATCATAAAGTCACGTTCATCTTTCATCTTTTTTAAAGAAGTTATCCAGCGAATCTTTAACACTTCTGTGATACAATAGCAATCGTTAAATCATTTGGGAATGTGAGGGACATGGCCCATGGCAAATTATCAAAATCGAAATACGCCCAATTCCCAGGACCTGGTGTACTGGATCATCACCGCGCTCCTGCTGGTTACCATCTGGCCCATCGGCCTGTTTCTGCTGCTGCGCAAGGTGCTGGGCGGGAAAAAACGGCGGCAGTATAACGCCTGGCAGCCGCCCCGGCAGGCGGCTCCCGGCACCCAGGGGATGCCCGGCATGAACCGGAACCGGCAGGGCAAGCCCATCGACCTGAACAAGGGCAAGGGCATGATGGTGGCCGGCATCGTCCTGGCGGCCATTTTCGGCATCACCCTGATCAGCGGCTTCCCCACCGTGGCGCTGGGCACCAGTCTGGTGAATGCCCTGGCGGCCATGTCGCCGGTCATCGGCCTCTTCCTGGGCAGTCTGGCCCTGGCCTGGGCGGGCGGCCGGCGGAACAAGCAGGCCAAGCGGTTCCGCAAATATGTAGCCCTTATTGGCAAGCGGGAGAGCGTCTCCATCACCACTCTGGCTCAGGCCATGCCCACCACCTTCCGCAAGGCTTGTGCCGATCTTCAGGATATGCTGGACGACGGCATTTTAGAAACAGGCTATCTGGACATGTCCACCGGCCGGCTGATCCTCAGCGACGAGGGGCTCCAGGACAAGCCGGAGCCGCCCAAGCAGGAGCAGGAGGAGGCCAAGCCGGAGGAGGCTCCCCTGGACATGAACGACGACAACGCGGTACTCAGCGAGATCAAGCGCCTCAACGACGACATCGACGACGAGGTCATGAGCCGGAAGATCGACCGCATCGGGGAGATCACCGGCAAGATCTTCGCCTATCAGAAGCAGCATCCCAACCGTGCCGGGCAGCTGCGCAGCTTTTTGAACTACTACCTCCCCACCACCCTGAAGATCCTCAAGGCCTACGCCCGGATGGAGGAGCAGGGCATTGAGGGAGAGAACATCCGCTCGGCCAAGGAACGCATCGAGGGCATGATGGACAAGGTGGTGGACGGGTTTGAGAAGCAGCTGGATAAGCTCTTCCAGGACGACGCCATGGATATCGCCACCGACGTGCAGGTGCTGGAGCAGATGCTGGAAAAGGACGGCCTGTCGGGAGACGGCGGCATGACCCTGGGCGGCTGAGCCCAGGGCCATGGTTCACAATTCGTTTACATAACCTTTAAATTCTATCCACCCTTTCCCAGCGAAAGGGTGGTATCTTATAGTCACAGCCAAGCTGAACGAAATAAAAGCGGGCGCCGGGAACGTGCGGAAGGAGAAATGCCATCCGTGGCGCGTTCAGAACACCGGGCAGCTTTTGTGACTGCCCCCCGGCTGTGGGGGCAGACCAGAAACAACACGGGGCCACGTGTTACAATATAAATCAAAAGGGTCCGGGACTTTGAGAAGTCCCGGACCCTTTTCCTTGTTCAATAATCTTAGCCCTTGACGATGGCGGCGGTATCCATGGCGATCATGAGCTCCTCGTCGGTGGGGATGAGCAGCACCTTCACCTTGGAATCGGGAGCGGAGATGACGGTCTCCTTGCCCCGGACCTTGTTGGCCTCGGCGTCCATCTTCACGCCCATGAACTCCAGGCCGGAGGCGGCGTTGTAGCGGGTGATGGCGTCGTTCTCGCCCACGCCGGCGGTGAACACGATGGCGTCCACACCGCCCATGGCGGCGGCGTAAGCGCCGATGAGCTTCTTCACGCTGTACTGGAAGGCCTCCAGAGCCAGGGAAGCGCGCTGATTGCCGTCGTTGCCGGCGTTCTCAACGTCGCGGAAGTCGGAGGACACGCCGGAGATGCCCAGCACGCCGGACTTCTTGTTGAGGATGTTCATCATTTCCTTCATGTCGTACCCGTGCTTGTTCATCAGGTACTCCAGGATGCCGGCGTCCAGGTCGCCGGAGCGGGTGCCCATGGGCAGACCGGCCAGGGGGGTGAAGCCCATGGAGGTGTCCACGCTCTTGCCGCAGTCCACGGCGGCCACGGAGGAGCCGTTGCCCAGGTGGCAGGTGATGATCTTCAGCTCTTCAATGGGCTTGCCCAGCATAGCGGCGGCACGGGCGGACACATAGCGGTGAGAGGTGCCGTGGAAGCCGTAGCGGCGGACCTTGTCCTGCTCATAGTACTCGTAGGGCAGAGCGTAGATATAGCTCTTGGCGGGCATGGTCTGATGGAAGGCGGTGTCGAACACAGCCACCATGGGCACGCCGGGCATGACCTGCTGGCAGGCCTTGATGCCGGTGATGTTGGCGGGGTTGTGGAGAGGAGCCAGGGGGATGCACTCCTCGATGGCGGCCATGACCTCGTCGGTGATCAGCACGGAGGAGGCAAACTTCTCGCCGCCGTGGACCACGCGGTGACCCACCGCGTCGATCTCGGAGGCGCTCTTGATCACGCCGTGCTCGCTGTCCAGCAGGGCGTTCAGCACGGACTGAATGGCCTCAGCATGGGTGGGCATGGGGATCTCAAACTCATACTTGGCGTCCTTAGCGGGGATCTTGTGGGTCAGGCGGCCGTCGATGCCGATCCGCTCGCACAGGCCCTTGGCCAGCACTTCCCGGGTCTCGGGGTCCATCAGCTGATATTTCAGGGAAGAACTGCCGGCGTTGATGACCAGAACTTTCATTGGGTCCATCTCTCCTTACTTGTTACTTGTTAACCGTCGCTTGTGCGTTCTTTCGTTGTGTAGTAAAATAAACTCGCATGTCTATCTTATTCTATCCCTTTTTTCCAGAAAGGACAACCCGCATTTTGTTAGAAAGCAGGATTTTTTTCCTCTTTCTGTTTGGAGGAACGGCTATGAGGGTCGCCGGTATCGTGGCGGAGTACAATCCATTTCATCTGGGGCACGCCTGGCACCTGTCCCGCACCCGGGCGCTTCTGGGTCCGGACAGTGCGGCAGTGTGCGTCATGAGCGGTCACTGGGTCCAGCGGGGCGACTGCGCCATAGCGGACAAGTGGGCCAGGACCGCCCTGGCTCTGGCGGGGGGCGCCGACCTGGTGATCGAGCTGCCCACCCCCTGGGCCATGGCCTCGGCGGAGTCCTTTGCCCGGGGTGCGGTGGGCCTGCTGGCCGCCACGGGAGTGGTGGATACCCTGTCCTTCGGCAGTGAGGACGGGGACCTCTCCCCGCTCCAGGCCGCCGCCGCCGCGCTGGACGCCCCCGACTACCCCCAAAAGCTGAGAGCCGCCCTGGACCGTGGCCTCTCCTTCCCCGCCGCCCGGCAGGAGGCGGCAGGCTTCCTCTGCCTGTCCACCCCCAACAACAACCTGGGGGTGGAATACCTGCGCTCTCTCAACGCCCTGGGCAGCTCCATCACCCCCATGACGGTGGAGCGCCGGGGTGCAGGCCACGACAGCACGGGGCATCTGGACGGCTTCGCCTCCGCCTCCCATATCCGCGCTCTGCTGCGGGATGACAGCACGGCGGAGGCCGCTCCCCTTTTGCCCGCCGGCTCCCTGGATATTTTGGGAGAGCCCGCTTCCCTCGTCTGGGCGGAGCGGGCGGTGCTGGCCCGGCTGCGCACCATGTGGGAGGGCGACTGGGCTGCGCTCCCGGACAGCGGAGCGGCGGAGGGGCTCCCCGCCCGGCTGGTGCGGGCGGCAAGAGAAGCCACCACCCTGGAGGCGTTCTACACCCTGGCCAAAACCAAACGCTACACCCACGCCCGGCTGCGGCGGCTGGCGGTGGGCGCTTTTCTGGGGCTGAAAAAAGAGGACCGCCCAACGGCGGTCCCCTATGTGCGGGTGCTGGGTCTCAATGAACGAGGTCAGGGTCTGTTAAAGCAGATGAAGAAAAGCTGTTCCCTTCCCATCCTGACCAAGCCCGCCCAGGCCAGGGACCTGGACGGTCCGGCCCGGGCGCTCTTTGAGGCGGAGATCCAGTACACCGACCTCTTTGGCCTGTGCTTCCCCACCCCCAGGCCCTGCGGTCTGGAGTACACCACCAGCCCGGTGTTCAGCGCTTCCGCTGACGGCGGACAAAGATCCCGAAGGCCGCAATGAGGACGATCAGCAGGAGCAGAGGCCACAGGATGACCAGGGCGTACCGGATGTTCTGGACCCACACGTTGGCCCGGTCCAGCAGGGTGATGGAGGGTCTGGAATAGAGGGTGAATTCCAGCTCTCCCTCCGGCAGGCCGTCAAAGCGGGCGGTGTAGCTTCTCTCTCCCGCCTCCTCCAGGTGGAGGGTGGAATCGATGATGTAGGGGGACTTCTCCGGCGTGGAGATCTCCACATCCAGGGTGCCGAAGTGGGCCCAGTGCTGAGCCGGGGAGAGCAGATAGGTAAAGGTGTGGGTCCAATCGGTGGTGCCGTCCCGGACGCTGTAGCTGAGGCTGGGGTAGCTCACCGCCACCTCCCGGCTCCCGCCGGCGGGGAACTCCACCGTGTACACCAGGGCGGTGCGCGCCCGATCCGGGTCGTCGGTCTCAACCGCCTGCTGGGTGAAGGTCAGGCTCTGGCCGTCGGCGGTGACGGAGACCTCATTCGGATCCAGGCCCTCTCCCACCTGGCCTTTCCGCTCCTCCAGGTAGAAGGCCATGGGCACGGTGAGGGCTTCACCCGTGGGGTTTTCCATCTGGTAGACGGCGGTGACCTGAGCGGCCAGCTGTCCGTAGTCCCCCTCCCCGTCGATGCGGAAGGTGAGGGTCTCGGCGGACACGGTAACGGGGCAGTTCTCGTCCACCTCCAGGGCGGAGCCCCCCACCCCGTCCAGTCGGGTGGGCGCGGAGTTGGCGGCGGCGGGCGTGAGCAGCGCCAGCAGCAGCGCCAAAGTGCAAAAGACAGTGCGTTTCATCGGGCATCCTCCTTTCCTTTTGGTCCTTTTATTATATCAAAGGTTGGGAAAGGGAAAAACAACAGAGCAGTTACAAAAACGGCGGACGCCTGTGGGCGTCCGCCGTTTTCTCATTCGATATGCACGTGGTTGTGGATGTGCTCCGAGCAGTAGCAGTAGTAGCCGTTGCACTTGGAGCAGTAACGGAACTCCTCGTCGGGGTAGTCGGTGTCGGTCTTGCCGCAGACGGCGCACTTGTGGATGTAGCCCTTCTGCTGCTGGGCCTGCTTGGTGGCCTTCTTGAAGTTGATGGTCTGGGCTGAGTGCCGGTACTGCACCCGGCCGAAGCGGGCCATGATGTCCGACCAGAAGAAGAGCAGATAGTTGACCACCGCCACCAGGGGCAGCAGGCAGAGGAACCAGGCGCCGCCGGCGATATACCGGGCACTCTGGATGATATACAGCGCCGCGTCCAGCCAGGCCAGCCACTTCACCTTCACCGGGATGACGAAGAAGAACAGCACCTGCAGGTCGGGGTACAGGGTGGCGAAGGCGAAGAACATGGACATATTCACATAGAACATGTCGATGGCGTAGCCCACACCCCAGAGGTCCAGCACAAAGCCGGAGGCCAGGGTGAGCAGGAAGCCCATGGCGTAAAAGACGGTGAACTTGGTGGTGCCCCACTCCCGCTCCAGGGTGCTGCCGATGAACCAGTAGAAGTACAGGGAAAGCAGGAAAAAGATGGCGTTGCCGGAATCCAGGGGGAGGGCCACGAAGGTGATCAGCCGCCACACCTGACCCTGGAGGATGCCATGGGTGGAGAACATCAGCAGCAGGGACAGATAGCCGTTGCTGAAGATATCCAGCAGGTAGACCACCGCCTGAAGGATGACAATATATTTCATCAGTCCCGGGATACCCAGCCTGGGATGCTTGTAGCAGAAGCGGTCCAGCCAGGTGTCAACAGATCGTCTCAAACAGAATTACCTCCCGATCCAACACAGTGTTTGTTATCATATCAGCTTTTCGGCAAGAATTTCCGAATAAATTGTAAACTTTAAATTTATTTCAGGATTTTCCGCAGCTTCTCCTTCATGCCGGGGGTGAGGACCTTGGCCGCCGCCCGATAGTGGAGGGGCGGGAGGGCCAGGAACTTTTTTTCCACCGCCGGGAAGGGCAATGTGGAAAAAGCGGCGAAGAAGGCGCCCCGCTTGGGGTTGGCCTTCAGGGGGCTCTTGAGCCGGGGATTGCCGGTCACCGCCTCCTCCAGAGGCCGGTCGGTCTGACCGAACCGGGCGGACAGGGCGTCGTACACCACCTGGCCTCTGGCGCTGTTCACCAGCACCATGGACACGCCCTTGTCCCGCTCCACCGGCAGCTCCAGCTTGGGGTCCAGACCCCAGTAGTCGGCCAGGGTGAAGTCAGCGGGGCGGCTGACGGAGGTATACTTGCACAGGGCGCAGGCCGGCCGCAGGAAGAGCTGCATGCCGAAGCCCCGGCCGTAGGGGGTGCGGTTGAAGTCCTCGGTATAGACCTCCCCGCTGGCAAAGGTCACCGTCAGCCAGGGGTGGGACCAGCCGTGGGACTTGTCCTTAAAGCGCACCGAAGTGACCTTGGAGCCGTGATCTGCCTCCAGGCTGTCCAGCCAGGCCCGGAACACCGCCGGGGAGGGCACCCCGTGGCACACCAGGTCGCAGGTCAGCAGGTTCTCATAGTTCTTGCCCAAAAAGTGCTTCAGGCCGTCCACCTGGCAGGGCACGCCGGAGAAGAGCACCGGCGTACCGGCGTCCAGCAGCTCCTTCACCTGATGGAAGCTGTCTCCCAGGTCGCTCTGGACGTACTTGGAGCCCCGCATGGGCGCCAGCTCCTCCTCGGTCCGGGCGCAGACGTGGCGGGCGGTCATATCCTCGTCCAGCACCGTGCCGAACACGGCGCCGCCCTGCTCCAGCACATGATGGGCCAGCAGGGAGAAGAAGCCGCCGGAGGAGCTCTTCACCCGCTCGTCCTCGTCGGAGTTCCACACCGCGTGGGCGCAGGCGGGGGCGGGGCCGGGCACCGGGGGATGGAGCATGGGACAGGTGGCCTCGCACTTGCGGCAGAGGATGCAGCTCTCCCCCACCACCGGCCGCAGGAAGCCCTCGTGGTCGGCTTTCATCTCAATGGCGTGTACCGGACAGACGGCGGCGCAGGCGGTACAGCCCGTGCAGTCCTCCGCCTTGCACAGCACCGGTCCCACGGGGGCGGCGGAGACTTCCTCCTCCGCCGGCAGGGCGGTCCCCTCCAGGGCGGCCTTCAGGTAGGCCAGGGAGTCCGCCCGGGCCTCCTCCAGGCGGGCATACACCTGGCCGTAGTCCATCTCCGCCTCCAGAGGCGCGGTGGTGTCCAGGCCGATGATCCGGTCAGCGCACCCCAGCCGGGACAGCAGGCTGTAAATGCGGGAGAAGGTGGGCTCGCTGCGCTCCTTGGGGGACATGGAGGTAAAGAAGTTCTTCTTGAATTGCAGGGAGAAGGCGGCGCCGTGGAAGGAGTTGGTCACCACCGCGGCGGCGTCCCGGAATAGGGCCAGGAACTCCCGGGGACCCGCGTCAAAGACCAGCTCAGAGGCCCCGTCGATCTTCCGCCGGGCGCCTGCCAGCTGGACGATGGGCCAGCCGGTCTTCTGGGACAGGGCCAGGGCGTAGGGGGCGGCCTCTCCGGGGTCGGAGACGAAGTAGCACAGAATATAGGGATTCTTCCGCCGGTCGGGGTTGGCCAGCTTGCCCCAGTCCTCCCCGTTCAGCAGCAGGGTGGGGTCCAGCACCACCCGGGCGTCCCGCCCCGCCGCCTCCTGCAGCACCACCTGTCCCCGCTTCTCCCGGACGGAGAGGGCGGAAAAGGGTGCCAGGAAGCGCCTGAGCTCAGCGGCCTTGTCCTCCGGCAGACGGGGCACCCCCAGGCTGGGAGCGTAGGCGATCCGCCGGCCTTCCCCGCCGAAGTCCAGCAGGAAGGCCGGGTCGAACTGCTTGTCCGCAAAGATGAAGGGGTTCCAGATCTGGTCGCTGCCCGCCACATACACATCATACCGGGGCGGTTCAGCCCGCAGCTGGTCCACACTGGTGTACCGCCGGGCGGAGAGAGCCATCTCCTCCGCCACAAAGGCCTCGAACCGGTCGAAGCGGCGCTTGAAGGCGGCGTAGTGGAGGGCGGTATGGGCGTCGGAGGCCATGCCCCGCACGGAGCCGCTCTTTTTAAAGAGCTGGTTGGTGCGGGTGGTGTGGGGCAGACGGTAATCGATGATCTCACAGTCGTGGCCCAGGCTCTGAATGGCCTTCATGGTGGCCAGTGCCTGGAGCTGTGCCCCATAGTGATGGGCAAAATGGAAGGTAATAAGTCCGGCGCGCATACGATTCACTCCCAAAACGTACAAATCAATCCAAGTTAGTATATCCCGGGCCGCTTCCTCTTGTCAATGCCGGGGAGCTCCAGACACCCTAGACACTCCTCCTCTTTTGTCGGAAAACTGAACAGCTCCCGTAATTTGTCTATGGTGTTGCAGGGCCGACCACTGTATGATAGAATTAATTTACTGTGAACTTCATTCTCTCCGGGAAAGGAGCGAATATGCCGATGAGCATACCGGCCCGACTGCGGGCTTTTGGGATCACCAAGGCGCTGGACTGCCTGGAACGGGACCCGGACAGCAATCTGCCCAGGCTGATGGAATGGGTGGATAAGTATGCGGGGGAAAAGCTCTCCCCACCCTACCGCGACCTGCTCCACCGGGCCATGACCGACCCAGACAACAACTGGAATCAGCTGATCCGCAGCTTGTATACCGATGTGGACAGCCAGGTGCTGAAAAAGATCTTCGAGAACTTTATTATCCACGGCGGCCTGCTGGACTGGCCCCGCAGGAATCGGGAGGAGCCCTTCGGTCCGGAAGGGGCTCCCTGGTCGGTGATCATCGACCCCTCCTTCCCCTGCGCCATGGACTGCGCCGGCTGCGGCGCCTCCATCTTCGGGGTGCGTCCCTCCATGGAGTTCGACAGTCTGGACGAGGAGATCGACGCCCGCAAGGCCAAGGGCTGTCACCTGTTCATCTTCAGCGGCGGCGACCCCCTGGCCCGCCAGGAGGAGAGCATCGCCCTGTGCAACAAGCACACCGACTGCGTCTTTGCCGCCTTTACGCCCCCCGCGGCCATCACCCCCGACCTGTGCGCCGACCTGCTGCGGGTTGGCAACCTCTTCCCCGCTATCCAGGTGGATGTGGATCCCCAGGACGCACAGCGGGCCGCCGAACTGCTGCGGGCTTCCCGGCTTCCCTTCGGCGTGGCCTGCCGGTGCACGGCGGAAAACTGGCAGCGGGTGGCCACTGAAGAATATTATGACCGCATCATCGACGCGGGCGCCAAATTCTGCTGGTTCTTCACCTGCCCGGCCTACGGCGGTCCCGCCTCTCCCACCCAGGAGCAGCTGCTGGACCTCCACAACCGGATCCAGGCGTTCCGCAAGACCAAGCCCCTGCTAACTTTGGATTTCTGGGACGGGCCCAGTCCTTCTGAGGCCGCTCCCCAAGGAGGAACAATATGAGTATCGTAAAAGACATGTCTCTGGCCCCGTCCGGCCGCCGCAAGATCAGCTGGGTGCGGGACTTCATGCCCGCCCTGGGCGGCATCGAGGCCCGCTTTGAGCAGGAGAAGCCTTTCGCCGGTCTGCGGGTGGCGGTGTCCGTCCACCTGGAGGCCAAGACCGCCAATCTGGGCTATGTGCTGGCCAAGGGCGGCGCGGAGGTGCGGCTCACCGGCTCCAACCCCCTGTCCACTCAGGACGACGTGGCCGCCGGCCTGGCCGACCTGGGCGTGGAGACCTTCGGCATCCACGGCGCCTTCGGCGAGGACTATGAGAACCTGCTGATCGAGACTCTGAAATTCAAGCCCCACCTGGTGGTGGACGACGGCGGCGACCTGATCCACCTGCTGGGCGGCAAGTGCGCCGACCTGGGCGAGAACCTCATCGGCGGCTGTGAGGAGACCACCACCGGCATCCTGCGGCTGAAGGCCCGGGAGCGGGAGGGCATCCTGCCCTGCGCCATGATGGCGGTAAACGACGCCAAGGCCAAGCACTACTATGACAACAAGTACGGCACCGGCCAGAGCGTGTGGGACGCCATCATGCACACCTCCAACCTGGTGGTGGCGGGCAAGACGGTTGTGGTGGCCGGCTACGGCTGGTGCGGCAAGGGCGTGGCTATGCGTGCCGCCGGCATGGGCGCCAACGTCATCGTCACCGAGATCGACCCCTTCAAGGCTCTGGACGCCACCATGAACGGCTTCCGGGTCATGCCCATGGACGAGGCCGCCAAGTACGGCGACATCTTCGTCACCGTCACCGGCTGCAAGGACGTCATTACCCCCCGCCACTTCGCGGTGATGAAAAACAACGCCATCCTCACCAACGCCGGCCACTTCGACTGCGAGGTGGACGTGAAGGGTCTGGCTGAGATGGCCGTCAAGCGTGAGCTCCGCCGGGACAACATCGAGGGCTTCACCCTGCCTGACGGCCGGGTGCTCAACGTCATCGGCGAGGGCCGCCTGGTCAACCTGGCCGCCGGCAACGGCCACCCCGCCGAGATCATGGACATGTCCTTCTCCGTCCAGGCCCTGGCTCTGGAGTGGCTGGTCAAGCACAAGGACAGCCTGGAGAAGAAGCTCTACCAGGTGCCCGCCGAGATCGACGACGAGATCGGCCGGGTAAAGCTGGCCGCCATGGGTCTGGCTATCGACACCCTCACCCCCGATCAGGTGAACTACCTCAACGGCTGGAAGGCCTGATAGAATAGGTTTTTCTAACTCTATACAAATTCGTCTATTTGTCTATTGAAAAAGTGGGAAAAATCCATTAGAATAGCCACAGTCAATTGAATATGCCTTATCGAGAGCGGTGGAGGGAACGGCCCGATGAAACCCGGCAACCTGCAGGTGCTGCAAGGTGCCAAATCCGGCGAGGTAATCGAAAGATGAGGATGGATGAGCTTTACGCGCTCCGCCGTCCGGCGGAGCGCGTTTTTGCTCCAGTTTAGAAAGGAAGGTATAACTATGGCACACCGTCTGTTCACCTCGGAGTCCGTTACCGAGGGTCATCCCGACAAAGTATGCGACCAGATCTCTGACGCCGTCCTGGACGACATCCTGGCCGCCGACCCCACGGCCCACGTGGCCTGCGAGACCTTCACCACCACCGGCATCGTGACGGTGATGGGTGAGATCACCACCAAGCACTACACCGACATTCCCGCCATCGTCCGCCGCACCGTGCAGCGCATCGGCTACACCGATCCCGCCTACGGCTTCGACTACCGCTCCTGCGCCGTCATGACCGCCATTGACGAGCAGTCCCCCGACATCGCCATGGGCGTCAACCAGTCCTTCGAGCACCAGGAGGGCGGCACCGACGAGGCCGACCTCATCGGCGCCGGCGACCAGGGCATGATGTTCGGCTACGCCTGCGACGAGACCGCCGAGCTGATGCCCGCTCCCATCTCCATGGCCCACAAGCTGTCCCGCCAGCTCACCGACGTGCGCAAGGCCGGCAAGCTGAAGTGGCTCCGCCCCGACGGCAAGAGCCAGGTCACCGTGGAGTATGACGACGACGGCAAGGTGCTCTCCTGCCCCGCCATCGTGGTGTCCACCCAGCACGACCCCGACATCGCCCTGAAGGACCTGCGTGAGGCCGTGGTGGAGGAGATCATCAAGCCCATCATCCCCGCCCAGTACATCACCAAGGATACCAAGTTCTACGTCAACCCCACCGGCCGCTTCGTGGTGGGCGGCCCTGTGGGCGACACCGGCCTCACCGGCCGTAAGATCATCGTGGACACCTACGGCGGCTCTGCCGCTCACGGCGGCGGCTGCTTCTCCGGCAAGGACCCCACCAAGGTGGACCGCTCCGCCGCCTACATGGCCCGCTACATCGCCAAGAACCTGGTGGCCGCCGGCCTGTGCCGCAAGTGCCAGATCGAGCTGGCCTACGCCATCGGCGTGGCTCACCCCGTCAGCGTGCTGGTGGACACCTACGGCACCGGCGTCCTCAGCGAGGAGAAGCTGTCCGAGATCGTCAACAAGCACTTCGACATGCGTCCCGCCAAGATTATTGAGAAGCTGGACCTGCGCCGTCCCATCTACGAGCAGACCGCCGCTTACGGTCACTTCGGCCGCACCGACATCGATCTGCCCTGGGAGCACACCGACATGGTGGACACCCTCAAGAGAAATCTGAAACAGCAAAAAAACAGCCCCAGAAAAACCGGCGCCTGTTTTGAAATGAAAATGCTTGGCCGTGTGCCGCTTCCAGCGGCACGGCCCATATGCGCATAAACTTCATGCGCCACAAGCCTTTGCCTGTTTTCGTGGTGCACTCTTGGCGCATGAAGTTTTTTGCCCGAACAGATAGAAATGTTCATATTTCCATGGTACATTGATAAAAAACCATGGGAGGTCTGCCATGATGCGAGGGAAAAAAATCGCCGTTCTGTGCACCAGCCTGCTGGTGTTCTGTCTGGCAGGCGCCGCTGTTTTGGGTTTCTCCAAACCGCTGGATGACCAGATCACAGTGGGTGGGCTGTCCGGTGCCGCCGCAGGCTGTGAATACATCCTGGTAAAGGCAGAAAATTCCTATTATGAATTGCAGGGCACGGACGCTTTCGCGGAGCTGTTCGATTTTGACGCCTGGCAGCAGCAGGATAAGGCGCCCTCGGAAGAGCCGATCCTAACCCTTCGGTTTGCCGAATCATGGATCCTCGAATTTGCTTCCGACGGAACCGCAGCGGCCTACAACGGCTACGCTTCCGCCCAGGAGCAGTCGGAAGCCTATTACTCCGTCCCGCCACAGACCGCGGAGGAACTGCTGGCCTATATCCAACAGTATGGGGAGCCCCATGAACTTGGGGATGGCACCATCAGTTCCTCCACGTTCCATGATTGAGCGGGATATGAATCAAAAACGGGCAGGCAGGTACTGCACAGTACCTGTCTGCCCGTCTCTTTTATCTCCGCAGCAGCAGAGGCTGGAGCTGCTCCCCACGGAGGGCGGCGTCGATGGTGTCGCACACCTGGGAGAAGTCGGCCACCAGGGAGGTGGGCTTCTCCGCCGGGTCGTCCTGGCCGAAGGGGACGAAGTAGACGTGCTTCTTGTCCAGCAGGGTACCGATGTTTTTGGCGGAGGCCGCCAGGCCGTCATTGGTGGCCATGCAGATCACCACCGGAGCGCCGTTGCGCAGGTGGGCCTTGGCCGCCATGGTCACCGTGGTGTCGGTGATGCCGTTTGCCAGCTTAGCCAGGGTATTGCCGGTGCAGGGACAGATGACCAGCACATCCAGCAGGTGCTTGGGGCCGATGGGCTCGGCCTTGGGGATGGAGTCAATGACCCGCTTGTCGCAGATGCGCTCCATCTCCCGCATGTACTCATGGGCCGGTCCGAACCGGCTGTCGGTGGCGGCACTGGTCTCGGAAACAATGGGGGTCACGTCCCCATAGCGGGCGTGGACCTTTTCCAGGGCCGTCATAGCCTGATGATACGTACAAAAGGACCCGCAGAAGGCGAATCCCACCCGAATGGGTTCCATAGCTACACTCCCAACTCATTCAAAATATGACAAATGGTATTGCGCAGGTAGGCCGCCGCCGTGGCCGGAGCCACCTTGCCGGGGAGAGACAGGGCCTGGATGGCCTTCACCCCCAGAGCTTTGGCGGCGGCAAAATCCACACCGCCGGGAAGGGAGGCCAGGTCGATGACCACGCACTCCGGCTTGAGCTCCTTCAGCTCCTCTTCTCCCAGCACCTGCACAGGCACGGTGTTGACCACCAGGTCGTACCCGCACAGCCAGCCCTTCAGCTCCCCGGTGTGCTCGGTGCCGAACCCGAAGCCCTCCGCCCAGGTCAGGTCGGCGTACTTCCGGGCGGCCACACTGACCTTGGCCCCCAGCCCCGCCAGCCGGGGCGCCAGGGCTCTGCCCAGCCGTCCGTAGCCGATGACCAGAGCCCGGCTGCCGTGGAGGGTGACGGGCATCTCCTCCAGGGCGATCTGGATGGCCCCTTCGGCGGTGGGCACCGCGTTGGCCACCGCCAGCTCCTCCCGGGCAAAATAGTCGTGGAGGACCAGTCCCCGGTCCCGGGCCATGGCCTGGGTGCCCGGGTCCACCCGGCCGGCGCAGATCACCTGGCCCGGCCGCAGGGCGGCAAAGACCCCCTCCAGGGGGATCTCCTGTTCCGCCAGAGGGGCGTTCAGCTTTCCGCTCGAAGCCGCCACCGGCAGAGGGAGCACCACGCAGTCGGCCAGCGCCGCCCCGGAAAGCTCCCGCTCCTCCTTCACGCCCTCAACCGCCGGACCCAGGCCCAGGGTATGTACGGTGTGTCCGTCCTCCGCCAGCAGGCCCGCCAGCCGCGCCTGCCGCCGGTCCCCGCCGATGATCCAGATATCCAATTCATGCCGCACGGTATCCGCCTCCTTTCCTGCCGCATCCCATCTTATGTAAGTCCGGGGAAAGGGTGAAACGAGAAAGTGACGGTTGACTTTTCGGAAAACGTACCATATACTGAGGTTGGAAATAAACCCATAAGTTCATATGGTCGGATGACGGGACCGGGAGAGCGCGGCACAGGCCGCCGCCGAAGGGGCAGCGCAGTGATCTCTCAGGCAGAAGGACCGGTCCCTGACGAGACTCTGGAAAGCGGGCTGCGGCCCGCGCCGACGGGGGCAAAACTCTCAGGTACCAGGACAGAGGCGCATGGCGTAATTGCCATGCGCTTTTTTGCTGTTCAAAAAGGAGGTAATGGAGATGGAACAGAAGACCCCGCTTTACGACCGCCATGTGGCGGCGGGAGGCAAGATCGTCCCCTTCGCCGGGTGGCTGCTGCCGGTGCAGTACTCCGGCGTCATCGCCGAGCACAAGGCGGTGCGCTCCGCCTGCGGCCTGTTCGACGTGTCCCACATGGGAGAGCTGGTGCTCCGGGGAACCGACGCCCTGGCTAACGTGAACCATCTGATGACCAACGACTTTTCCGGCATGTACGAGGGTCAGGCCCGCTACTCCCCCATGTGCTATGACGATGGCGGCGTGGTGGACGACCTGATCGTGTACAAGGTGAGCGACACGGTGTACTTCATTGTGGTCAACGCCGCCAACAAGGACAAGGACGCCGCCTGGATTTCCGAACATCTCACCGGGGACTGCACCATGGAGGATTGGTCGGACAGGGTGGCCCAGCTGGCCCTCCAGGGTCCCAGGGCGGAGGAGATCCTCCGCACCCTGACATCCGATATCCCGGAAAAAAACTACTCCGCCGTGCTGAAGGGCACCGTAAAGGGCTTCCCCTGCATGGTCTCCCGGACGGGCTACACCGGAGAGGACGGCTTCGAGCTGTACTGCGCCCCGGTGGACGCCCCCGCCCTGTGGGACGCCCTGCTGGAGGCGGGTCAGCCCTTCGGCCTGGTCCCCTGCGGTCTGGGCGCCCGGGACACCCTGCGGCTGGAGGCCGCCATGCCCCTCTACGGCCACGAGCTCTCCCCCACCATCAACCCCTACGAGGCGGTGCTGGGTATTTTCGTCAAGCTGGATAAGCCCGACTTCATCGGCAAGGCCGCCCTGGAGAACGCCCGTCCCGTGTCCCGCCGCCGGGTGGGGCTGAAGATCACCGGCCGGGGCATCGCCCGGGAGGAGTGCCCGGTGTACGACGGAGAGAAGCAGATCGGCGTAGTCACCTCGGGCACCCACTGCCCCTGGCTGGGCCAGGCGGTAGCCATGGCCAGGGTGGACGTGGCTTACAAGGAGCCGGGCACCGTGGTGCAGGTGGACGTCCGGGGCCGGAGGATCGAGGCAGAGGTCATCAAAACCCCGTTCTATAAGAGAGGGTAAACTTCTTTCATTACAATACAGGAGGTAATCGTTATGAACATCCCCAATGAACTGCAGTATACCAGATCTCACGAGTGGCTGCTGACCGAGGACGGCGTGGCCACCGTCGGCCTCACCGACTTTGCCCAGGACGCTCTGGGCGACATCGTGTTCGTCAACCTGCCCCAGCCCGGGGACGAGGTGAACGCCGGGGAGGCCTTTGGTGACGTGGAGTCCGTGAAGGCGGTGTCCGACGTGATCTCTCCGGTATCCGGCGTGGTGATGGAGGTCAACGAGGAGCTGGTGGACAATCCCGCCCTGGTGAACGAGGACCCCTACGGTGCCTGGCTCATTAAGGTGGAGCAGATCACCGGCGAGGAGGAGCTGCTGGACGCCGGGGCCTATGAGGCCCACTGCGCCGAGGAGGGATGACCATGGGCGGCTACCTGCCTGCCGCCCCGGAGGAGCGGAGGCGGCAGTATGAGGCCCTGGGGCTGTCCGGCCCCCGGGACCTGTATCGGGACGTGCCCGACGAAGTGTACATCGACTGCCCTCTGGACCTGCCGGAGCCCAAAAGCGAGCTGGAGGTCCGCCGGGCTCTGGAGACCCTGGCGGCCCAGAACGTCCGTTTTTCCACCATTCTCCGGGGTGCCGGGGCCTATGACCACTATATCCCCGCCGCGGTGAGCCGCATCGCCTCCAAGGAGGAGTTCGTCACCGCCTACACCCCCTATCAGGCGGAGATCAGCCAGGGCGTGCTGCAATCCATCTTCGAGTTCCAGACCATGATCTGCGAACTCACCGGCATGGACGCATCCAACGCCTCGGTGTATGACGGGGCCTCCGCCGCGGCGGAAGGCGTGGCTATGTGCCGGGACCGGAAGCGGACCAAGGCTATCGTGTCCGGCGCCGCCCATCCCGACGTCATCGCCACCATCAAAACCTACTGCTTCGGCGCGGGCACCGAGGTGGTGGTGGCCCCTGTGAAGGACGGCCGCACCGACCTCACCGGTCTGGTGGATGACCAGACCGCCTGCGTGTACATCCAGCAGCCCAACTTCTACGGCCTGCTGGAGGACGGGGCCGCCCTGGCCCAGATAGCCCACGAGGGCGGAGCCAAGCTCATTGCCGGGGTGAATCCCATCACCCTGGGCGTGCTGGAGCCTCCCGCCGCCTGGGGCGCCGACATCGCCGTGGGCGAAGGCCAGCCTCTCGGTCTGCCCCTGTCCTGGGGCGGACCCTACCTGGGCTTTATGGCCACCACCCATGCCATGATGCGCAAGCTGCCCGGCCGCATCGTGGGCGAGACCACCGATAAGGACGGCAACCGGGCTTTCGTGCTCACCATGCAGGCCAGAGAGCAGCACATCCGCCGGGAGAAGGCCTCCTCCAACATCTGCTCCAACGAGGCCCTGTGCGCCCTCACCGCCTCGGTGTATCTGTCCATGATGGGACCCAATGGCCTGCGCCAGGTGGGCGAGCAGTGCTACGCCAAGGCCCACTATCTGGCCGACGAGCTGTGTAAGCTGCCCGGCGTACGCCTCCGCTTCCCCGGTCCCTTCTTCCATGAGTTCGTCACCGACCTGCCCAACCCCAACGGGGTGCTCTCCGGCCTGGAGGCCAAGGGCATCCTGGGCGGCCTGCCCCTGAAGGACGGGCTGCTGTGGTGCGTCACGGAGAAGCAGACCAAGGCAGAGCTGGATCAGACGGTAGCCATCGTAAAGGAGGTGCTGGGCATATGGAACTGATCTTTGAGCGCAGCCGCCCCGGCCGGGGCACCGACCTGCTGCCCCCTCTGGACGTGCCGGAGTGCCCGGTGCCGGAGGAATTCGCCCGGAAGAAAGCCCCACGCCTGCCGGAGATCGGGGAGAGCGACCTCTCCCGCCACTATCAGGCCCTGGCCCGCCGGGCCTTCGGCGTGTGCGACGGCTTCTATCCCCTGGGCTCCTGCACCATGAAGTATAACCCCAAGCTGGGTGAGGACATGGCCGCCCTCCCCGGCTTTACCGGCGTCCATCCCCTCCAGCCCGCCCACACCATCAAGGGCTGCCAGCTGGTGATGGCTCAGACGGAATACGCCCTGGCCCACATCACCGGCATGGATCGGGTGACCCTCCAGCCCGCCGCCGGCGCCCACGGAGAGTTTACCGGATTGCTGCTCATTAAGGCCTACCACGTCCACCGTGGGGATACGGCCCGCACCGTGATCCTGGTGCCCGACTCCGCCCACGGCACCAACCCGGCCTCCGCCGCCATGGCGGGCTTTACCGTCCGCAACATCCCCTCCACGGCGGAGGGTCTGGTGGATCTGGAGGCTCTACGGACCGCCTGCGGTCCGGACACGGCGGGTCTCATGCTCACCAATCCCAACACCGTGGGTCTCTTTGAGCGGGACATTTTGGAGATCACCAAGATCGTCCATGAGGCCGGCGGTCTGGTGTACTACGACGGCGCCAACCTGAACGCCATCATGGGCGTGGCCCGGCCGGGCGACATGGGCTTCGACGTATGCCACCTGAACCTGCACAAGACCTTCGCCACTCCCCACGGCGGCGGCGGTCCTGGCAGCGGTCCGGTGGGCTGCAAGGAATTTTTGGCTCCCTTCATGCCCGGCTCCGCCCTGTGCGGCAACGGCGGGGAGCACTCCATCGGCCAGGTCCGCGCCTTCCACGCCAACTTCCTGGTGGTGGTGAAGGCCCTGGCCTACCTGATGCGGCTGGGCAATTCCCGGGTGGCGGAGGCCGCTCAGGGCGCCGTGCTCAACGCCAACTACCTCAAGCACAAGCTGGAGGAGGCGGGCTACACCGCCGCCTTCCCCGGGCTGTGCATGCATGAATTCGTGCTCACCCTGGAGGGGCTGAAGAAGGAGACGGGGGTATCCGCCCTGGACGTGGCCAAGGCCATGCTGGACGACGGCATCCATCCGCCCACCATGTACTTCCCCTTGATCGTCCATGAGGCGCTGATGTTTGAGCCCACCGAGACTGAGGCACCCGAGACCCTGGACCGGGCGGCAGAGGTGCTGGCCGACATTCTCCGCCGGGCCAAGGAGGACCCGGAGGCCCTCCACGCCGCTCCCCACTCCACTGTGGTGGGCCGCCCGGACGAGACCGCCGCCGCCCGCCATCCGGTGGTGCGGTATGCTTTCCCGGAGGGCTGAGCATGCACGATTTACTGATTATCGGAGGAGGGCCCGGCGGCTGCGCCGCGGCCCCCCGGGCCGCTAAGGGCGGTCTGTCCGTGGCTCTGTTTGAGCCCCGTCAGGTGGGCGGCACCTGCCTGAACCGGGGGTGCATCCCCACCAAGGCCCTGCTCCACGGAGCGGGGCCGGGCTGCGACTGGGCCAGGCTGGCGGAGGAAAAGGAAACGGTGGTAAATACCCTCCGCTCCGGCATGGAAAAGCAGCTGAAAGCCGCCAAGGTAGAGGTCGTTCCCGCCCAAGCTGTCATCACCGGCCCCAACACCGTCAGGACCCCGGACGGCACGGTGTGGGAGGGCAGGTCCATCCTGGTTGCCGTGGGCTCCTTCCCTGCCCCCCTCCCCATTCCTGGGGTGGACCTGCCCGGCATAGTGAACAGCGACGGCTTACTGGACGATATCCGCCCCCGGGACCACCTGCTGATCATCGGCGGCGGCGTCATCGGGGTGGAGCTGGCCTGGGTGTGGGCCAGTGCCGGGTGCAGGGTCACCATTGTGGAGGCTCTGGACCGGCTGATCGCCAATCTGGACCGGGAGCTGTCCCAGAGCCTGACCATGGAGCTGAAAAAGGCGGGGGTGACGGTGTACACCGGGGCTTCCGTGTCTGAGATCACCCCCGGCCCCGCCGTCCGCTTTACCCACAAGGGGGCGGAGCAGACTGTGGAGGCCGACACGGTGCTGTTGGCCGCCGGGCGGAAACCCGCCACCAACGGCCTGTTCGAGGGGATCTCCCCCGCCATGGACCGGGGCTTTTTGAAGGTAGACGACCGGTTCCGCACCTCCATTCCCTCCATTTACGCCATCGGGGACGCCATCGGCGGGGCCATGCTGGCCCACAAGGCGGAAGCGGAGGGAGACTGTGTGGCCGACCTGCTGCTGGGCAAAACGCCCCGCCGGGGCACCTCCCCCATCCCCTCCTGCGTGTACACCGACCCGGAGCTGGCCCAGGTGGGTCTGACCCTGGACGAGGCCAAGGCCCAGGGCATCCCGGCGGTAAGCGGCAAGTGCGTCATGGGTGCCAACGGCCGCACCCTCATTGAGGGGGGCAAGCGGGGCTTCATCAAGCTGGTATTCCACAAGGAGAGCCACGCCCTGCTGGGCGCGCAGCTGTGCTGCTACCGGGCCTCCGACCTGATTGCCGAGCTCACCCTGGCGGTCACCCTGGGCCTGACGGCGGAGCAGCTCCTGCTGCCGGTGCGGCCCCACCCCACCTTTGCCGAGGTAATTACGGCGGCGGCGGAGGCCGGGCTGGAAGCGCTGGAACGATAAGTGCAATTTGTAAGTTTTTTGCAAATTATTTTCTTTCGTTTTTATTAAATTTGCACAATTCATCGACAGAAATCTCCAACTATGGTATGATGACACTGCCTGAAAAAAAGGAAAGGAGCTGTACGTATGCACAAGCAAAAGTTCGGCAAGTTCCTGTCCGTGGTGCTGAGTATCGCCATGGTGCTCTCCCTGTCCGTCACCGCTCTGGCGGCAGAGGGAGAGACCCATCTGACCATCATCGGCACTTCGGACACCCACGGCAACATCTGGGGCTACTCCTATGAGGATATGAAGGAGAGCACCGGAGACGGCCTGGCCCGGGTGGCCACCTATGTCAGCCAGGTGCGTGCTGAGAACCCCAACACCATCCTGGTGGACGCGGGCGACACCATCCAGGGCACCATCATGACCGACGACCTGTACTCCAAGGACACCAAGGACCATCCGGTGCCCGCGGCCCTGAACTACATGGGGTATGACGCCTGGGTGCTGGGCAACCATGAGTTCAACTTCGGGGTGGACACTCTGAAGTCCATCATCGCCCAGGCCGACATGCCGGTGCTGGCCGCCAACATCAAGAATGCCGACGGCAGCTACTTCACCGGCGCGGGCTACACCATCGTGGAGCGGGGCGGCGTGAAGGTGGCCATCATCGGTGTGGACACCCCCAACATTCCCCGGTGGGACGGCACCAAGCAGGGCGTGTCTGATCTGACCTTTGAGCCCATGGCCGACGCCGTGGCCGCCTGCATCAAGGAGATCGGCGACAAGGCCGACGTCATCATGGTCTCCGCTCACGCCGGTCTGTCCGCCGAGTACTCCACCGACGGCGCCGACGCCGCCCAGACCATTCTGGACAAGTGCCCCGAGGTGGACGTGCTCCAGCTGGGCCACACCCACACCACCTACATCAACAACGACGGCGCTATCCCCGTGGGCGAGACCAAGAACAACGCCGGCGAGGTGGTGCGTTATGACCTGACCCTCAATACCGACAAGGAGATCACCGCCGCCACGGTGGAGACCGTCTCCATGAAGGACGTGGAGCCCGACCAGGGTCTGCGGGACGTGGCCGCCATCAAGGCCGCCCAGGAAAAGACCGTGTCCTTCATCCAGGACAACGTGCTGGGCCATGCCGCCGCCGACTTCCAGCCCGTCAATGAGATCAATGGCCTGCCCGAAGGCCGTCTCCAGGACACCGCCGTCATCGACCTGATCGGCACCGTCCAGCTGGAGAATTCCGGCGCCGACGTCACCGCCGTGGCCCTGTTCAAGGACACCAGCGACCTGAAGAAGGGCGATCTCAACTACGGCAACATGTTCGACATCTACAAGTATCCCAACGTGCTGTACACCGTGAAGGTGACCGGCGCGGAGATGAAGGCCTACATGGAGTGGGCCGCCGAGTGCTGGAACCAGTGGCAGCCCGGCGATATCAACATCTCCTTCAACCCGGACAAGGCGGGCTATCTCCACGACCACTTTATCGGCCTGAACTACGAGGTCAACCTGTCCAAGCCCGCCGGTCAGCGGATCGAGAATGTGACCTTCAAGGGTCAGCCTCTCACCGACGACATGACCCTCACCCTGTGCGTCAACGACTACCGCTACACCGGCCTGAAGAACGAGGGCATCATCTCCGGCGAGAAGGAGTGGGAGTCCTCCGCCTCGGTCCGGGACATGCTGGTGGCCTATCTGGCTGAGCACGATCCCCTGGAGCCCAAGGTGGACAACAACTGGAAGATCACCGGCGTGGACCTGCAGAAGGACAACCCGGAGCGGGCCGCCTACATCGAGAAGATCAACTCCGGTGAGCTGGCCACCCCCTACAACAAGAGCATCAACCTGAATGAGGCCAACAACGTGGTGGTCAACGGCGTGCTGTACTCCGCCGACAGCGCGGTGAGCAGCGGCCTGGGCGACACGGTGTTCTACCGCCTGCGCGACCTGGCCGTGGCCTTCAAGGGCACCACCGCCGCCTTCAACGCGGAGTGGAAGGACGGCGTGGTCCTCACCAAGGGCGGTGAATACACCGCCGCGCCTCTGGCTCCCCGGGCCGACGGCACCGCCATCGACTACGCCACCCTGACCGTTATGGTGGACGGCGCGCCGGTGGAGGTCTCCGGCCTGCTCATCGGCGGCAACTACTATTTCTCCGCCGAGACCATCAACACCCTGCTGGGCATCAGCGCCGTTGAGACCGACGGCGTGCTCACCCTCACCGCCGACAAGGCCGACGCCGGAAACGGCAACGCCGGCTGAGACCGGACACCAATTGCACAGATCGCCGGGCGGCGGGGGATTTTCCCCCGCCGCGCCTTTTCTTACCAAGTCTTTACCCCGCCTTTATTCCGCTCCTACCTTCCCATGGTATATTGAATACCGTTCTATTCTCTTTGAAAGAAACGATTGGAAGGAGTCTGTTCACACCCATGGGAAACCGAAACCGTTGTAAACTCTTGTCCGCGGCCCTGGCCGCGGCCCTTACGCTCTCTCTGTCCTCCGCGGCTCTGGCGGCGGAACCGGCGGAGAAGCATGTCAGCATCCTGGCCACCTCAGACCTGCACAGCAACATCTGGGGCTACTCTTACGAGGACAATGCCGAAACCACCAACAATGGCATGGCCCGCATTTACACCTATGTCCAGCAGGTGCGGGCGGAGGAGGGCGTCACCTCCTTCCTGGTGGACGGAGGCGACACCATTCAGGGCACCATCCTCTCCGACGACCTGTACAACAAGGAGGAGGGTGAGCACCCCGTTATCACCGCCATGAACTTTATGGGCTATGACGCTATGACCCTGGGCAACCACGAGTTCAATTTCGGTCTGGAGCTGGTGGACCGCATCCAATCCCAGGCCGACTTCCCCCTGCTGGCCGCCAACGTGACGGTGAAGGACACCGGCGAGCAGTTCGTGGGGGACTACACCATTGTGGAGCGGGACGGCATCAAGCTGGCCATCATCGGCGTCACCAACCCCAACATCCCCATCTGGGACGACGAGAAGGTGGCCAGCCTGGATTTTGAGGCTCTGTCCGACGCGGTGGGCCGCTGCATCGACCAGATCGGCGATCAGGCGGACATCATCATGGTCTCCTGCCACACCGGCCTGGTGGCGGAGTTTGACGAGGAAAACGGCACCGACGCCGCCCAGACCATCCTGGACGACCACCCGGAGGTGGACGTGCTCCAGGTGGGCCACTTCCACACCGTGGTCAACCAGAAGCAGGGTGACGCCGTGGTAGGCGGCGTGCGCAACGGCGGCCGGGACGTGGCCCGGTTCGACGTGACCCTGGACGGGGACAACAACGTGGTGGATACCGCCGTCACCATCGTGGACATGGCGGATTACCAGCCCTCCGCCCAGCTCCGGGAGCTGCCCATCGTGGCTCAGGCCCATCAGCGCACCATCGACTTCATCAACGGCGGCGGCAGCGGGGACGAGAACCAGGGCGGCGGCGTCCTGGGCTCCACCACCGCCAAGTTCCAGCCTGAGGATGAGATCAGCGGCCTGCCCGCCGGCCGTCTGATGGATACCGCCGTGATGGACCTGATCAACAAGGTCCAGCTGGAGAATTCCGGGGCCGACGTGTCCGCCGCCGCCCTGTTCAAGAACACCAGCGACCTGCCTCAGGGCGAGATCAACTACGGCAACATCTTCAATATCTATAAATTCGACAACACCCTCTACCGGGTCACCGTTACCGGCGCGGAGCTGAAGGCCTACATGGAGTGGTCCGCCGCCTGCTACAACCAGTGGCAGCCCGGGGACATCAACATCTCCTTTGACCCGGAGTACCCCGACTACCTCTACGACATGTTCGCCGGCGTGGACTACGAGATCGACCTGAGCCAGCCCAAAGGCCAGCGCATCCGCAACGTCATGTTCCACGGCCAGCCCCTCCAGGACGACCAGGAGCTCACCCTGGCTGTAAACAACTACCGCTATTCCTCCGCCCTGAAAAGCGAAAATATCATCTCCGGCACCCGGGACTGGGAATCCCCCAACTCCATCCGTGATATGCTGGTGGCCTACTTCGCCGAGCACTCCCCCGTGGCTCCCGAGGTGGACAACAACTGGAAGATCGTAGGCGTGGACCTGAGCGAAAGCGATCCCCGCCGCCAGGAGATCATCGACCTGGTGAACGCCGGCCGTCTGGACACCCCCTATGACAAGAGCTATAACCTGAATGACTACGAGGCCATTCTGGCCTCCGCCCGTCCCGCCGGCAACGTCAGCGTCAACGGCACCCTGTCTCAGGCCGACAGCGCGGTGAGCGGCGGCACCACCTTCTACCGCCTGCGCGACCTGGCCGTGGCCTTCAAGGGCACTACCGCCGCCTTCAACGCGGAGTGGAAGGACGGCGTGGTCCTCACCAAGGGCGGTACATACACCGCCGAACCTCTGGCTCCCCGGGCCGACGGCACCGCCATCGACTACGCCACCCTGACCGTTATGGTGGACGGCGCGCCGGTGGAGGTCTCCGGCCTGCTCATCGGCGGCAACTACTATTTCTCCGCCGAGACCATCAACACCCTGCTGGGCATCAGCGCCGTTGAGACCGACGGTGTGCTTACCCTCACCGCCGACAAGGCCGACCCCGGCAACGGCAACGCCGGCTGATCCAAACCCACAGCAGAAAAGACCAGCTCCTCACGGAGCTGGTCTTTTTTATTTTCCCTCTTGACAAGTTTCCTTGTCAATGCTATCCTACATTTGACAAGGATAATTGTCATTCTGACAGAGATAGTTGTCAAGCAGGAGGCGATAGCATGCCACTCTATAACCGGCTGAAAGAGCACCGGGCCCGGCTTGGGGTCAACCAGCAGGAGCTGGGCCGCATGGCGGGGGTATCCCGGCAGACCATCAGCCAGATCGAGCGGGGAGACTACTCCCCCTCTGTCACCCTGGCCCTGAAGCTGGCGAAGCTGTGCGGCGTCACCGTGGAGGATATTTTCTGCTATGAGGAGGATGAATGAGATGAAGGATCAGGTTGCCCGGGAAAACCGCAAGGCTCTGCCCAGGTTTTTTGGTACCCTGCTGCTCTTTGCTCTGCTGGGCGGCATCGGCGGCTTTTTCGTCAGTATCGCCGGGTTCTCCGGCCTGGCCGGCTGGGCGGCGGAGGGTCTGACGGGAGTGCTGGGGGCGGTGGTGCCCTGGGGCATTCCGATATGCTCGGTGATCCTGCTGGGCATCGGCCTGGGGCTGTACCGCTCCGCCAAAGGCCGGTATGAACGGTGGGACGGCGAGGATGAAGCTCTGGCGGAGGGCATTGAGGTCACCCTCAGCTATGTGCTCCTTTTCACCACCCTGGCCACCGTGGCGGACTTTTTCTTTCTGTCGGCGGTCTTTCTCTGCGACGCCGTCATGGTGACCACCGTTCTGTTCCTGGTCTCCATCGTCCTGATCGTCCTGCTCCAGCAGAAGGCCATCGACCTGACCCGGCGGATGAACCCGGAGAAACAGGGCAGCGTGTACGACGTCAAATTCCAGAAAAAGTGGATGGACAGCTGCGACGAGGCGGAAAAAGCCCAGATGGGCCAGGCGGCCTATCAGGCCTTCCGGATAGCTACCGGCACCTGTCTGGTGCTGTGGGTGGTACTCACGGTGCTGAATTTCTCCTTTGACATCGGCCTGCTCCCCGTCCTGATGGTGCTGATCCTCTTCGGGGTGCTCCAGGTCACCTACTGCCTGACCTGCATCAAGCTCAGCCGCTCCAAATAAAAAAACGGCCGGTCCCTTTTGGGACCGGCCGTTTTCTCTCATTATACCCGATAGCGCTTCTGCTTGATGTAGGTGCAGTGGAGCAGCTCGTGGGCCTTGTGGCCGCCGGGCTGACCCAGGTAGGAGTGATACACCGTCTGGACCACAGGGTTCTTGTGGCTGCGGCGGTACTCCATCCCCTCGTCCTGCTTGTACAGGGCGGCAGCGCGGAGGGCCTTGATGTCGGTAAAGTTACGCACGTCGGCGTGCTGGATGGGCTGGCCGCCGCCGTTGATGCAGCCGCCGGGGCAGGCCATGAACTCCACAAAGTCATAGTGGAGGGAGCCGTCCCGGATGCCGTCCAGCACCAGCTTCACGTTGTGCAGGCCGGAGGCCACGCACACCCGCACGGTGCGGTCGGGCAGCTCATAGCTGGCCTCCTTGACGCCTTCCATGCCGCGGACCTCATGGTACTCCAGAGGCGCCATGCCGTCGCCGGTGAGCTCCTCCACCACGGTGCGCAGGGCGGCCTCCATCACGCCGCCGGAGGCGCCGAAGATGGTGGCGGCACCGGTGGAGATGCCCAGCATCTCGTCAAACTCCCCGTCGGGCAGGTGGTCAAACAGCATGCCCGCCTGGGTGATCATGCGGCCCAGCTCACGGGTGGTGAGGGACACGTCCACCGGCATGCAGCCGTTAGGCAGCCGCTGCTCCTCACGGCGGACCTCGTACTTCTTGGCGGTACAGGGCATGATGGACACCACAAAGATGTCGTCAGGGTCAATGCCCATGGTCTCGGCGTAGTAGGTCTTGACCAGGGAGCCGAACATCTGCTGGGGAGACTTGCAGGTGGAGACGTTGGCGATCATGTCGGGAGCGTGCTGCTCCATGTACCGGATCCAGCCGGGAGAGCAGGAGGTAATGAGGGGCAGCTTGCCGCCGCCGTTCAGGCGGCTGAGGAACTCGGTGCCCTCCTCCATGATGGTGAAGTCGGCGGCGGTGTCCACGTCGAACACCTTGTCAAAGCCCAGGCGGCGGAGGGCGGTGACCATCTTGCCCTCCACGTTGGTGCCGATGGGCATACCGAAGCACTCACCCAGGGTAACCCGGATGGAGGGAGCAGGACCCACCACCACGTGCTTCTTGGGATCGGCCAGGGCGGCCAGTACCTTGCCGGTATCGTCCTTCTCGCTGAGGGCGCCGGTGGGGCAGGCCACGATGCACTGGCCGCAGGAGACGCAGTCCACCTCGTTCAGGTCACGGTCAAAGGCGCAGCCGATGTGGGTGGCAAAGCCGCGGTCGTTGCAGCCGATGACGCCCACCTCCTGGGTGGCACGGCACACGGCGGTGCAGCGGCGGCAGAGGACACACTTGGAGTTGTCCCGCACCAGGTGGGGCGCAGAGTCCTCGATCTGGGGGTACATGTTGTCGCTGGCGTAGCGCACGGCGTCGATGCCCAGGTCGCTGGCCAGCTGACGCAGCTCACACTGGCTGTTGCGGGCGCAGGTGAGGCAGTCCATCCGGTGGTTGGACAGAATGAGCTCCAGGGTGAGCTGGCGGGACTTGCGGACCCGCTCGGTATTGGTGAATACCTCCATGCCCTCGGCCACGGGGTAGACGCAGGAGGCCACCAGGCTCTTGGCGCCCTTCACCTCCACCACGCAGATACGGCAGGCGCCGATCTCGTTGATGCCCTTAAGGAAGCACAGGGA
The DNA here is from genome assembly GCF_052065355.1 of Flavonifractor sp. HCP28S3_F3. Lineage (NCBI taxonomy): Bacteria > Bacillati > Bacillota > Clostridia > Eubacteriales > Oscillospiraceae > Flavonifractor > Flavonifractor sp. HCP28S3_F3. The sequence continues at coordinate 112,937 of NZ_JBQHUF010000004.1, forward strand.
CGGGATATTGAAGCCCGCGGAGCGAGCCGCCTCCAGCACCGTGGTCCCGGCGGGAACGGTGACGGGGATGTTGTTGATGCGCAGAGATACCATCTTTTCGTCCATGTCCGTTCCCTCCCTTACTGCTTGCTGATGGCGTCAAAGCGGCAGTGGTCCATACAGGCGCCGCACTTGATGCACTTGGACTGGTTGATGATATGGGGAGCACGCACCGCGCCGGAGATAGCGCCGGTGGGACAGCCCTGGGCGCAGCGGGTGCAGCCCTTACACTTGGTGGGATCCACCACGTACTGAATGAGGGCCTTACACACACCGGCGGGGCAGCGCTTCTCATACACATGAGCCTCATACTCGTCCCGGAAGTGCTTCAGGGTGGAGAGCACCGGGTTGGGGGCGGTCTGGCCCAGGCCGCACAGGGCGGACTGCTTGATGTGGTTGCACAGCTCCTCGATGGTGTCCAGGTCCTCCGGCTCGCCGTTGCCCTCGGTGATCTTGGTCAGCAGGCCCAGCAGCCGCTTGGTGCCGATGCGGCAGGGGGCGCACTTGCCGCAGGACTCGTCCACGATGAACTCCAGGAAGAACTTGGCGATGTCCACCATGCAGTTGTCCTCGTCCATGACAATGAGGCCGCCGGAGCCCATCATGGAGCCAATGGCGCCCAGGGACTCGTAGTCGATGGGGGTGTCAATGAGGCTGGCGGGGATGCAGCCGCCGGAGGGACCGCCGGTCTGGGCGGCCTTGAACTTCTTGCCGCCGGGGACGCCGCCGCCGATGTCCTCCACCACGGTGCGCAGGGTGGTGCCCATGGGGATCTCCACCAGGCCGGTGTTGGTGATCTTGCCGCCCAGAGCGAACACCTTGGTGCCCTTGGACTTCTCGGTGCCGATGGCGGCGAACTTGTCGGCGCCGTTGTTGAAGATCCAGGTGATGTTGGCGTAGGTCTCCACGTTGTTGAGCAGGGTGGGCCGGTCAAACAGGCCCTTCACCGCCGGGAAGGGCGGGCGGTTCTTGGGCTCGCCCCGGTGACCTTCGATGGAACGCATGAGGGCGGTCTCCTCGCCGCAGACGAAGGCGCCGGCGCCCAGCCGCAGTTCCAGGTCGAAGTCGAAGCCGGACTCGAAGATGTTCTTGCCCAGCAGGCCGTACTCCTTGGCCTGGCCGATGGCGGTCTCCAGCCGCTTGACGGCGATGGGGTACTCCGCCCGGACGTAGATGTAGCCCTGGTGGGCGCCCACGGCGTAACCGGCAATGGTCATGGCCTCAATGACGCTGAAGGGGTCGCCCTCCAGCACGGAGCGGTCCATGAAGGCGCCGGGGTCGCCCTCGTCGGCGTTGCAGCAGACGTACTTGATGCCGTCGGGGCTCACCGCGTCGGCGGTGAACTGCCACTTCATGCCGGTGGGGAAGCCGGCGCCGCCGCGGCCCCGGAGGCCGGAGGCCTTCACGGTGTCGATGACCTGCTGGGGCGCAACGCCCTCGGTGAGGATGGTGCCCAGGGCCTCGTAGCCGCCCACGCCGATGTACTCGTCAATGCTCTCGGGGTTGATGATACCGCAGTTGCGCAGGGCAATGCGGAACTGATGCTTATAGAAGTTGGTCTCCGCCAGGGAGGTGGCGGGGCCCTGGCCGCCGCCGTTCTTGTTCAGCAGGCGCTGAACGATGCGGCCCTTGACGATGTGCTCGGAGACGATCTCCTCCACGTCGTCCACGGTGACATGGGTGTAGCAGGCACCCTCGGGGTAGATAGTGACGATGGGTCCCAGGGCGCACAGGCCGAAGCACCCGGTGCGTACCACCTTGGCCTCCTTGTCCATGCCCTGGGCCACCAGCTGCTTCTCAAATTCCTCAATGATCTTGGGGCTCTCCGAGGAGGAGCAGCCGGTGCCGGTACACACCAGAATGTGGGAACGAACCAAGCTCATCTCACTGCCCTCCCCTTATTCCGCCGCGCCGATGGTGTACTCTTCCACCACCCGGCCGTTCACCAGATGCTCGCTGACGATGGAGGCTACCTTGTCGGGGGTCATCTTCACGTAGGTGACCTTCTCCTGACCGGGCACATAGACCTCCACGATGGGCTCCAGCCGGCACACGCCGATACAGCCGGTCTGGGATACCGTTACGTTCTTCAGCTCCCGCTTGTTGACTTCCTCCAAGAAGGCGTTGAGCACCGGACGGGCGCCCGCCGCGATGCCGCAGGTGGCCATACCCACCACTACCCGGATGCGGTCGTCGCCGGAGTCACGCAAATCGATCTGCTTCTCCATCCGCTCCCGGATGGCACGCAGTTCCGCCAGACTTTTCATGCTTTCATCCCCTTATTATCTCGTAACAGCGCTTCCTGTTCCTGTAAGTAATCCCGGACCCAGAGGATCACCTCCGGCTCCGCCAGAGAGATGCCGTCTCCCAGCTCCTCCCGCAGCTGCCTGGTGGCCAGCCCGATCTGGGCCGCTCCCACCCGATGGGTGTAGTTCAGTTCCACCTCCGGCGCGCCCTGGAGCAGCAGGGTGATGCTCCCCGGCATATCCCCCACCGGGGGACAGTCGATGTGGTCCGCCCGAAAGACGGCCTTCACCGTGGTGCCCACACCCAGGGTGCTCTCAATGGACAGCGTCCCGCCGGTCTGCTCCGCCGCCATGCGCAGCAGAGGCAGCCCCAGCCCCATTTTCCGGGTGGTGCGGGTGGTGGTGAAGGGGTCGCTCACCCGGGCCAGCAGCTCGGGGCTCATGCCCTTTCCGTCGTCGGTGATGGTGAGGGTGATATTTCCCTCCTCCTCTACCAGCTCCACGCCCAGATGCTTTGCCTGGGCGGTGATGGAGTTCTGGGCAATATCCAGGGTATAGAGGGCAATCTCCTTCATAAGTTCACCTTATTTGTACATATCGAGGATCGGACCCACCTGATCGGGGGTGAGCCGGCCATAGACATCGTTATTGACCATCATGACCGGAGCCAGTCCGCAGGCGCCCACGCAGCGGCAGGAGTCCAGAGAGAACTTGCCGTCGGGGGTGATGGCGCCGGGGGCGATGCCCAGCTTCTGCTCCACGGCGTTGAGGATGGCCGCCGCGCCCTTGACGTAGCAGGCAGTACCCAGACAGATGGAGATCTGATACTTTCCCTTGGGGTTCAGGGTAAACTGGGCGTAGAACGAAGCCACTCCGTACACCTCGGACAGGGGAATGTCCAGACCCTGAGCCACCATGATCTGTACTTCCTCCGGCAGATAGCCAAAAATCTCCTGGGCGGCCTGAAGCACCGGCATGGTGGCGCCGGGCTGTCCCTTGTGCTCGGCGATCACCTTCTGCAGGCGCTCCTCCTGCTCAGGCGTGCCCCGGTAGGGAACGACGGTCTTGCAGTTTGGCATGGATGCGTCCTTCCTTTCTGAACTTTATCGTTTACTAATCAAACTTTTTCTTCTTACAATATCTGCTGCATCGGCCACAGGGCCGATGCAGCAGAAGTTGTCTGTTCCATTTGTGAGGATTCTCTTTCCTGCACCTAAATGAGACTGGATGTTCTAACATTTTAGTTGCCTAAAGTATATCATTTTCCCTTTTCCTTGTAAAGAAAAACTTAGTCTATTAAACTGTTTTTACTTTCTCCCGGACAGCCAGGCCAGCACAGCTTCCGGGGTGGGTTCGGGCAGGTCCATGCTGTGCTCAGCCCCCCACACCTGCTCCAGATAATGGGCGTCGGAGTTGGTAACAAAGCGCAGGCCGGCCAGGTCGGGCCGCTGGGTAAAATCCGGCGGACAGCGGTGGGACAGCTCGGCCAGAGGGAACCCCAGAGACGGGTCCCACAGACCCAGCACCCCCAGCAGGGAAAAGGACGGCCGGTCGATATGGGCGGGGAAGGCGAAGCCGCCGTAGGATGCCACCAGGGCGGGCACCTCCTCCAGGGAGATGTCGGTGCTGGCCGCCAGCATCCGCTCCTCCTCTCCCAGGATAGTATCCTCCGCGTCCATGTAGATCTGCCGGCCGAAGATCTCCGGATCGTTGGAAAAAGGCGGCAGGTGCTCAGCCACACAGGCGCTGAACTGCTCCGCGTGCTCCGGGTTGGGAAACAGGCAGACCACATGGATATCCTCCTGGGTGCACAGCTCCATCCCCGCCAGAGCCAGCAGACCCCGCTCCCTGGCTGCCTGACAGAAGGCGGCACAGTTGCCGCAGGTGTTGTGGTCGGTAAGGGCTACGATATCCAGCCCCGCCAGGGCGCACATGGCCGCCAGGTCGGCAGGGGTCATCTCGTCGCTGCCGCAGGGCGACAGGCAGGAATGGAGGTGGAGATCATAATAAAACTTCACAGATACCGCCCCTCCTTTCCGGTCAGTCCGGTCATTTCAGGCAGCCTCCCAGGCGGCAGGCGGCGGTATAGGTGTCCTCTCCGGTGCCCAGCAGGGTCACTTCCTTCTCCTCCGCCCGGCGGAGCAGATCGGCGTCGGGCTCCACCCCTTCGGTGAGCACCACACAGGCCACGTCGGCCATCAGGGCCACCGCCGCCACGTTCTGGTTGGACATAATCGTCAGCCAGGCGCAGTCCTGGCCGGCCCGGCCCATCACCCAGCTCAGCAGGTCCCCGGCGTAGCCCCCCGTCACCGGTCGGTCCGGGTCCGCCATGTGGAAAACCTTCCAGCCCAGCGCGTCCTTCAGCTGTGTTACCGTCATGTTCCGTTCCTCCTCTTATGGTATGAAACAGGCCGCCATGACACGTCTCCGGTCAGGCGGCCTGTGGCTTATCTTCTGGATGTATCGGTCTGGCACCGCCGGAAGGGTGGCGGCAGATAGTCGTCCGCCTCTTCCTTGCCCGCCATGGTGCGCATCCGCTCCCGGACCTTGAAGATGCAGTCGTCCACGGACGCCCGGCCCAGCACCACGTCCTCCGCAAAGGCGTGGCAGGAGGGCGCTCCGCAGGAGCCGCAGTGGAGCCCCGGCAGGTGGGACTCTAGCTCCTGGATCCGCCGCTGCTTGCTGATGGCCATCTCCCGATCGTGGTCCAGCACGAAGGTGGGCAGGTATTGCAGCTGCTTATCCCGCCGGACAATGTCCCGTTCGGCTCCCTCCAGGGTGAACCGGTTGCGGGACACGGGCTGACCCTTCATCAGGCCCTTCATCCGCATCTTGGCGCCGTAGGGGTTTTCTACCGTGAAGCAGCCCCCCACGCACCCCTGGGTGCAGGCGGACAGCTCCAGAAAGTCGGCCTCGGGCAGGCGGCCGTCCTCGATCTCCTCCAGCATCTGGATCACGTTCTCGATGCCGTCCACCGCTACGCAGCGCTCGCCCAGACGGGCGGTGCTCTCACCGCCGCAGGAGGCCCAGCCCAGGCCCATGATGCCGGCGGAGGCCATGGGCTCCACCTCCTCCAGCTCCCGCATGGGACCCAGCAGCCGCAGGTAGATATCCCGGATGGCAAAGGCCCCGTCCAGCACCGGCTGGCTCAGGCCCTCGGACACCCGGGCGGCGGTCACCTTGGAGGAGCAGGGCACGATGGCGAACACGCCGATGCGCTCCGGAGGCAGGCCGGTCTCCTCCGCCGCCTCCCGACGGGCCAGGATGGCCGCCAGCTCCATGGGCAGGATGGTGTCCGCCACATGGTCCATCAGCTTGGGGAAGCGCATGCGGATGAGCCGCAGCACCGTGGGGCAGGAGGACGAGATCCGGGGCGTCACCGCCGGAGGTCCCTGCTTGATGGACTGCCGCTCGTAGTCGGAGAGCATCTCGGCGGCCTTGGCCACCTCATACACCTTGTCAAAGCCGATCTTCAGCAGGGCGTTGAGCACCACGTCCACGTTGTCCAGGTGGTGGAACTGGCCGTACAGCGCCGGCTCCGGCAGAGCCACGCAGTATTCGTACTCCTTCAGAATGTCCATGCTGTCGCCCACCGACTTGATGGCCTTGTGGGGACAGACCCGAATGCAGTTGCCGCAGTCGATGCAGCGGTCGGGCAGAATGGTGGCCTTGCGGCCCCGGACCCGGATGGCCTCGGTGGGACAGCACTTGATGCAGGAGGTACAGCCCCGGCAGCGCTTATGATCCATGACCACGGAATGTCTCATTGCCATGTGCCGCACCTCCCTTCCTTGCCTGAATATGCGCTCACTGCGGAATCTTGATACGCACCGTTACGGTGGTTCCCTTCCCCAGTTCGGTCTCAATGGTCATTTCATCAGAATAGCGCTTGATATTGGGCAGGCCCATACCGGCGCCGAAGCCCAGCTCCCGGGCGGTCTGCCCGGCGGTGGAAAAGCCCTCCTGCATGGCCTGGGCCACGTCGGGGATACCGGGACCGGTATCCTGCATGCGGATCACGATCTGATCGGTATCCACCTCCACCTCGGCCTGACCGCCGTCGGCGTGGATGACCATGTTGATCTCGCCTTCATACATGCAGATAGACGCCCGGCGGATCACATCCTGAGGCAGTCCCAGCTTCTTCAGGGTCAGCTTCATCTTGCTGGAAGCCTCTCCCGCTTCGATGAGGTCGCCGCCCTCCACAGGGTATACCAGTTTAATCGTCTCCATCGCAGTTCCCTCGCAATCCATTGTAGTAAAGCAGGCCGCAGGCCTCGTACATCCGCTTGGGGCTGGTCATCACCACGATGTCCCGCTCCCTGGCCAGATCCACGATGCTCTGCCCGGGCACCTTGCCCCGGACGAAGATGATGCACTTCATCTCCAGCATGTCCGCCGTGCGGACCACCTGGGGGTTCACCAGTCCCGTCAGCAGCAGCGCCTGATTCTTCACATAGGCCAGCACATCGCTCATAAAGTCGCTGCCGCAGGCGGAGATTACCTCCCGGTCCAGGTGCTCCTCCCCCCATAAAACCTCGGCGTTCAAAATTCGTTTGATTTCGGACAGCCGCATCAGTCTCTCTCCTCTCCCCCCATGGGGAAACTAAACTCTCAATTCAAAAGCATTGTATCATAAATGTCCTTTCAGTGCAAAGGGTTCGTTGAAACATTCACAAAGTTTTTCCCCCACAGCCTCCGCTTTTGGTCATTCCACGCTATTGACAGTTCTATACTTTGTTGGCTATAATGGTCTTTATCCAAGTAAAGTGTGTTCGTCCCACGTGGATACACAAAATAGAAACGAGGAGGCCATCATCATGGGAACCCAGCGCGTGTACAATTTTTCCGCAGGTCCGTCTATGCTCCCCCTGGAGGTTCTGGAGCGTGCCGGTGCAGAGATCACCAACTATCAGGGATCCGGCATGTCCGTTATGGAGATGAGCCATCGATCTAAAGTGTTCCAGAAGATCTTTGACGACACCCAGGCCAAGTTCCGCAAGCTGCTGAACGTGCCTGAAGGATATAAGGTCCTCTTCCTGCAGGGCGGCGCCTCCACCCAGTTCTCCATGGCGCCCCTGAACCTCATCGGCAAGACCGGCAAGGCCGACTACGTCGTCACCGGCAACTTCTCCAACATCGCCTACAAGGAGGCCAAGAAGTACGGCCAGATCAACCTGGCCGCCTCTTCCGCCGACAAGAACCACACCTACATCCCCACCCAGGATCAGATCACCCTGGATCCTGAGGCCAGCTATTTCTACTACTGCGCCAACAACACCATCTACGGCACCGAGTGGCAGTATGTGCCTGAGACCAACGGCGTGCCCATCGTGTGCGACATGTCCTCCGACATCCTGTCCCGCCCGGTGGACGTGAGCAAGTACGGCATCATCTTCGCCGGCGCCCAGAAGAACATGGCGCCCGCCGGCCTCACCGTGGTCATCATCAAGGAGGAGCTGGCCGGCAACGAGCTGCCCTACACTCCGCTGATGATGAACTACAAGACCATGATCGACAAGGATTCCATGTACAACACCCCGCCCTGCTGGTGCATCTACATGCTGGGTCTGGTGCTGGACTGGCTGGAAGAGCAGGGCGGCATTCCGGGCATGGAGGCCATCAAGCACGGCAAGGCCCAGATGCTGTATGATGTCATTGACAATTCCAAGCTGTTCACCTGCGCCGTGGAGCCCGGCTCCCGGTCCGACATGAACGTGGTCTTCCGCACCGGTAATGACGAGCTGGACGCCAAGTTCGTCAAGGAGAGCGTGGAGGCCGGCTTTACCAATCTGAAGGGCCACCGCTCCGTGGGCGGCATGCGCGCCTCCATCTACAACGCCATGCCCACCGAGGGCGTGGAGAAGCTGTGCGACTTCATCAAGGCTTTCGATAAGAACAACTAACAATACGCAACTGCCGGCTGACCCCCGGGGCCCCGCAAAGCGGGGCGCGGCTTATGCCGCGTACAAGCATTTTGGCCCTTGGCCAAAATCTTGCCGCAGGGCGGATTCACTCCGCCCAAGGAAGTCAAATCCGGGGCCCCCGCAAAAGGCCTGCCTTTTGTGGGGCAAAGCTGTGCGACTTCATCAAGGCTTTCGATAAGAACAATTAAATATCGGGGTCCCCGGCAAAGCCCAGTGAAACGGGTTTGCCGGGGAGAGGACGAGTACCGGAATGATTGAGTTTTCGCCGCCAGGCGGAAACGAAAGATATGGAGGTTACGAGGACGATGTTTCGTATCAAAACTCTGAATAAAATTTCCCCTGCGGGACTGTCCGTGCTGGACCAGACCCGCTATTCCATCAGCAGCGACGTGGAGAACGAGGACGGCATTCTGGTCCGCTCCGCCGACATGCATGAGTATCAGTTCCCCGACGCCCTGCGGGCCATCGCCCGGGCGGGCGCGGGCACCAACAATATCCCCACCGACCGCTGCTCCGAGGCTGGCATCGTGGTGTTCAACACCCCCGGCGCCAACGCCAACGCGGTAAAGGAGCTGGCGGTGTGCGGCCTGCTGCTGGCCTCCCGGAAGATCACCGAGGGCAACGCCTGGGTCAAGGCCCAGCTGGCCGAGGGCGCCGATGTGGAGAAAGTGGTGGAAAAGGGCAAGAGCCAGTTCGTAGGCCCGGAGCTGTCCGGCAAGATGCTGGGCGTCATCGGCCTGGGCGCCATCGGCGTGCAGGTGGCCAACATCGCCACCAAGCTGGGCATGACCGTGTTCGGCTACGATCCCTTCCTCAGCGTGGACGCCGCTCTGTCCCTGTCCCGCCTGGTGCACCGGGCCATGGACCTGGACACCATCTATAAGAACTGCGACTACATCACCATTCACGTACCCCAGACCCCCGAGACCAAGGGTATGATCAACGAGGGCGCCATCCACATGATGAAGGGCGGCGTACGCATCCTGAACCTGGCCCGCGGCGGCCTGGTGAACGACGACGACATGCTGGCCGCTCTGGAGTCCGGCAAGGTGGCCGCCTACGTCACCGACTTCCCCAACAACAAGATCCTCCAGGGCAAGAACGTCATCGCCATCCCCCACCTGGGCGCCTCCACCCCCGAGAGCGAGGAGAACTGCGCCGTTATGGCCGCTCAGCAGCTGCGTGACTACCTGGAGAACGGCAACATCAAGAACTCCGTCAACCTGCCCACCCTGGTGCAGGAGTGGAGCGGCGTGTCCCGGCTGTGCATCATCCACCGGAACGTGCCCGGCGCCATCGCCAACATCACCGGCATTCTGTCCAAGGACGGGGTCAACGTGGAGAACATGACCAACAAGTCCAAGAAGGACTACGCCTACACCATCGTGGATGTGGGCAGCCGGGTAGGCGACAACGTGGCCGACGAGATCCGTGCCCTGGACGGCGTGCTCCGCGTCCGCCTGCTGAATCATTAAACCAAAACAAATTAAAAAGGGACGCCGCTTATGCGGCGTCCCTTTTGTTATGCGGTTGATTACGCAGCAGCGGGAAGCTGCTCGGCCAGGAACCCATCGAAGTTCATCAGCAGCTGGGCGAACTCAGCGCGGCTCAGCTGGCTGGTGGGCATCAGCTCATGGTTCTGGTTGCCGGTCATCAGCCCGGCGTAGTAGCAGAAGGTCATGCCCATCAGGTCGGGCTCGGGGATCTTGTCGTAGTCGGGCACCTTGTCCTTCATGGAGCCGTCGTCGGCGGGAGCCTCAATGCCCTTCCAGGCGGAGTAGTCGGCAAAGATGCGGGCCACCTCGGAACGGGTAGCGGCACGGTCGCCCTCGAAGGTGCTGCCGGCCACATACAGGCCCTGCTCAGCAGCCCAGTTGATGCAGTCAGCGTACCACTGACCCTCGGTACCGGCAACGGTGGTCTCCTTCACGGCGGGCTTGCCCTCCATGTTGTAGAGCATCTGGTACACGCTGGCCACGGTGACGTTGGCGGCGGGGCTGAAGCTGGAGCCGTTGGTGGTGCTCATCAGGCCCTCGGCGGTGACGTAGCGGACAGCCTCGGCATACCAGGCGTTGAAGTCGGTGTCGGCGTATAGCACCTTGATGCGGCCGGCGGGAGCGGCGTAGCCGGTGACCTCGCCGTTCTCAAAGGACTGGACATAGTTGGCCAGGACCATGTAGTCCTCCATCACGTAGTCCAGCACGTTGACGGCGCCGTCAAACATAGCGAAGCCGTCGCCCAGGTCCCGCAGGGTGTAGTTGTAGCCCGCCAGGTTGTAGGAAGCGGTCAGATCCAGAGCCTCATACTCGCCGGTCTCGTTGTTGAGCACCTGCACGTCCTTCACACGGTACTCGCCGGTGGGGCCGCCGGTCCACACGCCCTTTTCGTCCTTCTGGACGGTGGAGGGGATGGAGGTGTCAATGGTGTACTTCAGGCCGGAGACGTGGAGGAAGCCGCCGTTTTCAGCGGGAGCGTCCTTGGCGCCCCACTCCAGGGCATCCAGGATCTGCTGGCCGGTAACGGTCTGCAGGCAGGCCACGTTGCCGAAGGTGTGGATCTGCTTGCAGGTCAGGTAGGAGATATCGCCGGTGATGGCCTCGTTGCGCACGCCGCCGCCGTTCATGATGGCCACGTCCACATCCAGGTCCATGTTGTCAAACAGGTAGTACAGAGCGTCGGCGGCAAAGTCGCCGGTGTTGGTCTCCTGGCTGCGCACCAGACGGGTGCCGTCGGCAGCGTAGTTGTCCAGGGTGTCGGAGATGTGGCCGATGACCTCGCCCAGCTGGTTGTCCACCTCGGTGACCCAGGCGTCCTCAATGGCCTTCACATCCGCGTCGGGGGTGAGGTCCGCCAGGTCCTCGCCGGTGAGCAGCTCGGTGGTGATGGTGCCGTCAGCGGCAATGGTCATCTTGCCCACAGCGTTCAGATAGGAGCCGGTCTGGCTCAGCACCACGGTATCGCCGGACTTGTCGGTCACTTCCTTCATCTCCACGGTGGAGTGGGAGTGGCCGTCGATAAAGGCGTCCAGGCCGGTGGTGTTGGCGATCACTTCTTCAGAGGTCCAGGGCTCGGAAGCGGGGTCGTCGCCCAGGTGGCCCAGACCGATCACATAGTCGGCCTCCTTGGAGGCGGCGTCAATGGCCTTCTGCACCGCGGCATACAGGGCGGAACCGTCTTCGCCGCCGGCGATGCCGTAGATGTAGTCGCCGTTTTCATCCTGGAAATAGGCAGGAGTGGACTTGGTGAAGGACTCAGGAGTGGTGACGCCCACAAAAGCCACCTTCACACCATCCACCTCAAAGACCTTGTAGCTGTCCAGCACCGGATCGCCGGCCACGCCGTCCTTCTCATGATAGAAGTTGCAGGACAGATAGGGGAACTCAGCCCACTCGATGGCCTGCATGCACCCCGCCATGCCGTAGTCAAACTCATGGTTGCCCAGAGTGGCCGCGTCATAGCCGGCGGCGTTCATCAGCTTCAGGATGGTCTCGCCCTTGTCCAGGGAGCCGTAGGCCGTGCCCTGGATATGGTCGCCGGCATCCACCAGCAGAGCGTTGTCATAGCTGTCCTTCAGGGCAGCCACCTTGGAATAGGTCAGGCCGTTCTCATTGCCCTCCCCCACGTTGTTGTCGATGTAAGTATGTACGTCATTGGTATACAGAACCACGACGCCGTCTTCGTTCCCGGTCTCCTCAGCCGCGGAAGCGGGCAGCGCCAGAGCGCACACCATCGCTGCTGCCAGCAGCAGAGACAGGAACTTGCCTGCCTTTTTCTTCATCCTTCATACCGCCTTTCCTTAGCATATTTTGGGTCTGATTGACTCGTGTTAATGGTAACAAATTGTAACCAAAATTACAAGCGCTTCCAAAGAAAAGATGGTGTAAATTTGTATAGATTCTGCAAAGAAAAACAGAGGGAGCCGCCTATTTTTGTAGCGGCTCCCTCACATTTCCAGATTTTATTTTTCCGCCCAGTTTCCGGTGGCCTCCGCCTTCAGGTAGGCGTTGATGAACCCGTCCAGATCGCCGTCCATGACGCCGTTGACGTTGCTGGTCTCATAGCCGGTCCGGTTGTCCTTCACCAGCTGGTAGGGCATGAACACGTAAGAGCGGATCTGGCTGCCCCACTCGATCTTCAGCTGCACGCCCTTGATGTCGGAGATCTTCTCCGCGTGCTGCTGCATCTTCAGCTCCACCAGCTTGGCCCGCAGCATCCGCAGACAGGTGTCCTTGTTCTGGAACTGGCTGCGCTCGGTCTGGCAGGACACCACGATGCCGGTGGCGTGGTGGATCAGTCGGACGGCGGAGGAGGTCTTGTTGATGTGCTGACCGCCGGCGCCGGAGGAACGGAACACCTGCATCTCGTAGTCCTCGGGCCGGATCTCCACGTCGGCGTCCTCGGGCAGGTCGGGCATGACCTCGATGGCGGCAAAGGAGGTCTGCCGCCGGGCGTTGGCGTCAAAGGGAGACACACGCACCAGCCGGTGCACGCCGTGCTCGCTGCGCAGATGGCCGTAAGCGTTCTCACCTTCAATGAGGATGGTGGCGCTCTTCAGGCCGGCCTCGTCCCCGTCCAGATAGTCCAGGGTCTTGCAGGTAAAGCCGTGGCGCTCCGCCCAGCGGGTGTACATCCGGAAGAGCATCTGGGCCCAGTCCTGAGCCTCGGTGCCGCCGGCGCCGGCGTGGAAGGTCAGAATGGCGTTGGAGTTGTCATACTCCCCGGTAAAGAGCGTGGACAGCTTGGCCTCTTCAATGGCGGACTCCAGCTTGGCAAAGCCCTCTTCCACCTCGGGCACCAAACTCTCGTCCTCCATCTCGTTGCCCAGCTCGCACAGGGTCATCAGATCCTCCCACTGGGTCTTGCGCTTCTCCTGGCCCTCGATCTTGTCCCGCAGGTTCTTCACCCGCTGCTGGACCTTCTGGGCCTTCTCCAGGTTGTCCCAGAAGCCGTCGGAGGCGCTCTCCGACTCCAGCATCTCAGCCTCCTGACGGGCAGCGTCCAGGCCCAGGGCCTGATCCAGATCGTCCAGCTCCGGCCGCAGGTTATTGAGCTTCACCTTATATTCGTCGAACTGTAACATGTATTTCCACACTCATTTCCATAAAATAGCCCTACTATTATATCCAACAGCGGCAGGAATGTAAAGTGCGGGCATCAAAAAACCGCCGGTCGGCGGCGGTTTTTTATCGGTCGCTGGCTGACCAGCTCTGGTCGGCACAGAAGATCAGATCATCCACGTCTCCCTTGGGGTCGGTATGGGGAACCGTTTCGTCATAATGGCAGCCTCTCATAGGGGGTCCTCCTTCCTGCGTGATGTACACATCAGTATATGTCAACGCCCCCGGGAGATGTGCACGATTCCCGTCGCTGAAAAAATGAAAATTTTATCTTGACAAGAGCAGCCCTATGTGGTATTCTAGTTGAGCACTTACGAGACTGGATGCCCTCCACGCCGGAGTGGCGGAATTGGCAGACGCCCGGGACTTAAAATCCCGTGGGAGTAATCCCGTGCCGGTTCGATCCCGGTCTCCGGCACCATATCGCGGGATAGAGCAGCTTGGTAGCTCGTCGGGCTCATAACCCGGAGGTCGGAGGTTCAAATCCTCCTCCCGCAACCATAACTGGACACCAATTTTGATACAATGGGTATCGAAGCGGGTGTCCAGTTTCTTTTTGTAAAAGCCCCTGTTTGCAAGGGTTTTCCTATACGATTTAACGAAAGCAGGCTCTACGGTAACCGAGAAATGGTCACCGTGGAGCCTTTTCAGTTTTCCCCCGCTAAATCTTTTAACGAAAGGTCTGTGGGGTGTGCACTTTGAGCCAAGGGGTGTGCACTTTTTCATTATCCCTTCAGTTTCTTTTTTCTTCAAATCAAGAACAATCCGTCAGTAACAATTAACTCCGGATTCTTGAAAAAATGAGGATGTTCGCATATAATATATTATATATGGTTATGTCGAACAGAACGACGCAGCGTATGAAAGGTCAGCTCTCTATACGGGAAGCTTCCTGCAAATAGGGCATATCAGAGCGCCGCGTCAATTAGTATATATCGCAGGGGTGCGTTCCGGGAACAGAACGCTTCGGGCGCTCCCGGGCAATTCCTGAGGATGCGAAAAAGCCGTCCGTCCCGCGAGTAAAATAAGCCGGAGGTGAACACCATGCCAAAATAGAAATGGAATCTGAACACCATCTACATATCCGAGCGCTTGCAGGAGAGTCTGCGGCCCATCTCCCGCTGTGCCCTGACTGCGGTGATCGCGTCCATGGGCTACGGCAAGACCACGGCGGTAAACTGGTATTTGGAAGAGCGAGCCAGAGCAGAAGCGCCGCAGATCATCCGTGTCAGCGTGTACTCCGACAACCTCGCTATCTTCTGGAAGAGTGTGCAGGACGCTTTTGCCCGGGCGGGCTTTGACTTCCTGCGGGACTACGCCTGTCCCACGGATACTGCCGGAGGGGGACTGCTGGCAGACGATCTCTGCCGCGAGCTGGCGGGGGAAACACCCTGCTACCTGTTCATCGACGATTTCCACCTGCTGACGGACAATCGCGTCTCTCGTTTTCTCTGCACCCTTGCAAACCGCCTGCCCGGCAATGTGCATCTGATCGTTGCCAGCCGGGATCGTTTCCTGCCCGCCGCGGAGGTCGTCCGGTTGGGAAACAGGGTATATCAAATCGGCACGGAGCAGCTGCGGCTGAACCACACGGAGCTTGCCATTTATGCCCACCGCTGCGGAGTCGGCCTCTCCGATGCACAGGTGGATTCTCTGCTCTATTCCAGTGAGGGCTGGTTTTCTGCTGTCTATCTGAATCTTCGGACGCTTTCCGAGCGCGGTGCGCTGCCCGACCGTAACTCCGACATTTACGCCACCTTCACCGCCGCCATGATCGACCCGCTGCCGGAAAAGCAGCGGGAATTTCTGGCAGTCATGGGTCTTGCCGATGAATTCACTGTGGAGATGGCCCGTTTTGTCACCGAGGACGCTGACGCGGAAAAACTGTTGGCGGTGCTGACCGCCAAGAACGCCTTCGTAACCTGCCTGCCGGACGGCGTGACCTATCGCTTTCACCACATGATGAAGGAGTGTGCCGAGCGCACCTTCCTGACACTGACGAAAGAGAAGCAGGTGCGCTGCCGTGAATGTTTCGGCGCATGGTATGAGGAGCATCAGCAGTACATACGAGCCTTGACCGCCTATCGGAAAAGCGGGGATTACGACTCCCTGCTGCGTGTTGTGGAAAAGGACGCAGGCATTCTGCTTTCCTCGCTGAACCCGCAGACGGTACTTGACACCATTGCGGAGTGTCCCGTTTACACCCTGAAAGCGCATCCTCTGGCGCTCCTTGTGCTGATGCGCAGCATGTTCAACTGGCGGAATATCCCCAAAATGCTGGAATTGAAGGAGCTTTTGCTGACCGCCATACGGGAGCAGCCCGAGATGTCCCCACAGGAGCGGGGCAACCTGCTGGGCGAGTGCGACCTGATCATGAGCTTCCTCTGCTACAACGACATCAGCGCCATGAGCCGTCTGCACCGCAGCGCCAGCAGCCAGATGTCCCGCCTTGCCATCAGCATACAGAAAAGCGGCGGCTGGACCTTTAACTCGCCGTCAGTTTTGATGATGTACTATCGCGCGCCCGGCGAGCTGCAAAGCGAGCTTGCAGAGATGGACGAGTGTATGCCCCATTACTATAAGATCACCGATGGCCACGGACAGGGTGCGGAAACCATCATGCGGGCAGAGGCATCCTTCATGCAGGGCCGTTTCACGGACGCGCATATCGAGCTGGAAAGCGCCTATGCCCAGATCGAGGGCAACGGGCAGGAGAACATGGCCCTGTGCTGTGATTTTCTGGCACGGCGGCTCTCCCTGCATATGGATATGGAGCAGCGCTATTCCTTCGAGGAACGCCGCGCGGCTCTGCTGGGCAAGCACAATGCCACATGGCTGAACATCTGGAGCGCCACAAGCGCCTATTATCACGCTCTGCTGGGCGAAACGGATAAAATTCCTTCTGTTTTTGCGGAGCATCAGCTCTCCACAATACATTTTCTGGCGCCGGGCAAGCCTATGATGGAACTGATCGAAAATCAGGTGTACCTCACGCAGGGTTCTTACGCCAAGGTCATCGGCCGCAGCGAGGGTCAGCTGGCCGTGTGCGAAGCTATGCACTACGCGTTGGTGGCACTGCACGTCCGCATTCAGGTGGCTGCGGCATACGAGTTGCTGGGCAAGCACCGGGAGGCCCGCGATCTGCTGGCCCAAGCTCTTGCCGACGGGTCGCCGGACGGTTTTGTCATGCCTTTCGTGGAAAATTACCGCTATCTGAAGCCCCTGCTCACGCAGGAAATGCAGGGCGGCCTTGTGCAAAAGATCGTGGAACTGGGTGAAGCAGCGGAACAGCGCAAAAACCACACTGGCCGGCCCATGGCTTTCGCCGCCCTGACGGAGCGGGAATATGAGCTCGTGCTTCTGATGGCGGAGCGCCTGACGAACCGCGAGATCGCGGGAAAGCTGTTTCTCTCCGAGGGCAGCGTCAAGCAGTACATCAACCAGATCTACTCCAAGCTGCATATCGAGGGCGATGCCCGAAGCAAAAGAGCGCGGCTGCTGGCGCTCCTTTCGCAAAAAACCTAACCTTTGGTTAATATTTTTTTCTTAACATCCACCATACAATCATTGTATGGTGGATGTTTTTATCTATGGAACCACTGAGGAAGGAGGGATACATTTGGGCCGAAGGTATCTTACAGCCGTCGCGCCGCTGCCGGACTACATTTTACAGGTGGATTTCGTGTCTGGGGCTCGTCTGCTGCTGGACATGAAGCCGTATCTCGATAAGATTCGGTTTCTCCCGCTTGCTGACCCGAAGGTTTGGGCCAGCGCTGTTACAAACGGCATCTTCGTCCGCTTCGGCAATGTGGAGCTGAGCCATGACGAGCTTCTCTCTATGGCGGAGCGGGAACACACCACCGAATAAATAGCCTCTCGGAATCTTGAGCAGCATTCCCGGCGAACCCAGAGGCGGACTATGGGAGGAGGCGGTCAGGCACAAAAAGCAAGGCGGCAGCCAAAATGGGCAATGTCCAACAGCACATCCGGCAGTCCTGCCGGATCGTCATAGTGGCTGCGCAGCTGCTCAACCACGATATTCTGGCAGGCCGCATGGCCGCCCGGATAAATCGGTAACGTTGAAATCGACCCCGTTCGCAAAAGTCATTTGGGCGTGAAACGCCTCACGTTTGAGGCCCTTTATCAAGTGCTTTTTGCGAAAAAAACGGGTGCTTTCAACAAAAACGGAACCTCCAAACCCAGTGTTTTCAATGGGTCGGAGATTTCGAAAGGCTATCATATAAAAAAGGAGGAACACCATGAAAAAACGAATATTCAGCAGCCTGCTTGCTCTCGTTATGGTACTGAGCCTGCTGCCCGCAACGGCCCTTGCGGTCGATGCCCGCTGTACCATCTGCGGGAAGGATGACGGCACGCACACGGCAACCTGCCGCTTCAACTGCCCCAATAGCTGCGACGTGAGCTACAACGGCACAGCGTATACCCACAGCAACACAAACTGCCCCTATAACGACAGCGATCTGTACTGCACGGAGTGCGGCTATTTGACGTACAACGCGGAGGAAGATGATTATTTCCACGCAGACGGATGCACCATCGGCTATCCGGATGAGAAGGAGGAGACCGGGGAAGACAATCCGCCCGCTCCCATTGCTCAGCGGTACATCGTCGACGGCGTTACATATTTCGGAGCGGACAGTAAGTACTTTGATAACAGCACCAGGCTGTTTATCCAGGATATGTTGTCCGCGAAAAACGATGTACTGGACGGAAAGTCTACGGCAGCGCTGTGGCAGTATCTGGCCTACTGCATCCAGGATGTCCAGGGCAGAGGCACAAACACCGGGAAATTCAAAACCCAGTTCGACAACGTGATTCCCTACGGACTGGCCTATAATACTGGCAGCACCGGCACTTATTCCGCCAATAGATCCAATGGAGACAACAGCTATAATGTCCGCTCCAGCGGACTTGTCTACGCGAACTCCATGTCCGCGGCGGCAGATGCCATGGAAGATCGGATGTTCTCCTGGTATCGGAATTCCGGCGGCGGCAGAAAAGACAAATATCGTGATAATCCCAGTGATGGCGCCATCAGGAAAAATGAGACGCTGTGGGACGACACCGAGCAAGGCGACGTCTACTGGATGGTGACCGGTGCGTACAAGACCAGCGGCACCAATAAAAAGGGCCACTATCAGGCGCTCGGTGCACTGTTCAGCGATTTTTCCGTCACCACGATCCTGCCAGAGGATAGCGGCGAATTCTATCAGTCTACCGAAATCGAGGATACGCCGGACAGTACCACCTACGCCTCCAGCGTGAAAAACATGACCGATGCACAGGTCAGCGCCCAGCAGGAGATCTCGAACACCACCTCCTCGACAGCCACCAGCGAGATCAACGGCAGCAAATCCTATGGCTTTGAGGAGAGCATCAATCTGGGCTACGAGGTCACGGCGCTGAACAGCAAGTTTAGTGTCGGGATCGGCTTTACCGCTTCCCAGACGATCGAAAACGGCTGGTCGGAGGAAAAGTCCTGCTCCGATGAGCAGACCACTACCTATAATGTGTCTGTGGAGCTTCCCCCCTACACCAATGTCATGATGAAGCAGACCTCCGGCAAGACGACTACGACCACGAACTACAACTGCCCCGTGGCGCTGAACTTCACCGTGACCATCGTGGAGTATACCCTGGATCCCAGCAGCAACAACGCAGCCTGCCAGACCCAGGTGCTGGCCACCTTCGGGGCCAACGCAAGGAAGGATCTCAATCAGCGCGGCGTGATCGAGTACACGCTGACCGATCCTAACGGCATCCGTTGGAGCGATCTGTACAATGCCCATAGTGAGTTGTGGAGCCTCGTTGAAAACAAGCTGACGGCCACCGCCCCCATGGCCTCTACCGGCGCGAAATTTACGGCCGTGTATAAGACCGTGAACAATGAAGTCAGCGGTCTTGCGCCGATCTACGCCCTCAGCACCGTCAAAACCGCAAAGGACATCATGGAGTACAATCTCTCCTCCGGCGAGTATCTGTATGTGGATCCCATCGAGCTGGAAGGTCTGAACGCCAAGAATGCGGCCTATTACGGCTTCAACCAGGATAAAGGCCACTGGACTCTGGTAGATGAGAACGGGGACCCGCTGACGGACAGTTCTGTCGCCAAGCTGGAGACCAATCCTGTGTCGGGTCATACCAAATTGATCGCCGGAGAGACTTCCGGTACCGTCTATTTGAAGTACATGATCAATGAGGATTGTTACGCAACGGCGGAACGTCCTACGGCCTGTACGAGAAATAGAGATTTGGCTTCCACAGCCACGATCGAGGTCAATGTCTCGGAGATTCCGTTTGACAAGGGAAGCATCCGGGTCAGCGGCACACTGAGCGGCATCGTCGGCGATCCTGCGAAGGCCATTGAGGGTACCGATGGTCTGACGGTCACCGTGGAAGACGGCACCGGTAAAGAAATCAGCCGCCCCGTTGTGTGGGAGGCCAAGGAACTGGCATCCAAGGGAATCAAGGTTGAGGACAACCAGATCTCCTTCACCAAGGAAGGCACCTTCCACGTCCGGGCAAAGACGGGAACTGTCTACTCTGAGTGGGTTGAAGTCACTGCATTGCCCGCCCGGGAACTGACTACGATCCAGATCCCGGAAACAGCCACCCTTGACTATAAGATTGCGACGATGCTGAACCTGGCTGATCTGACGATCAGCTATAAGGATCAGTACGGTGCGGACTGGGCTTCCATCCCCACCTTGACTTGGACCTGCAATGACGAAGGCGCTGCTATTGACGACAATGGTGTGCTTACGGTACCTTCCGCCGGTGTCTATACGGTAACCGCATCGGCCGAGGATATCACTTCCAATACCTTGACCATCACTGTTACGGACAGCAGCGCGACGATCGAATCCATGACCCCCACCACCAAGAGCCTCACCGCTTCCGGCGGCGATGTGGAATTTACGATCACGGGTACAAACCTGTCTGACGGTATTGTTGTAAAAGCAACGGACGAGATTACTGCTACCACGAGCGGAACCGACACGGAGCAAAAGGCCGTGCTGACTTTCCCCACCAACGATAGCACGACTGACGCTGTCACCTATACTGTCACCAACAGTCTGGATGATACCGTGACCGCGAGCGTAACGGTTGCCAAAAAGTCTTCTGGCAGCAGCAGTAGCGGCGGCGGCGGTTCCTCCGGCGGTGGCAGCGGTGTCAGCACCTATGCCATCACCATCGCAGAGACTGAGAACGGCAACATGACCGCTTCTGCCAGGACTGCAGCCAAGGACGATACCGTCACCCTGACGGTCACCCCCGACAAGGGCTACACCCTGGAGACCATCACTGTCACCGACAAGAACGGCAACAAGCTGAAGCTCACTGAGAAGGACGGCAAGTACACCTTCACCATGCCCGCCTCCAAGGTCACCGTGAAGGCCACCTTCATGGAGGACAACTCCATGCTGAACTTCTTCGTGGATGTCCCCGCCGACGCCTACTACTATGACGCGGTGCTGTGGGCTGCTGAAAAGGGCATTACCGGCGGCGTCGATGCTACCCATTTCGCACCCAACGCCACCTGCACCCGTGCCCAGGCCGTCACCTTCCTGTGGCGTGCTGCCGGCAGCCCCGCTCCCAAGAGCAGTGTGAATCCCTTCACCGATGTGGCTGAGGGCAGCTACTACTACGATGCGGTCCTGTGGGCCGTTGAGAATGGCATCACCAAGGGCACCAGCGACACCACCTTTACCCCCAACGCGAAATGCACCCGCGCTCAGATCGTCACCTTCCTGTGGCGTTCTCAGAAGTCTCCCGCCTCTGACAGCGTGAATCCCTTCACCGATGTGGCGGCTGACGCCTACTACAACACCGCAGTTCTGTGGGCTGCTGAAAACGGCATCACCGGCGGCACCAGTGCTACCACCTTCAGCCCCAACAACGACTGCACCCGCGCCCAGATCGTGACCTTCCTCTGGAGGGCGCTGACTGAGTAATCAAGGGCAATAAATAAGCAACACACCAACAAGGCGGTGGAAGAAATCAAATTCTTCCACCGCCTTGCTATATTTGGCATTCACTGCTTCAGAGCGTAGTTTTGATTTCCGTGCCGTTCTGGAAAACAAATGTGATTTGTCCATCCTTGTGAACGATGGCCTTTTCAACCATCACCGTCCAGATGGTGTCGTTCCAGTCGTGCATCACTTCCGGCTGTTTCTTGAGGGTGCGGATATAAAGTGCCATTTTCTTGTCCTGGTGACTTCGGGCAGTGCGTAGGCTTTGCAACCGCTCCAGTTCCGCAGCCGCCGTCTCATACCGTTTGACGAGAGCTTCGTACTTTTTGAGGTAGGCTTCCTGGGACTGCGCCGTGGATGCGTTTTCCTTGACTGCCGCCTTGACCAGTTCGGCAACCACCTGGGTTTCTTCAAGCTGCCGTTCAATGTCGGCATCCAGTGTTCCGAAATCCATCAGCCGCTCACGCCATGCTTCGCATTGCTTTATGATCTGCACCCGATCCTGCATCATCAGATTATAGGCTTTTATGAAAAGCCGTTGTATGGTTTCGGTGTCCAGTGCGGGGGTGTGGCAGCGTTCCTCGTTTGCGAATTTGCCATTGCACTGCCAAATAGTGCGGCGGTACTGGTCGGTGGAGTGCCAGACCTTGGGGCCGAAAAAGGCGCCGCAGTCCTCGCAGACCAGTTTGGCTGAAAAAACGCTCTTTCCACTGTAGGCTTTGCCCAGGGTCTTCCGTCTGGCGAACTCTGCCTGCACCTGCTCCCATTCGTCCGGCTCAATGATGGCGGGATGGCTACCCGTCACATAATACTGCGGAACTTCACCCTCGTTGGGCTTCATTTTCTTTTCCAGAAAATCCACCGTAAACTTCTTCTGGAGCAGTGCATCACCCTTGTATTTTTCGTTCTGAAGGATACTGGTGACCGTAGTCTTGCTCCATTTTGCTTTGCCACCCGGTGACGGGATGCCCAACTCCTCCAGGTACTTGCAAATGCCCGCCTGGGTCTTGCCCTCAAGGAACAGCCCATAAATCAGCTTTACGACCCTTGCTTCGCTCTCAACGACCGCAGGCCGTCCGTCTTCGCCCTTTTCATAGCCGAGGAAACGTTTGTACGGCAGATGCACTTTGCCATCGGAAAAGCTCTTGCGCTGTCCCCAGGTGATGTTTTCGGAAATGCTGCGGCTTTCTTCCTGTGCCAGAGAGGACATGATGGTGATGAGCAGTTCGCCCTTGCCGTCAAAGGTGTAGATGCCCTCTTTTTCAAAGTAGCACTCTACGCCGTTTTCTTTCAGCTTTCGGATTGTGACCAGGCTGTCAACCGTGTTTCTCGCAAATCGGCTGACCGACTTGGTAACGATGAGGTCGATCTGTCCGTCAAGGGCATCAGCGATCATCTCTTTGAACCCTTCACGGCGCTTGGTGTTAGTGCCGGAAATGCCCTCGTCCGTATAGACTTTTACGAACTCCCATTCCGGCTTGGATTGTATAAACTTGGTGTAATAATCAACCTGGGCTTCATAACTGGAGAACTGCTCATCGCTGTCGGTGGAAACACGGGCGTATCCGGCGACACGTCTTTTCCGTGTAGCCACCGAAGGCAGGTGCGTCAGTGGGTTTATGGTTGCGGGTATCATTGTAACTTTAGGCATTCTGGTTCCTTCTTTCCAGGGCTTTCTGACGGGCGGCTGCCTTCATCTCGTCCGTCCAACTTTGGCTGCGTGAGCGATCTTTCCATTTCCGTGTGACTTCCGAACCGTCATAAAAGCGGAAAATCAACACATTTTCATTGCAGACCAGAATGCTCTTTATCAGCCTGCGGAGTAATTCCTCTGGAAAATCCACCTGCCCAAGCACTTCTGCGGTCACTGCCTGCAGGGTTTCTTCGGGGATCTGCTTGGAAGCACAGGCAGCTTTGCCCATTGAATTGAATGTACCGCAGACCCAGACGGGACCCGTTTTCGTGACCTTGCGGCGATAATTCTTACCGCAGCCCTCGCAAACCAGAAGGCTTGTGAACGGGTATGTTTTCTTGGGTGTTGGCTTCTTGATGAACCGAGCTGCCCGTTGTGCTTTTTCTGCCTGCACCGCCTGAAAGGTCTCCATGTCGATAATGGCATCGTGGGCGTCCTCTGCGTGGTACTTCGGAAGTTCACCGTTATTGATGATGGTCTTTTTGGCAATGTGGTTCTCACGAAAGGTTTTCTGTAAAATCAGATTTCCCGTATAGGTGTAATTGCTGAGTATCTTGGAAATCACTGATTGACCCCATTGCTTTCCGAAGCGTGATGGAATGCCGTCCTCATTCAGCCGTTTGGCAATGGTAAGGTAGCCATCGCCGGAAAGGTACTCATCGTAAATGCGGCGCACAATGTCGGCTTCCTCTGGGATGATCTCGTACCGACCGTTCTTCAGCCGATATCCGAGCATGGCCCCGTTCCACGGCATCCCTTCCTCGAAGTTTCGCTTGATGCGCCATTTCTGGTTCTCACTGGCGGAGCGGCTTTCTTCCTGTGCGTAGGATGCCAGGATGGTCATCATCAGTTCGCCGTCGGAGCTCTGTGTGTGGATATTCTGCTCCTCAAAGAAAATGTCCACCCCCCAAGCTTTGAAGTCACGGACGGTCTGTAGAAGCGTGACCGTGTTTCGTGTAAAGCGGGAGATGGACTTTGTAATCACCATATCTATTTTTCCGGCACGGCAGTCAGCGATCAGTCTCTGAAAATCTGCTCTGGATTCTTTTGTGCCGGTCTTGGCTTCATCAGCATACACGCCGACATAGAGCCAGTCATCGTGATTCTGGATGAGGTCGCTGTAATAGCTGACCTGTGCAGACAGCGAGTGGAGCATTGCATCCTTGCCGCTCGACACACGGGCGTAGGCTGCGACTCGCTTTTTCTGTTCCAGTTTCGGTGGTTTTGGTACAATGGTTATTGTTCTGGGCATTTTGTCACCTCCTCGTAGTGTGACATATTACCTCTGAAACCATCGTATATCAAGTCAATCCCGCGATATAAACTACACGAAGATATTCCAAATTCCTCACGCTGCATTGTATCAATTATGGCGTAATCTTCCGGGGTTATAATCCCCAACGACAGCATCCGTTTTGCCTGGAGCATGGTTGCCAGGTAGTCTTCCAGTCTGGCACGATAGGCATCAGTCACAGCAGCCACACTCCTCTCCGAAGCGGTCGGCAATGTAGCACTCATGGCTGCAATATTTACGCCCTTTATTACCATACGCAGTGAACGGCTTACCGCAGTGAGCGCAGGTGTACTCATAAACCGCTTTCCGATCCACGCAGTCTGGGTGGCTGTTCCACCAGGCAGTCCGGCAAGCGTCCGAGCAGAACTTTCGGGGTTTCTGCTTGGGGATGATTTTTATCAGCTTTCCGCATTGCTTGCAAGCAACCGTATTCTTTGCCGTATCGCCCAGACCATTTCGGCGGCAGAATGAGCGTACTGTATTATCTGAAATACCGATCATCTCACCGATTTTTACATAGCCGATGCCCTGTAAACGCAAGGTTTTGATTTGTTTCCTCTGCAAATCCGTCATAGTGGGTTCCTCCAATCCGAGGGGGTTCCTCACTACCCACTGGAGGTGAACATGGCATTTGAACAGAAAAATTGCAAAAAAATAAGCCCACCGAAGAGAAATCATCTCCTCGATGGGCTTCGTGGTTAGTTAGGGATTTTCAGTTTCCAACCGCTGTAGATGACATTGGATGTCAGACCGTTCAGTTTCTTGATTTCCGGGTATCTGCTGCCTTTGCCAAGGTACAGAGCGGCAATATCCCAGAGGGTGTCACCCTTGACCACGGTGTGGACGCGGTAGTCAGCATCATCGGACTCGATGGCACCATCCACAGGATAGATAGCAACACCATCATTGGTGAATACATAGGTACCGGGGTTCTTGTCCGCTGCCGCCTTTGCATTGGCGAGAACACGGTAAGCGCCCACCTGGGACTTGCTGTCCTTCCAGGCTTTACGCACACGGTAATAGCCGGAAGTCAGCTTTTCAGGATAGGTCACCACAGGCTCGGAAGTGTCCTCTGTATCCTCTTTGACATCAGCGGTAAGCAGAGCCTTGACCTCGGCACGGAAGGTATCAAGAATTCCTCCGATCCGCTCTTTGCTATCCAGGACATAGACCCGAAATCCCAACCTCCGCAAGAGTGCGTGGCGGGAGGTCTGCAATGCCCGTGGCTTTTTCCCTGGGGCCTTTACTTCCACAAAAGCCATACAGCCACCGGGCAAAAGGACGATTCTGTCCGGCATCCCATCAAATCCAGGAGAAACGAACTTCGGACAGATGCCGCCCTGCTTTTTTACCATCAGCGTTAATTTTTGCTCGATTGCTTTTTCTCTCATAATGCTTTCTCCATTCGATTTTCTTAACTTGGGGTAGCGGTCTGTAATGGTCATTTACTAAAAGCGGTGTCATTGTCACCATACTTTTTGATGACGCGACCGGCAAAGCGGGACATGGTAGCATTACGGCTTCCTTCGGGAATGACCTGTGTGCCACCGTGAGAACCACCGGGCATATCCGCGTCAAAATACTCTGCGGACAGATACTCACTTAAGGTCATATCACCAGGGTACAGTTCGACCTCTGGGTTCACCGTTCCGAAAAAGAAACGGGCAGCATCCAGGGCTTTGGTATCGAAATACGGAAAAATGGTATTGACCAGTTTCTTCATTTCGCTGTATGCGGCGGCGTCCGTCATATACTCAATGGGAAACAGGACATGGAACTTGGGGCGAGCGGGTTTGCCGTTTTTCTCACGCATATTGAAGCGACTGTAGTGAACGGCAAAGGTAATGCCGGGGAAAGCCGCCTGAACATCAGCCGAAGTGACCCAATCGGCAGGGTTCTCGGAGTGGTCGTTGTCGCAGTCCACGGGCAGACAGTCCGAGCCGAGGAAATTATCACCGTTGCGGTAATTGTTCATGTACTCGGCGCAGACATAGTCGCGGCTGACCGCTTCCGCAAAACTGGCAGGATCGGTTACCTCGACTTTGTGGGGATAGGAGCAGTTGCTTGGGGCATTGATGAAATCTGCACTATACAGCGTGAACATCAGTCATGCACCTCCTTGGCACCGTCCTCCAGGGCTTTTGTGATAAACTTGAGCGCACGGATCATGGTCTCCAGTTCACAGTCGCCGCCGAGGAATAGTTCAAAACCCTCATCACCGTCTCGCCCCAAGGGATTAACACGGATATCGGTAGAACCCATATCCTCAATGCGGATGTAGGCTCGGCTGCCGTGACCACTGTCGCCACCCTGGAATCCATTGGTGCCTGCTTCGACTTCCAGGACATTGGCGCTGTAAATTTCTCTGGTGTAGGTGGTGATTTCTTATCGCTGAATTTGTCATACCACTTGACGGCAAATTCGCGGATTTGCTTCATATCTGCCACTGCAGCACACCTTCTTTCTCTATAGATGCAGTTCCTGTATCCAGGTCGGCACTGCGGTCCAGGGTCATGGGCAGGGCGGTCATGGACTCAATACCACCGGCCACCACGCAGTCCGCCTGGCCCGCCTCGATCTGCCAGGCGGCCAGGGCTATCGCCTGGAGGGAGGAGGAACAGAAACGGTCCACGGTGAGGCCGCAGGCAGTATAGGGCAGGCCGGCCCGGGCAGCCACCAGTCGAGCAGGGTTAAGGCCCTGCTTAGACTCAGGAATTGCGCAGCCCAGGAGCACATCCTCTACCAGGGCGGGATCCAGCTGAGGCAGTTTCTCCATCACACCCTTGAGGACCAGTCCTCCCATGTCGATGGGGTGCATCTCCCGCAGGGCACCTTTCTTTCCGGATTTTGCCACGGCAGAGCGGCCATAGGCCACCACTACCGTCTTACTCAGAGGTTTTGACATCTCACTCTTCCTCCATTTCAATGAGATTGGGGGCCACCAGAAGGGCAGGCTCCACCGCTGCCTGGATTTCCTCCACGGTATGGCCCCTACGGATCTCCGACAGGAGCAGCCCCTCCTTTCTTACATCAATGACGCATCGTTCTGTCACGATATGGTTTACACAGGCCAGGGCAGTGAGGGGGAAAGTACACTGGTTGACCACCTTGGGCACACCGTCCTTGCTCACCAGCTCCATGGCCACGATCACCTTCTGGGCGCCATTGCACAAATCCATGGCGCCTCCCATGCCGAAGGCACGGCCGGGAGAGGCCCAATTGGCCAGATCGCCTCTGGCGGACACCTGGAGGGCACCCAGCACAGTGGCAGCCAGCCGACCGGAGCGAATGACGCCAAAGGACATGGCCACATCAAAATCGCTGGCACCAGGAACGGGGATAAAGGGTACCCCGCCGGCATTGACAAAGCGCTCATTTTTCATCAGGCCCTCGCTCACGGTGGGGCCAATGCCGATGACACCGTTCTCTCCTTGAAAGAGCACCCCGTCGGCGGCATAGCTGCCGCAGAGGCTGGGGATACCGATGCCCAGATTGACCACGTCGCCAGGCTTAAAATAGGCGGCGGCCCGCTTAGCGATAAAGTTTCTGTTGTCCATGCGTCTGCCTCCTTACACCAGGATCATATCCACAAACACGCCGGGCACCTTTACCTCATCGGGGCCAATCTCCCCCAAGTCGCAGAAGTGATCACACTCCACGATAGACAGGTCGGCACAGGTAGCGATGATCGGATGCGAGGCATGACCGCTGCTTCCCCGGTAGGTAAGGTTGCCCAGGGGATCAGCCCGACGGCAGCGGGTAATGGCAACATCGGCGTGGAGGGCAGTCTCCAGTAAAAACTGTCTGCCGTCCACCTCAATGATCTGCTTGCCCTCCTCCACCACAGTACCCAGGCCAGTCCGAGTGAGGACGCCTCCCAGTCCCATACCGCCGCAGCGGAGCCGCTCAATGAAGGTCCCCATGGGGATCAGCTCTGCCTTCAGAGTACCGCTCTGGATACGGGCGTTGGTCAGGGGATTTGTGCCCACATGGGTGGTAATGATCCGGTCCACCCGTCCGGCTTCAATGAGGCGGCTGACCCCCATGTTGGGGTCGCTGGAATCAATAGAGTACACCGTCAAATGGCGGGCTCCGCTGTCCAGCACGCACTGGATCAGACGCTCGGGCATATATTGGTTGGTCTGGCCACCCACGGCGACGGTCTGGCCATCGCGAAAGCTGGCCACAATCTGTTCAATGGTACGCACTTTACTCAGTTCCATGTCATTCTCCTTTGCACGCCACGGATCTCAGGAAACGGGAGAGAACCAGTCCCACCACCGCCAGCACAGCGGCAGTGACATAAGCTCCGGTGTAGCTGCCTCCGCCCACGGCTTTGAAGCTGGTGGCCAGGCTGGGCCCGATCAGGCTAGCCAGCCCGAAGACCAGGTACATGACGCCATAATTTTCCGTAATATATTTTGCTCCGAACATGCGGGCAGTGAGGGGCGTGAGAATCGAGGCCAGGCCACCGTAGCAGGAGGCGGCGATCCCCATCAGGATCAGCACCAGCAGCTCCGCGCCTGTCAGGGCCAGGCCGACCATGGACAGAATGCACAGCAGGAACACCGCTCCGGCGGTATTGACCAGACCCAGCCTGTCGGACAGGCTGCCCCACAGAAAGCGGCCGGCCATGTTGCAGGCAGAGAACACACTGACAAAGAGGGCAGCTTGGCTGGAGGTATAGCTGAGGGTCTGCTGCAAGATGGGAGAAGCCTGACTGATGACGATGACACCAGCCACCAAGCCGCAGGTAAAAATGATCAGCATCTGATAAAAAGCACCCGTGCGTACCATTTGCCCACGGCGGAGGTCATGGCCGCTCCCTGTCGTCCCCTGGGCGGCGGGAGCCATCGCCTCCTGAAAGCCCTCCGGCGGGTCAGCGAGGAAGATGGAACCGACCAGGATCACGGCCAGAAACAGAATTCCCAGCACCTGGAAGGTCCTGTTCATGCCCATACCCTCCATCAGGGCAGTGGCTGTGGGTGCCCACAGGATGGCACCGGAACCGTAAGCCGCGGTACCCAGACCGGAGGCCATGCCCGACCGGTCAGGAAACAGCCGCACCACATAGGCCATCATGCTGGGGTAGATAAAGCCTACTCCCAGGCCGGAGATCACGCCGTAAAACAGGTAAAGCTGCCAAAGCTGGCTCATCCTTCCGGTGAGGAAGAGTCCTACGCCGAAGAGAACCGCTCCCACAACCACGCCAAGACGGGTAGACAGCCGGCGGATCACTCCGGCGAAAAACAGTGGGGCCATGGTGGAACAGAGCACTGTGATGGTGTAAGCCAGAGCCACGCCGGAATCCGCCCACCCGAACTGAGTGACGATGGGATTCTGAAGCACGCTCCAGGCGTAACCGAAGCCAGCGCACATACAGATCACCATGCTGGCAATCAGGCAGACCCAGCGTTGTTTCTGAAATCTATTCATTAGAGTTTCTTGTGCAGCTTCAGCACTTCGATAAGCGCCTGGTCACGATAGGCCACGCACTGAGCCGCGTTGTGGCCCACCCAGTCGGGCAAGGAGGCCAGCTCCTCCTGGACGCCCTCATTGAAGTCACTCCAATCTTCCGGCAACGTGGTCCAGTTGGCCATGCCGGGCAGCATGGCGTTACCGTTGGCCTGGAGCATGTTCATCATACCCATGAAGCCCTTGGCGTTGCCGATCTCCATGAGCATGAAATGTCCCAGGAAGGCCCAGCGCAGACCGGGTCCGTAAACCAGGGCCTTGTCCGCATCCTTAACAGAGCACACACCGCGCTGAACCAGATCCACCATCTCCCGGTACAGGGCCAGCTGCAGCCGGTTGGAGATGAAGCCGGGGCACTCCTTCTTCAGAAGCACAGCCTCCTTCCCCACGGACTGATAGAAGGCGTAGACCAGGTCCACGGTCTCCTGCGTAGTCTTTTCGCCGCGGGTAAGCTCCACCAGGGGAATCAGGTGGGGCGGATTGTAGGGATGGGCACCCACGCAGCGTTCCGGATGGGCCGCCACAGACGCAATGTCGGTGATGGACAGGCCGGAGGTGCTGCTGGCATATATGGCGTCAGGCGCCAGGAACTGCTCCGCCTCTTTGAGGATGGACTGCTTGACGTCCAGCCGCTCCGGACCATTTTCCTGCACCAGCTGGACATCCTTTACCGCCTCTTCCACACTGGTGGTCAGCTTGACGGCGGCCAGAATTTCCGCCTTCCGCTGGGAGGTGATAGCTTTGGCCTCCTCCAGGGTGTCCAGGCTCTTGTGCATCTGGTCCATGCTCTTCTGCAGCTGCTCGTCATTGATATCACGGATAACTACTTCCATCCCGTGCATGGCGAACTGGATGGCCCAGCTAGAGCCAATGATGCCGCCGCCCAAACAGGCGACTTTCTTGATATCGGAAACCTGCATTTTTATCTTCCTCCTTACCGCACCAGGGGCTTGATCCCCAGGATCTCCCGCGCCTCAGCGGGAGTGGCAGGGGTATTGCCGAACACCTTCACGGCATCCACAGCACGCTGGACCAGCATCTGGTTGGTTGCCATGATTTTCTTGCCCTCATTGTCAAAGCCGTAGACCACATTGTCCTCCATGCCTACGCGGATGTGCCCGCCCAGGGCCAGCGCAGCATACAGGATCGGAAGGTGACCCTTGCCCACGCCGAACGCGGACCAGGTGGAGCCTGCAGGAATGTGCTTTACCAGGTAGAGCAGGTTTTCCACCGTAGCAGGCATGCCACCCAGTACGCCCAGGCAGAACTGATAGTGGCACGGAGTAGGAAGGTGTCCCTTCTTCACAAAGTAGTCGGCCACGCCCAGCATGCCCGCGTCAAAGATCTCCAGCTCGGGCTTGATGCCCTTCTCCATGTAGACATCGCCCAGCTTCTCCAGGAACTGGGGAGAATTGATGAAGACACCGCCGGGCATCCAGTTGAAAGAGCCCGCGTCGTAAGAACCCATCTCAATGCCCGGAACGATCTTGTGGTGCAGGTAGCGCTCCTCATCGGTGGCAGGATGCTGGGGAGAAGCACCGGAGGAAGTGCAGTTAATGATCACGTCACAGTCCTCATGGGCACGGATGCGCTGTACGATCTCAGCGAAGGCTTCGGTGTTCATGGCGCCCAATCCATCTGCCGCGCGGGTGTGGATGTGCACCACGGCGGCGCCCAGCTTCCAGCACTCATAGGCGGTATCGGCGATATCCTTCGGAGTTTCGGGAATATTGTAGCCAGCGGGGGTAACCGCGCCGGTCAGTGCAGCAGTGATAATAGTCTTGGCCATGGTTTTTTATTCTCCTTTCAGATCAGTCTCAGCAAACGCCCAGAGAAGCCAGGACGCAGGCAAAGGCGGTAACAGCGATCGGGATGACGGTATTCAGCCAGAACACGTGCATATAGCCCTCTTTATGGCTGAGCTGGGCCACGCCAAGGGCGGAAGCGGTGCCGCTGGAGTGGGGCAGCGTGTCCAGTCCGCCGGAAGCCATGACCGAAATACGGTGGATAATGTCGGGAGAGATTCCCATCGCCAGGAACTTGTCGGCAAACATGCCCAGTCCGATGCCCAGTGCGGAGGAAGCGGAGCCAGCCACACCGGCAGCGATGTTGACCGCGATAAACAGCTGGAAGATGGGAGGGCCGGGGATATAGTCCAGAGCGGACATAATGGCGGTATAGCCCGCGGTGGAGGAAACCACACTGCCGAAGCCCACGATCACGCACACGTTGAGCAGCACCATAATGGCGTTGCGGATGCCGTCCGCGAAGCAGTTGGCGATGTTCACTTTCTCCTTCACAAGGTTGCGGCCAAAGAGGAGCAGAGCCACGACCACCGCCACCACCAGGGAGACGACCGCATTCAGCTTAAAGCCGTTCAGAGCCACCAAAAGGGCAATGGAGGGAATCAGGCAGACCAGGAGGGGGATGTTGGGGGTCTCACCGCTCTCCTCGCCAACAGAGGCTGCCGCCACCTTGGCGCCGGTAGGCAGGAAGTGCTCCCCGCGCTTCTCCGTCTTGGTCAGCGCGTACTTGACATAGAGCACGCTGAGCGCGATGCAGAGCACGGTAGAGATAATGCCCAGCACCGGGGCAGCGGTGGCCTGGGTGCCCAGGACCTCCATGGGGATCAGGTTCTGAATTGCAGGGGTTCCGGGGATCATGCTCATGGTAAAGGAGCCGGAGCCCAGAGAACTGGTCATGTAGAGGTGCCAGGGGATGTCGAACTCTTCAAACAGGTCCTTGCCGATAGACACCAGCACAAACACGCAGCAGTACAGGTTGATGCCGCCGACAGTCAGGACCGCGGTCATGATACCCACAGAAAGTACCGCCAGCAGGCGCTGATATTTCGCAGGAGCTTTCCGCACCAGAGCCGCTACCTTCAGGGCAATGATCTTTGCGGCACCGGAATCGCTCATAATTTTCGCAAAAATAGAGCTCAGGGCAAACATCAGGAAATAGCTTTGCATGAAAGTGGCAAACCCGGACATATAAGTCTCAGTCATCGCAGTCAGAATATTCCCGCCTGCAAAAATCGCCACCACCAGGGCTGCCAGCGGCGCCAAAACGTACAGGGAGACTCCCTTCAGCGCAAAAACGATCAGAATCGCCAGGCCCAGCAGAATGCCGATGATACTCAGTACTTCGGGACTCATCAGAATTGTGCCTCCTCTTTATTCACTGATTTCCTGGGCGCCGCTCCGGATCGCCGCCCGTTGTCTAATAGAAAAGCAAAGGCTGTGCCAATTTTACAGAAAGCAGTCAAATGCATTGGGGCTGTAGCAAAATCGGTGTCGGCAAAAAAAGAGGCGGCGGGAAAACCGATGCAATTTAGCATCAATTTCCCCGCCGTCTGTCCGATGCGTTCCTGCATCAGATGCATTTTCGCATCGTTTTCATACCGTCGCGTTCAAAGCCCGTATTTCTGTTTTTTCCGGACAATGGTGGATTGATCCATTTTGAGGAATTTCGCAGCCTTATGTGTGCTTCCACACGTTTTCAGAACCTCCGAAAGGACTTTTTTCTCACAGTCCTCCAGATACCGCTTCAGGGAAAAGCCATCTGAATCAAGCAGGGATGTACTGCGCCAGTCGGGGACCTCCGGCTCCATACGGGTCTCTTCCGGCGAATGAGCTTCCGTTAGGAGAAACTCAGGTATCTGATCGATCTCCGTCACTCCGCTGGCGCTGGTAACAACCAGGCGCTCCATGGCATTTTTCAATTCCCGTACATTTCCCGGCCAGTCGTACTGCCGGAGCTGCTCCATAGCCCGGCGGGTGAGTGTTTTGAGCCGACCGTATTTCTGGCAGTACAGCTCCAGGAAATAAAGAGCCAGGGGGATGATATCCTCCCTCCGGTCCCGCAGCCGCGGGATCTCCAGCGGGACCACATTAATCCGATAATAGAGATCGGAGCGGAAGGTTCCATTCTCCACACAGAGCTTCAGGTCCTGGTTGGTGGCGGCCAGCAGGCGGAAGTCAATTTTACGTTCCTTCACCGCACCAAGGCGCTTACTTTTCCGGCTCTCCAGTACACGCAGCAGTTTGCCTTGGATGGACATGGGCATGGAATTGATTTCATCCAGGAAGAGGATCCCTCCATCGGCAGCTTCGATAAGCCCCTCCTTACCTGTGCTCAGGGCGCCGGTAAAGGCGCCCTTTTCATAGCCGAAGATCTCCATCTCCAGCAGGTTCTCCGGCAGGGCGGCACAGTTGACTTCCACTAAAGGTCGGCTGGCACGGCTGCTGTGCTCGTGGATATAGTGGGCAAGCACCTCCTTGCCTGTACCGGTATCCCCCAGAAGCAGCACCGTGGAATCGGTCGCCGCCACTTGAGCCGCCATCTCCAGTACACGGACCATAGGCACACTCTCGGCAATCACGCACTCTTTCTGGTTTTCCGGCTTGGCATCCGGGTCTATAACCACAATTGTGTTCTCGTTCTCCTGAAGAATGGCCTGCTGATAGCGGCGGCGGAATAAGTCCAGGCGCACCATCTCCACCAGCATATAGACAATCTCACCCTGACCGTCAAAGATGGGGGTGGCCGTGGCCAACTGCCGGTAGTGGTATCCCTTGGGCGTAACCACGTTGTTGATGATGGTCAACCGCTTCTTCTGCTCAAATGCCTGCACCGCTACACTGGAGGATACCTGCCCCTCCGGAATCAGCTGAAACGCGTTGAGGCTCAAGGCCTCCCCCCTTGTGGCGCCGACCATTTTCAGAAAGGCCTGGTTGCAGTAGATATAATCTCCCTGCCGGTTCAGGATGTAAACTCCCTCGTTGATATGATCAAAAATGTCATTTTTTAAGGGTAAATTATCCATTTTTCTCATTTCCTATTTATTACATTGTACTTTATCGAGAATTTATGTTTACTTTACCCATTTATATGGGGTTTGTCAAGGGATACACCTGCTTCCCCAGCGCGACGGAGGAAATCCGCTCGATTGTGGCCCTTTATTCCGACCCGCACGGGAGCTTGGCGGGGTCAGGGCTGAAGCCCGCCGGTTGGCGGCGGCAAAAATTACCCCTGCAGAAAATCTGCCCGGAAGGGGCGGAGCTTCTGCAGGGGTGTTCGGCATCGTGCGCCTTTTATCCAGATCCGGGCGTACGACGTATCATTTGTCCAAGGACTTAAAACAAATCAAACCGGTTGGGATCAAAGCCGGCGGCGGCGGGCACATCCGTCTTGCCATCCACAATGAGATCACTCACCAGCTTTCCGGTGACGGGGGACAGGCAGATGCCGTCGCCCTCATGGCCTGCCGCCAGGAAAAAGCCCGGCACGCCCTGAACGAAGCCGATCAGGGGTTTGCTGTCGGGGGAGTGGGGACGGACGCCGCCCATGGTGCGGATAATATTGAGGTCTTTCAGCCCTGGAATGATGCGAGTGGCATTTTTGATCAATTCCCGCAGGCATTCATAGGTGTTGGAGGTGTCGTACCCCACAAATTCACGGCTGTTTCCGAACTCCACATTGCCCTTGCGGGACTGCACCAGAGAAATGGCGATTCCCATTCGGGCCTTCGGTGAGTGGTCATTCTTCAGCAGCTCCGGATGATGCTTGCCCACGATGTAACGGGCGTTATTGATGAGCTTATGGACGAAGGGAGGAACCGCCTCGGTGATCACCGTCTGACCCCGGCGAGGTTTGATGGGGATATTCAATCCCACCATTTTGCCTACGATGGGCGCCCAGGCGCCGGCTGCATTGATGACGATGGGGGCATAATAGGTGTTGCGGTTGGTTTTGACTCCGGCTACCGCGCCGTTGTGCAGCAGGATCTCCTGGACGCCTTCATGGGTAAAGGTCTGGGCGCCCAGCGCAGCAGCCCGGTCCGCAAATGCGAGGTTGAGGCAGAAGGGGTTGACATCGGCATCAACCTCACTGTACGACGCGCCCACGATGGCGTCCCGATTCAGGCCGGGCTGAAGCCGGAGGGTTTCCTCAGCGCTGATCAGCCGGGAATGGAGACCCAGACTGTTTTGCTTTTTGATGATTCCCTCCATGATGTTCAGCTCCTCCTGATTCTCAATGAGAAGCAGGGAGCCTTTCTGTTCATACTCGATGTCCCGACCCAGCTCGGCAGACAGGGTTTTATAGAGCTCGACACTGTACAAAGCCAGCTGAAGGTGCTCGTTGGGCTCTTTGGTATTGGGGGAGATCATGGTGTCGCAGGAACCGCTGGCGCCGCTGTTGAAGTAGTCGCGCTCCAGCTGTATGACGCGCTTTCCGCGCTTGGAAAGGTAATAGGTGATGGAGCTGCCGATGACGCCACCGCCGATTACGATTACATCCGCTGTCAAGGACATGCTTACTCTCCCTCCTCCTCGTTGGTGATGGCGGTCAGATCATTCACGTTCAGCAGCCGCACGGGAAAACGCTGATGGGTACAGCAGACGTCCAGATCGATCTTGGCCTCCCGCAGCATGCGTTCGATGTTCTTGCGGCAGGTCATGCCCTGACATACGCCCATGCCTGCATTTGTACGTACTTTGATATCCCGGACGCTCCGGGCGCCTGCCGCAATGGCACGCTTGATGTCGCCCACAGTAACTTCCTCACAGCGGCAGACATAGATCTCGTCCTCGTTGGGAACCATCACTGCCCCCCCTTTCTCTGGATACCGCGCACATCCATCAGATACTCCTTCGGGATCTCAACCGTAACAATGGCGGTATGGTCAAAAGCCGGCGCGGTACGCACGCTGTTTACTACGCCGTCGCAGACAAAGGCGCCGTCTCTGCTGGAGCAGCGCACCGACGCGCCCTGCTCGGGCAGGGGCACATACTCGTAGGGAAAACTCACCAGCGCGGTGGTGTCGGTATAGTGCTTGTGCAGCCGGAAAATGGCCAGGCCGGGGCAGCGGGTGATGCAGATCCCGCAGCCGTTGCACCGGTCCCCGTCCAGTCTGGGCAAGGCGGTGATCTCAGCGCCCACGGTAATGGCATTCTGAGGACAGGCGGCCTCGCAGGGATTGCAGGGGATGCACTGGACGCACTCAATACAGGCGACCGGGCCCTGCTCCAGCCGCTCCGGGGTAGGTATTCCAGGGGTTCTTTCCATCACTGTTTTCCTCCCTGATGAAAATAATTCACGATCTGCTCCTTGGCGTCGGCACGCTTCTGACCAAAATCACCGGAACGCAGGGTGTTCAGCCGTGTGCGGATCGCGTCCTTCTCCTGAGCTGCGCACTCGGTGGTGAGGTAGCCCAGGGCTTCAGCGGCAGCGATTCCGGCAAGACGGCCCTCTTCCATTGCGGTGCTGGCCTCCTCCACACCGGAGATATCGCCGGCGATATAGACATTGGGATTGGTGGTGCGCATATCTTCGTCGTGGAGCGGAAGCACGCCGCCAAGGCTGGGGATCTCCACCATCTGGCACCCGGCCATACGAGCCAGCTCCACCATGGGCGTCAGGCCGACCGCCATACACACCGTGTCGGCGTCCAGGATGGTTTCGGTTCCGGGGACGGGCTGGAAGTGATCCAACTCCACCAGCTCTACCTGCTGCACGCCGCCTTCGCCCATGATCCGGTTGATGGTATGGGAGAGATAGAAGGGAACGCCGGCCCGGCGGAGCTTGTTGGCATGGACCCCGTAGCCGCCGATGGAGGGAGCGGCCTCCACCACGGCGACCACATCAATGCCCGCCTGGAGCATCTGATAGGAGACGATAAGGCCCACGTTTCCGGAGCCCACCATTACCACCCGGGAGCCGGGCTGAACATGGTGGAGGTTTACCATGGTCTGAGCGGCGCCGGCGGTCATGACCCCCGGCAGAGTCGAACCTTGGATGCACAGGTTGTTTTCATTGGCTCCGGTGGCCAGGATCAGCTTCTTGGCCTTTACGCTCTGCACGCCGTTGGCGCTGCCGTACAGAGCCAGATTATCGTCAAAAATTCCGTAGACGGGATACCCGAGAAGCACCTCCACCTGAAGGGCCTCCGTCTCCTCCAGCAGCTTCTCGCCGATGCGGAATCCCCGCACGCCGGCGTTGTGCTCCCTGGAGCCGAAGAACTTGTGGATCTGCTTGAAAAGCTGACCGCCGGGCTTGCGGTTTTCATCGATTACCAGCACCTTGGCGCCGTGTTTGGCTGCGGCAATGCCGGCGGAGAGGCCGGCAGGACCCGCTCCGACAATCAAAATATCAGTTTCTTTCACTGCCGCTCCTCCTTTTCACCCAGACCATATTGCGTTTCCACTCTCATGCCGGTCTCTACGGGAGTCACACAGGTTCTGGTATTGGGCACGCCGTTGACCACCATCTTGCAGTCATTGCAGCGGCCGATCCCACAAAAGATACTGCGTCCCGTATGGTTTTTTGCTGTGTAACGCAGTGTACGGACCCCCGCGGCGATCAGCGCCGCCGCAATGGGCTCCCCGGTTACGGCAGGGATCCGCTCCCCATTGTAGAAGATATAGGTGTCCGGTTCCCGGCAATCCTCTAAGATAGGGTGCTGTTTGACTCTCATAAAAACCCTCCTTATGCTCCAAACATCATGTTTCATGTACATTATTTGTGCAAAAAAAGAATGCAGTGACGAATGGGCCGTCCTTTGGACAGGCACAATCATACACTGCATTTTGGGCCGCTGTCGAGCAGCCAGAAACATATTACACAAATATAAGATGTAAACGTCTTTACAATTATAGCATGTTGCTGAATTATGCGTGGGGAAAATGGTCACTTTAACGAGCCGGTCACTCGTCCAGGCTGACCCGTGCGTTGATTTGTATATTCCTGTTCAGCATACGGATAAAGCCCTCGTCACACAATTCGCCCAGCAGCTTAGACACCGTGATGCGCGAACTGCCAATGATCGTGCTCATATCGCTCTGGGTATAGCGTATTTGCTGGTTATACCACTGACCGTCGATCAATTTCGTGCGGTCAGCCGCCACGTAGAAGAGCTTCAGCAGACGCTCCTTGTACGATTTGAAGGTGATGCTCTCAATTTCATGGCGCATGATGAGCATCTTTTTTGCGTTATCCAGCAAAATCGCGCTGCGGAAAAAGGATGATTCGTCGATCAGGCGCTTAAACGTGTGCTGGTCCAGCTTATAGAGGACCGTGGCGCTGTCCGTCTTGGAAATGACCGTGCTGGGCTCGTGCAGAAAATTGATGGATTCCCCAAAGAACCATCCGGTGGACAGCGTGTAGAGAAGCTTTTCGCCCCCGTCCCGGCCAAGAATATAATGGCTGGTCCTTCCCTGCGCGATATAGTAGATACCCTTGATCTCCTCCCCGATCTTTCCGAAAACTGTCTTTGGCGGCAGTTGGATCACTGTGCTGTATTCTTTCAAAAACTGCTCCAGCTCAGCGGCGTTTTCACTGGGAAGAGTATAGCTGGAATAGGCAAACACCATGTTATCAGTCTCCTCGTGGGCCAATGGTCTGCGAACCATTATCCGTGCCAGTCAGACAAAATAGCGTCAGCTGCTTTTGCAGCCAAACGCTACTCTGCATCAAGTATGATCGGATGAATGTACGTCAGGACCGGGACATGTATTGATTATACTGCTGAATATTCAGCTGGATTTTCCGGTTGACCATGCGGATGAATCCTTCGTTGCACAACTCGCTCAGCTGGCGGCTGATGGTCACCCGCGCGCCGCCTACGATTTCTCCCAGTTCACTGTGGGTATAATGAATCTGCAAGTTATACCATTTGTATTCAACCGGGTGTTCCACGTCGGCCGCGGAGCAGAGCAGCCGCTTCAATCTGTTTTTGCAGGAGTTAAAGGCCAGGTTTGCAACCTCATACCTCAG
Source organism: Flavonifractor sp. HCP28S3_F3 (assembly GCF_052065355.1). Taxonomy (NCBI): domain Bacteria; kingdom Bacillati; phylum Bacillota; class Clostridia; order Eubacteriales; family Oscillospiraceae; genus Flavonifractor; species Flavonifractor sp. HCP28S3_F3. The sequence continues at coordinate 152,499 of NZ_JBQHUF010000004.1, forward strand.
AATCAGCATTTTATGCGCAAAACACCGGCATAAGGTCGTGCAGAACAATTCACTTTCCCGCATCAGCATATATACCTTCTCCGGAGGGATCAGGTATACCTCTGTCTCCACCTCAGCCTGAGAATACAAACTGGTTTTATGCTGCAAAAACATCATCGTTTCGCCGAAAAACCAGCCGGGAGACAGGTTATAAAGTATCTTACAGTATCCTTCGTTGTTGTCCATATAATGTCTGGTGCGCCCGCGTTTGATGTAGTAAATTCCGTCTATGGAATCTTCCGGCATCTGGAAAATCTCCTTTGCCGGATACACAAAAGATCTTGAAACAGGGGCGATCAGACGATCCAGTTCCTCGTTGTAAAGCGAGGGTGTTACCAACGTCGTATGATCTCTAATCTCCATGCTATTCCCTCCTGAAGTCGCATCTCCAGACCCTTTGCTTTCGCATGCTGATTGCTGATATCTATACTGCGTCGTTCACTAAAATATAGATGTATCCATTGTAACATTATCCGCAAAATCTTTCAAGTGGATGGCTCTGCAATTCCCGGCGCTCAGCTCCGGTCCGGAACGGGGCCATAGAGATGGGACAAATAATCGGTTGCTTCCATCAGAAACAGGCGCATTTCACGGGCAATGAATTTCTCCGCATGGTAGAAGATCTGCAGCTGCAGCTGCAGGGACAGGTCGGGCACGGGAAGGCTCACCAGCGAGCCGCTGTCCAGCGCATCCTGGATCAAAAATTGGGGCAATACGGAATATCCCATTCCGTGGGTGAGCAGCTGGATGATGAGCCCCGTGTCGTCCGATTCCAGAATGGGAGAGATCTGCCGCTGGTGCTCTGCCAGGGCGTGCTCCAGCGTCCGGCGGTAGCTGGCGTCCTTTTCCGTCAGAATACAGGGATAGGACAGCAATTCATCCAGGGATATGTTCCGCCCGGTACACAGCGGGTGATCCGGGGCGGCGCAAAACACCACCTGCATGGGAAGCTGAAGAACGGTTGCAAATTCCGCCCGGCACACCGGCTCGTCCAATACCATCACGATATCCAGATCATTGCAGATCAGCTGATCGTACAGATTGACGGGGGTGTTGCTGGCCACGGAGATGCACACCTCCGGGTATTTCTGGTGGAACCGGCGGAGCAGCGACGGCAGAAGGCCGAGGCACAGGGAGTGGATGGTACCGATGCGCAGACGCCCGCCGGGCAGAGAGGTGTCCGGACACAAAGCCGCCGTGGTTTCCTCACAGAGACACAGCAGCTTCTGGGCATAGCCGTACAGCCTGTGCCCGTCGTTGGTCAAAAATATTTTTTTCCCGATCCTGTCAAACAGGCAGGTACCCAGCTCTTGCTCCAGCTGCTGGATCTGCACCGTGATGGTGGCCGGAGAATAGTTCAGCAGCTGTGCAGCCCGGGCAAAGCTTCCCGTTTCGGCAATGGTAAGGAAGGAGTGGAGCTTTTTCAAATCCAGATACTTCGCCATAACGTTTAAAAATCCTAAATACTTTGTTGAAATAATTTAGCTTCACAAAACGATATCGATAGTATATACTTCCACACATACAAATGCAAGGGTGGTTTACAGCCCCTGCCTGTGTGAGGAGGAATACATATGGAGAAAACGGACAAGCGGTATCAGGCGTATGTGGATATCTTGCGGCAGGAGCTGGTTCCGGCCATGGGCTGCACGGAGCCTATCGCCCTTGCTTATGCCGCCGCAATCGCCCGGGATACGCTGGGAGCGATGCCGGACCGGGTGCGGATCCAGGCCAGCCCCAGCTTTATCAAGAATGTAAAAAGTGTAATCGTCCCCAACACAGGCAATCTGAAAGGAATGCCCGCCGCCGCGGCAGCGGGTATTGTGGCAGGCGCAGCGGAAAAAAAGCTGGAAGTCATCTCTGAGGTCACGCCCCAGCAGCGGGAGGAGATGCAGGTATTTCTGGAGCAGACGGCTTTCGAGCAGGAGATGCTGGATACAGAGCACGCGTTTGAGGTCGTGGTCACGCTTTTCCGCGGCGAGGATTCCGCCATGGTCCATCTGCTGGATCACCACACCAACCTGGTGCGCATCGAGAAAAATGGTCAGGTGGTAATGGAAGGCGGCGGCAATTGTGCCGATACCCAGGTGCCGGAATATGACCGCTCCCTCCTCAACATGGAAGATATCTACGACTTTATCACCACCATGGACGTGGAGGATGTCCGCGCCATTCTGGATCAGCAGATCGCGTGCAACACCGCCATTTCCGATGAGGGTCTGCGCCATTCGTACGGCGCCAATGTAGGAAAGGTCCTGCTGAACGCCTACGGCAACGATGTGAGAAACCGGGCCAAGGCACGGGCGGCGGCTGGCTCTGATGCGCGTATGAGCGGCTGCGAGATGCCGGTCGTGATCAATTCCGGCAGCGGCAATCAGGGCATCACCTGCTCGATCCCCGTAATAGAATATGCCCACGAGCTGAATGCCTCCCAGGAGCAGCTGTATCGGGCGCTGGCGCTGTCCAACCTGACCGCCATTCACCTGAAGACCGGCATTGGCACGCTCTCCGCCTACTGCGGCGCGGTAAGCGCCGGAGCATCGGCCGGCGCAGGCATCGCCTATCTGACGGAGGGCAGCTTTGACGTGGTGAAGCACACCGTGGTCAATGCCCTGGCCGTGGTGTCCGGTATCCTGTGCGATGGCGCCAAGCCCTCCTGCGCAGCTAAAATCGCGGCGTCAGTGGACGGAGCGATTCTGGCCCTGGATCTGTACCGTCAGGGGCAGCAGTTCTACAACGGGGACGGCATTGTCCTGAAGAACATTGAAGAAACCATCAACGGAGTGGGCCTGATCGGCAAGTATGGCATGCGCTCCACCAATGAGGAGATCATCAACCTCATGCTGGGCGGATCCTGCCCAAACTGACAGCGGAATCGTGAAGCATAAAACGCCGGGAGTTCAGATGAACTCCCGGCGTTTTTATGTGTCCGAAAGGCCATTGCGCGCCCTGTCTCACGGGAATGTCGGACCCTGTCGCAAATTCCCGTGAGCGCATAAAAATTACACCGCGATTTTTGTGGATTAAGTACAAATGAGCCCTGATTTTGAGGCCGTTTTTGATCCGCAACTCAGCCGAAGAAATACTTTTTTGTTTATAATCAACAAATTTCGGATGTCAAGTTCTAAAAAATAGTAAAAATGTATCAGTCGATACACTGTTTTTATGATGACTGATTTGCTTGTTCACAATCTGTTAAAATAACGGCACAGAGGAAACTCCGGATTTGAAATTTATATTTATGAGGTGATTGAGCATGATTAAACTGACTGGCTCTTGGGTCGCGATGCCCACCCCCTTTGACAAGGACAACAAGGTGGACTTCGGCGCCTTCAAGCTGCTGATCGACCGTCAGATCAAGTACGGCACTTCCGAGCTGTTTGTTCTCGGCTCCGCCGGCGAAGTGACCCTGCTGACCCTTGAGGAGAAGAAGACCATCATCCACGAAGTCATCAAGATGACCAAGGGCCGCATCCCCGTCTTCTTCAGCTGCGCCTCCATGACCACTGACGACAGCATCGCGCTCGCCAAGTACTGCGAGGCCGAGGGCGCCGACGGTGTGGTCTTTACCGTTCCCCCCTATGTGCTGGTTTCCCAGCCCGCCGCCTATGCGCACCTGGACGCCTGCATGAGCGCCACCCAGCTGCCCTGCGGCATCTACAACAACCCCTCCCGTCTGGGCGTGCAGGTGATGCCCGAGACCATCAAGAAGCTCAGCGACGACCACCCCAACTTCGTGGTGGACAAGGAAGCCATGGGCAGCGTGGAGCAGCTGGTGCAGGTCAAGCGCCTGTGCGGCGACAAGGTGAACATCATGTGCTGCGACTTCCCCAAGTACTCCATCGTGATCCCCACCCTGGCCGTTGGCGGTACCGGTACTGCAAACATCGGCGGCAACATCATCCCCGAGGAGGCTGCCAAGTACTCCCGTCCCTGGACCAGCATGGAGATTATGCAGGAGTGCCGCGAGGAGTACTTCAAGTGGTTCCCCCTGCTCAAGGAGCTCTACCACCTCTCCAACCCCGTGGTCATCAAGGCCGCTCTCAACATTCTGGGTCTGCCCGGCGGCTCTCTGCGGAAGCCCTATCAGGACTACAGCGGAAAGCACTATGAGGCCCTGAAGGATCTGATGACCGAGATGGGCGTTGTGGCCAAGTACAGCGTAAAGTAAACGAGAAAAACTGAAGGAGTACATTATGGGAGAGCGTCTTGTTGTTATCGGCGGAACCGCTGCCGGGCTGAGCGCCGCGTCCAAGGCCAAGCGGCTGAAGCCCGACATGGACATCACAGTTTATGAGCGGTCCGGATATGTGAGCTACGGCGCATGCGGCCTGCCCTATTATGTGGGCGGAATGATCGAGGAGGCCGACGATCTGGTTTCCCTGGATGTGAACACGCTGACAAATAAGCGCGGCATTCCGACCTTCATCCATCATGAGGTCACCAAGATCGACAGGCAGGCAAAGACCGTGGCCGTGCGGGACCTGGATACAGGCAAGGAATTTGAGCAGGGCTACGACAAGCTGGTGATCGCCACAGGCGCGACTCCCATTGTCCCGGAAATCCCCGGTGCGCGGGCGGAAGGTGTTCACTGCCTGCGCACTGTGGAGGACGGAATCGCCCTGAAGAGCCGGGTGGCACAGGGCGCCTCCAAGGCCGTGATCATCGGCGGCGGCTTTATCGGACTGGAAACCGCCGAGGAGCTGACACAGGCCGGTATGAAGGTCACCGTGGTGGAGGCGATGCCCAGACTGCTGCCGTTCCTGACGGAGGAGTACGCCGCCGCCATTCAGAACGAGCTGGAAAAGCATGGCGTGGAGGTTTGCCTGAACGCCACCGCCGCTGAGATCCTCTGCCAGGACCAGCGGGCCGCCGGGGTCAAAACCTCCGACGGGCGCTGCTTTGAGGCGGACATGGTCCTCTTTTCCATCGGTGTGCGTCCCGCTTCTCAGCTGGCCGCGGCGTGCGGCCTGGAGCTGGGCCTGAAGGACGCCATCGTGGTGGACGAGCATCAAAGAACCAGCGACGACAGCATTTATGCCTGCGGCGACTGCGTGCAGATGAAGCATTTGGTGACCGGTGAGGCGTGCTACGTGCCCCTTGGTACCACCGCAAACAAGCAGGGCCGGATCGCCGGCGAGAACATCGGCGGCGGCAACGGCACCTTCAAGGGCGTGCTTGGTTCCCAGGTGACGAAGATCTTCGATCTCTATGCCGCCTCCACCGGCCTGACCGAACAGCAGGCTGTCCGCGCGGGATATGATGCCGTCTCCAGCTCCATCACCAAGGGCGACCGGGCTTCCTACTACCCGGGCGGCGGTCAGAATCAGCTGACCCTGATTCTGGATCGCAAGAGCGGCAAGCTGCTTGGCGCTCAAGGCATTGGAACAGAGACTATCGCCGGTCGTATGAACGTGCTTGCGACAGCGATCACTGCCGGGATGACCGTCATGGAAGTGAATGAACTGGACCTGGTATATTCTCCCTCCGTGGCGCCTGTATACGATCCCATTTTGATTGCTGCAAGTCAAGCATTGAAACATGTTAAGTAAAGGTATATGCTGATGGCTATGGTGCATGAACTTATCATAGGTAAAGGGCAGGACATTAAGTCCGCCATCGAAGCTTTCGTTCTGGAAAAGAAATGGGAGAATGTGTATATCAGCGGTGCCATTGGCTCGGTCATTGACACCAAGTTTACCACCCCTGTGGATGACAGCTTTCCTCCAAAGGTAAGCGTTGTCGGGACAGGCAATCAACCCGGTGAGATGCTCTCCTTTACCGGCGAGATTATGGCGCGGGAAAGAATGGATCCTGCGCTGAAGGAAATCTACAAAGGGGACGGCCCGCTGTTTATCCACATTCACGCATCGGTCGCCGTGGCGGGAAGCCATGTATACGGCGGCGGTTTATCCAGCGGCAAGGCATTCCGTGCGCTGAAAGTGTATTTGCAGCCCATTGATGGCTAGAAAAGAATAAGGAGGATAACTTAAAATGAAACGTGTGATTGCATTGGGTATGGCTCTGTGTCTCGCTCTCGGCACTGCCTCTTGCGGATCCGGAAATCCCACTGGTGACGCGAACAACGACGCTTCCCCCGCCAATTCTCCTGTGATCAGCACAGAAGAATTCGACACCGGTGACATCACTCCCCCCTCTTCTCCCAACCGTTACTCCATGGCCTCCGGCTCCGTGGGCGGCAACTTCTATCTGGTTGGCGGCGGCATCTCCCAGATCATCAACTCCGGCCTGCCTGATTTCTTCAACTTCACCACTGAGACCACCGGCGGCGGTACCGCCAACCTGGGTATGATCCAGCGCGGCGACGCTGAGCTGGGCATCGCCATGACCAGCTCCATCCAGGAAGCTGTGGACGGCTCCGCCGACTGGACCAACGGTCAGGTCCATGACAAGCTCCGCGTTGCGGCGGCTCTGTATCCCTCCTGGCTCACCATCTATACCCTGAAGGACTCCGATATCAACTCCTTCTCCGATCTGGAAGGCAAGATCGTCGGCCTGGGCTCCAAGGGCGCCGCTATGGACAGCGTGTTCCGCAAGATGTTTGAGGACCTGGGCATCACTCCCGCTCAGATCCACAATGACGGCCACAGCGCTACCGCCACCGCCCTGGGCAACGGCGTAATCGACGCGGCCATCCTGTTCAGCTATCCTCCCTTCTCCGCCATCAGCGAGCTGGAGAGCACCAAGGACCTGAAGTTCATTCCTCTGAATGAAGAGGAGCAGGAGTACCTGACCACCACCTATGACTTCTATGTTGCCGACGCCATGCCCGGCGGCTTCTACAAGGGCGCTCCCGAAGATGTTGCCGGCGTCAGCGAGTGGAACATGCTGGTGACCAGCAGCGACGTGCCCGAGGAAGAGATCTATCTGATCACCAAGCTGCTCTTTGAGAGCACCGACGATCTGCGGATCATCCACGACAGCCTGCAGTACTGCACCGCCGAAGACACGCTGAATTCCAACACCTATCTCCACGCCGGTACCGTGCGCTGCCTGGAGGAGTACGGCGTTGATGTTCCCGAGGAGCTGATTCCCCCGGAGTATCAGGGATAACAATATCTGTTGACGCCGGATATCCCCTGTGTCTTCTGACACAGGGGATACCTTAAAAGGGAGGAAAAGCCATTGAAGAAACTGTCGTATGATCAGTTCAAAAAATATATTGTGATCGTACTCTCTATCTTGACTGGGTTTATCCACATCGGACAGTTTACGTTCATGCCCATGGAGAGCATCAAGTTCTATTCCTGGCACTTAGTATTGGGACTGATCCTGGTCTTTCTGTACAAGCCGTTCAGCAAGAAGAACCCGAAAAAATTTCTCGTCATTGATTGGATCTGCATTATACTGACCGCCGTTTCCGGTTTCTATGTGATTGCGAACTACGACACGTATGTTGTGATCATGCAGACCGGCCGGCTGACCACCGGACTGTATGTGTTCGGCGTGATCATCACGATACTGACCATTGAGGCCACCCGCCGCTGCCTGGGCTGGATCCTGCCCATCATCGCAATGGCCACCATGGTATACGCGCTGTTCGGCAGCAATCTCCCCGGCATCCTGGGCCACCGCGGGTACGACTTCCAGCGTGTGGTGTCCACCGTCTTCAGCGATCAGGGCGTGCTGGGCACCGCCATCGGCGTGTCGGCCTCCAACGTGTTCCTGTTCCTGCTGTTCGCGGCCTTCCTCAGTGTCTCCGGCGCGGACAAGATTTTCCAGGACATCTCCATCGCCCTGACCGGTAAGCGCCGCGGCGGCCCCGCCAAGATGGCGGTTGTGGCCAGCTGCCTGTTCGGTTCCATCTCCGGCAGCGCCGTGGCCAACGTGGTGAGCACGGGCGCCTTTACCATTCCTCTGATGAAGCGCCAGGGCTATCAGCACCGCTTTGCGGGCGCTGTGGAAGCGGTCGCCTCCACCGGCGGCCAGATCATGCCTCCTATCATGGGCGCCGCCGCCTTCGTGCTGGCCGACGTCTCCGGCACCCCCTACAGCACCGTCTGCCTGGCTGCGCTGCTGCCCGCTCTCATGTACTATCTGACCCTCTTCAAGATGGTGGACCTGGAATCCGTCAAGTACGGCCTGCAGGGCGTCCCTGAGGATGAGCTGCCCGACCTGAAGGAATCCGTGTCCAGAGGCTTTAAGCTCTTCATCCCCCTGGCAGTCCTGCTGTTCCTGCTGCTGGTGATCCAGACCACTCCCATGCTGGCCGCCATCTACTCCATGATCGCGATCGTCATCTGCGGCTTCCTGGACAAGCGGGATCGGCTGACCATCAAGGACATCATCAACGGCTTCGTAGAAGGCTCCAAGAGCCTGCCCAGCGTGGTCTCTGCCTGCGCCTGCGCGGGCATCGTTACCGGCATGTTCGCCCTTACCGGCCTGGGTCTGAAGTTCTCCGACTTCATCGTGAGCATGGGCGGCACCAACATTATCCTCAGCCTGGTCCTGTCCATGGTCGTGTGCATCATCCTCGGCATGGGCCTGCCCACTACCGCTTCCTACATCATCTGCGCTACCGCAATTGCTCCCGCTCTGATTCAGATCGGTGTTCCGGGCCTTGCCGCTCACATGTTCCTCCTCTACTTCGCCTGCATCTCCGCCATTACGCCTCCTGTGGCTGTGGCCTCCTATGCCGCTGCCGGTATCGCGGAGGAGAACCCCATGCGGGTGGGCTTTACAGCAGTCAAGCTCGGTATCGCAGGCTTCGTCCTTCCCTTCGTCTTTACGATCAATACAGATTACCTGCACATGGGCTTTGATTTGCTCACGCTGTTTACCTGGGTTTCCGCCTTCGTGGTGTGCTATGCGGCCGCCTGCGCGATCCAGGGCTATGTGGAGCAGAAAATCACCATCTTCGAGCGAATCGGCTACATCGTTGTTATCTGCACTGCCATCCAGTCCAGCTACGTGATTTCCCTGATCGGCTGGGCGCTGTTTGCGGTGCTGTACGGCAGCCGTCTGCTGCAGCACAAGAAAAAGCTGCGTGCGGGTGTGGCATAAGGTGAATGCGGAATGATCAATGTCGGTTTGCTGGGCTGCGGCCGTCTGGGGCGGATCGTTGCAAAGGGCCTGCATGAAGGGGCCGTGGACAATTGCAGACTGGTGGGTGTCTGCGGCCGCACAATGGAGCGGTCACAGACCATCGCGGAGGCCTGCGGATGTACTGCCTGCCGGGATGTGCAGCAGCTGCTGTCCCTCTCCCCGCAGTATATCATCGACGCCTCCACAGAAGACGCGCTGGCGGAACATGCCGTGGAGATCCTTTCCGCAGGCTGTCACCTGATTTGCCTGTCCTCCAGCGCATTCCAGGACCCCGTCTTTTCAGATGCGGTTCGCCAGGCGGCATTGAAGCATGGCACTCAGGTACACCTGGTACCTGGCGCCATCGGCGGCTTCGACTTTTTGACAGCCGCCAGGCTGATGGGGCCGGTGCAGGTTTCCCTGACGCAGCGCAAATATCCGCCGGAGTCAGACAAGTGCCCCCCAGGCTTTAAGCGTCTGCCTGCGGTATACCGGGCAAATGCAAAAGAAGCTGTGGCAAACTATCCGGAGCGGCTGAATATCGCGGCCGCGCTGGGTGTTGCCTGCCAGGACTGGGAAGGCGTGGAGGTTCGTCTGGAACCAATACCGGATGACGAAGCCATGAGCTTTCAGGTCGATCTCCAGGGAAAATTCGGAGCAGCCAGATTTTATATGCAGCAGGGCACGCCGGAGTGCCCGGTCAATGGCCCGGATATTGCCGCCTGGAGCACGCTGGCCGCACTGCAAAGACTTACAGCACCGATCACCTTTTGACCTTGCTGACTGTATTTCCAACTGAAAAAAGCAGAACGGGCAGCTGGAGCGCATTGCGTCGTGCAATGACCTCCAGCTGCCCTTGATCTTACCTTATTATTATTCAGCGTGTCAGTTTCGACGCGCAGGATCGCGTTGTCAAAAAGCTGCCGGCATGATATATTGTTGATAAAATGTGAGAATACGGCTAAATTCAAACTTTACGTTTGGCGTGCAGAGTATGCAGCATCCTGACGCGGAGGTGAGCGTATGAGTGTCACGGTGGAACAGCTTCTGAAGCTGCCCTCCCTCAGCCGGGCAAAGGTGGTAGGGGGACGGGGCGGACTTTCCAAGGTGGTGTCCAGCATTTCCGTTCTGGAGTCCACCGACCCCGGCGCGCTGGTGGACGAGGTCTTTCCCCAGGGCGAGTTCTTCGGCAGCGAGATCGTCATCACAGGCTTCCTCAACAGTGTGGACAACGTGCCCCTGCAGCTGGCCAATATCCGCCGCCTGGCCCAGGGAGGAGAGGTGGGACTCATCCTCTTTTATGTGGGGGTCTACCTCCCCCGCATCGACCCCCAGCTCATCGCCCTGGCCGACGAGCTTGATTTTGTCCTCATTGTCATGCCGGAGGGAGAGGCCACCCTCCGCTACGGCGAGGTCATCAATGACGTCATGGCCTGCATCTATCGGGACCGGGCCCAGAGCAGTTCCATTGTCCTGGACATTCTGGCCAACATCTCAGCCCTGCCCAAGCACCTACAGACCGTCAACACCGCCCTAAAAATCCTCAGTGACCGGATCTCGGCCTCCGTGCTGCTGTGCGACGCTTCCTTTCATATCCTCAACCTGGTGGCCTGGCCCCGGGGCATCGAGGCCAGCGTGGCCGGCGGCTTCAGGCGGATGCAGAGCTATCCGCCTCCCGGCGGCAGCCAGACCTGTCCCTTTGTGCCGGACGCCCGCATTTACCGCATGAGCCTGGGGGTGGACGGCGGCCAGCAGATGGAACTGCTGCTGATCAAGGCCGGCCTGCCCTTCGATCCGGCCACCCTGGGCCAGGTGATGGACGCCACCCGCATCTGCATCAACATCTGGGGCAGACGCCACGGTGAGATCGCCATCCACGAGCTGATCCGCGCCATTTTGCAGGATGAGCCGTTGAAAATGCGCCGGTTGGCTGAAATTTTTCACGTGGACGTGGCCTCACTCCATGAGATGTGGATCGCTCAATCCGGCTGTGAGGATGGGAAGGAAGAATTTCAGGCCCTTTTGCCCGGAGTGCGGGAATGCTTTGTGGGCTTTTCCGGCTCCCTCATCATGGATGTATACGGCGGGCGGCTGCTCATTTTCCTGGGTACCCCACAGACACAGCAGGAGGCCGAACGCCTGAGCGCTTCGGTCCTGGACACCGTGTCTGCCCGGCTGCCTGACGCGGTGCTCTGCCGCTGCTCCGGCCTCCAGAACACCGCCGACGTGCGGACCGCCTACCTTGCCTTCCGCGAGAACCTGACGGATGCCGTGGACGTCTACCCCACGCGTCGGCTCTATACCTCTGGCGACATCTGCTTCTCCAAAAGCTGCCGTCAGGTCATTCAGGAGGGAGAGGCCGCGCTTGACGCCTGTCTGGAGGTGATCGTCCCTGTTCAAAAGGACAGCGAAAATCTGGATCTGGCAGAGACGCTGAGTGTCTATTTGTTGGACGGTGGAATGAGCGTCACACTCACCGCGGAGCTGCTGCACTTCCACAAAAACACGGTAAAATATCGGCTTCGCCGCATTTCCGACCTATTGGGCTATCGGGTGGATAAGATGCCGGAACTGCTGGCGCTCTATAAAGCCTGCGCTGTGAGACGCCTGATGCTGAGTCAGGGCCATCAGTAAAGAGCAGCTTGTTGTCCGTTTGGACAACAAACTGCTCTCTGTTTTTTGCCTCCGCGACAGTATCCCTCTGACACACTAAAGTGTTATACTGCTGAAAACGGCGGAAGCATCGCCCCGTTGGGGTGATTCGCCGGACACTTTGGACACGGGATGTGAGCAACCATGCAGGAAAAACTGAGCGGATTTGAAGTGCAGGAAAACCAGCGTCAGAGCTGGCTGTCCATCGCCGCGGTGTGGGCCGGCGGTATGATTTGCGTGCCCTGTCTGATGATCGGCGGCGTTCTCACCAGCGGCGGGCTGTCGCTGTCTGAAATCATCATCTCCATACTGATCGGCTACGGCCTTATCTGCCTCTATATGATCTTCATCGGCATGCAGGCCTGCGACACCGGCCTGCCGGTATCGGTCATGGCCTCCGGGGCGCTGGGCGAAAAGGGCGCCCGGTATGTCATCAGCACCCTGATCGCCATCGCCTGCATCGGCTGGTTCGGCATCCAGTCCGCCACCTGCGGCCAGGCCTTTGCCGCCATGGTAGCTCCCCTGCTGGGCATGGAATCCAGCCCGGCCTTTGTGTCGGTGAGCTCCATAATCTGGGGCGTCATCATGCTGGCCACCGCCTGTGCCGGCTTCAAGGGTCTGAAATGGCTCAACTACATCGCGGTGCCCCTGCTGGTGATCGTCTGCCTCTACGGCCTCATCGCGGGCATCACCACCCACAACGGCGGAGCGGCTATCTCCGCCTACGCGCCTGAAAACTCCGCCGGGCTGGTATACGGCATCTCTATGGTGGTGGCTTCCTTCGCCCTGGGCGGCGTCATCTCTGCAGACTACTGCCGCTTTGCCAGAAGTCGGGCCGACGTGGTCAAGAGCTCCATTGTGGGCGTCATGCCCGCCGGGCTGTTCATGCTGCTCACCGGCGCGCTCATGAGCATTGTCACAGGTCAGTATGACATCTCGGCCATTCTGGTCTCCCTGGGGGTGCCTGTCCTGGGCCTTATCGCCCTGGTGCTGGCCACCTGGACCACCAATGTCACCAACGCCTATTCCGGCGGTCTGGCCCTGAGCAACCTGCTGGGCTTTACCGAAAGCAAATTCGCCGTTACCACCGGCGTGGCGGGAGGCATCGGCACCCTGCTGGCCGCCTTCGGCCTGCTCAACGCCTTTCAGGGCTTTCTGTCCCTGATGAGCGCCCTGATCCCGCCGCTGGCCGGCGTCATCATCGCCGCCTACTGGATTACCGGCAACGGGAAGCGGGAGAACTTCACCTTCAGCCCCGGCTTCTCCGCCCCTGGCCTCATCGCCTTCCTGGCGGGCGCTCTGGTGGCCTGTATCACCGGCGGCACCTTTGCCAGCTTCTCCGGCCTGATCGCAGCAGTTCCCTTCCTCAATACCCCCTTCTTTGTGGGACCGGTGAACGGCATCGTGGTCTCCCTGGTGCTGTATGTGATCCTGGCGGCCATTTTCCCGAAGAAGGGCGTTTGAATCACTGTTAAAAACACAAAAAGGAGTTGTTTTCATTGCGCAAGATCGGGATACCTGAAATTGAGGATATTGCCACCGGCGCCGCGCTGCTTGGCGCGGGGGGCGGCGGCGACCCCTATGTGGGCAAGCTGGTGGCGATCGGCGCCATCCGGGACTGCGGACCGGTCACCTTGCTGGACCCGGATGAAGTGCCGGACGATGCCCTGGTGGTGCCCATCGCCATGATGGGCGCCCCCACCGTCCTGGCGGAGAAGGCCATCGGCGGCCGGGAGTACCAGCAGCTCTATGATATGGTCTCCCGGTTTTTCGGGAAAAAAATCTACGCCTTTATGCCCATCGAGGCCGGCGGCGTGAACTCCATGCTGCCCATCGCTGCGGCGGCCCGGCTGGGCCTGCCCCTGGTGGATGTGGACGGTATGGGCCGGGCCTTCCCCGAGCTGCAGATGGTCACCTTTACCATCGGCGGCATCAGCGCCACCCCCATGGCCCTCACCGACGAAAAGGGCAACAGCGTCATTTTTGAGACCATCACCAACAAGTGGACGGAGGAACTGGCCCGGGCGGTGACCATGAGCTGCGGCGGCTCGGTCTCGGTCTCCCTCTACCCCATGAGCGGAGCTCAGATGAAGCAGTACGGCGTCCGCGGCATCGTCACCCGCAGCCAGCAGCTGGGAGCGGCCATCCGCACCGTCAAGTCCGCTGAAAACCCGGAGGGACACTTCCTGGAATTCACCGAGGGCTACAAGCTCTTCAAAGGCAAGATCGCCGACGTGCTGCGGGAAACCCGGGACGGCTTCAACTTCGGACGGGTGCTGCTGGAGGGCATTGGGGAGTGCAAGGGCCGCTCCGCCGCGGTGGAGTTCCAGAACGAAAATCTCACCGCCGAGGTGGACGGCAAAATCGTGGCCACGGTACCCGATCTGATCTGTCTGGTGGACACCGAAACCTTCTCCCCCGTTACCACCGACGCCCTCAAGTACGGTAAGCGGGTGCTGGTGGTGGGCCTGAAGTGTTTTGAGATGTGGCGCTGCCCTGCCGGCATTGAACTGGTGGGTCCCCGCTACTTCGGGGTGGACACCGACTATATTCCTCTGGAGGAGCGCTGCAAGGAGGTGTGTCAGCATGTATAAGCTGGGCATAGACGTGGGCGGCACCAATACCGACGCCGTACTCATTGACGAAAACCGAAACGTCATCGCGGACATCAAGTGTCCCACCTCCGGTGACATCTATGACGGCATTCTGGCCGCCCTGCGCACCGTTTTGTCCGTATCCGGCGTGGACAAGAGCCAGATCCGCCAGGCCATGCTGGGCACCACCCAGTGCACCAACGCCATCGTGGAGCGCAGGAACCTGGCGCCCATCGGCATTCTCCGTCTGGGTGCCCCGGCCACTCTGGGCATCCCGCCCATGGTGGACTGGTCCGACGATATCCGGCAGATCTGCGCCGGCAGCGCCGTCATCGGCGGCGGCTTCGAGTACGATGGTAAGGAGCTGGCCCCTCTGGACCGGGAGGCCGCCCGGGCCTTCTTCCTGGAGATGAAGGCCAAAGGAGTGCAATCCATCGCCATCTCCGGCGTGTTCTCCACCGTCCGCAATGACCACGAGCTGGAGGCGGCGGCCCTCTGCCGGGAGGTAATGGGCGAGGACGTACATATCTCCATCTCCAGCGAGATCGGCTCCATGGGCCTCATTGAGCGGGAGAACGCCACCATCCTCAACGCCGCCCTGTGGAAGGTGGCCCAGCGCTTTACCGAAGGCTTCGCCCAGAGCCTGGCCGACGAGGGCATCACCAACGCCGACGTGTACCTGAGCCAGAACGACGGCACCCTGATGACCATGGAGCACGCCCGGCGCTATCCCATCCTCACCGTGGCCTGCGGACCCACCAACTCCATCCGGGGGGCCAGCTACCTGAGCAGCCTGCGCAACGCCATCGTCATCGACGTGGGCGGCACCACCACCGATTTCGGCGTCATCCAGAACGGCTTTCCCCGGGAGTCCAGCGTAGCGGTGACCATCGGCGGGGTACGCACCAATTTCCGCATGCCCGACGTGGTGTCCATCGGACTGGGCGGCGGCTCTATCGTCCGCCAGAAGCCTGACGGTACCGTTACCGTTGGCCCCGACAGCGTGGGCTACGAGATCACGAAACGAGCTCTGGTCTTCGGCGGAGACACCCTGACCGCTACGGATATCGCCGTGCGGCTGGGTATGTACCGCCTGGGAGATCCCGCCAAGGTGGCCCATATTCCGGAGGAGCTGGCAAAAAAGGCCCTTTCAGCCATCGGAACCATGGTGGAGGATGCCATCGATTCCATGAAGGTGTCCAGCGCGGACAGCGACGTCATTCTGGTGGGAGGCGGCTCCATTATCCTGCCGGAGAAGCTGGCCGGCGCCGCTCAGGTGATAAAGCCCCAGCACTTCGGCTGTGCCAACGCCATTGGCTCGGCCATCTCCAAGGTAAGCGGCACCTTTGAAAAGCTGATCAACTATGACGAGCTCCCCCGGGACAAGGCGCTGGAGCAGGCAAAGAGCGAGGCCGTGGAGCTGGCTGTCGCCGCCGGAGCCATCCGGGACACGGTGGAGATCATTGAGGTGGAGGACGTGCCTTTGGCTTACTACCCCGGCAGCACCAACCGGGTAAAGATCAAAGCCGCCGGCGACCTGGCAAACTGAAGCGATTCCGCACTGCGGAACAGGCAGAGTGCAGCAGCACCTGTATTCTGAACGGAAAGGCGCCTGATTTCTTAAGAAATCAGGCGCCTTTCCTGTTCAAAACGGGATGTCCCCTCAATTTTACCGCAGATACGCAGGATAACCTCCGCACCCTTCCTCAGCGCATCTTGAGCCAGAGGAAGCCATAGCCGGGAAGGGTAAGGGTGCCGCCCTCCACCTGCTCTCCGCTCACCAGATCGGTCCGCTTCCCCGCCGGGCAGAGGACGGTCTGGGGATGCTCGGAGAAGTTGAAGAGGGCGATGAGCCCCTCCCCGCCATACCGGCGGCTGACGGCCAGCACAGAGCTGTTGCCGGGGTCCGGCAGCGTGACCTCGGCATCGGACCGGAACACCTGCTCCTCCCCACGGATGGTCTCCAGACGGCGGAGGGTCTGGAAGATACGGCCGGGGACGGTGCTCTCGTCCCGGCGCAGCTCCGCCTGGTCCCACTGGAAATTACCCCGGTGGACATAGCGGCTGTCGTCAAATTTGTCCGGCTCTCCGTGGTAATCGTAGTCGTTCAGACGCCCCAGCTCGTCCCCGCTGTACAGCACGGGGATGCCGCTCTGGGTAAGCATCCAGGCGTGGAGCATGATATCGCAACTGATGCCCCGCTCCAGAGCCTCCCGGTCGCCGCTGCGCAGGGCGCTCTCCACGCCGCAGAGGGAGGCGGTGGTGCCGCACAGCCGGGCGTCGCCCAGCCGGGGATCGTCGTTGTACAGCTCGCCACGGGACCAGCTGCCCGGCCACCGGCCGGTGAACCAGTCGTTGAGGTATTTCTTGTGGGGGACCTCCTTCTGCCCCTGCTGCCGGAACAGCCAGGGATAGTCCAGACCCCAGCCGATATCGTCGTGGCAGCGGAGGTAGTTCTGGAACAGATAAGTACGGGGCAGGGCGCACACCTGCTCCATCTGGTGGCGGAGCAGACCCACGTCCCGGGTGGCCACCGTGTTCCAGGTGGTGCACATGGTAGTCACGTTATAGAGCATGTCGCACTCGGGCCGCTCCGGCGTACCGAAGTAGGGCGCCACCTTGGAGGGCTCCATGACCACCTCGCCCAGCAGCAGCACCCCGGGGCAGACCACCTGGCAGGCCAGGCGGATCAGCCGCACCAGAGTGTGGACCTGGGGCAGATTGCGGCAGCTGGTACCCAGCTGCTTCCAGATGTAAGGCACCGCGTCCAGCCGGATCACGTCCATGCCACGGTTGGCCAGATAGAGCAGGTTCCCCGTCATGTCGTTGAGAACCATGGGATTGCCGTAGTTCAGATCCCACTGGAAGGGATAGAAGGAGGTCATCACATACTGGTTGCAGTCCCGGAGGTAGGTAAAGTTCCCCGGAGCAGTGGTGGGAAACACCTGGGGAACCGTCTGCTCAAACTGGGCGGGAATGTCCCAGTTATCATAGAAAAAGTAGCGGCTCCGGGCCACCGGGTCACCCGCCCGGGCGGCTTTGGCCCAGGGGTGCTCCTCACTGGTGTGGTTCACCACAAAGTCCAGGCACAGGGCGATATCCTTCTCCCGGCAGGCGTCGGCCAGGGCCTCCAGGTCCTCCATGGTGCCCAGGTCGGGGCGCACCTTTCGGAAATCGGACACGGCGTAGCCGCCGTCGCTCTTCCCCGCGGGAGAGTCCAGCAGGGGCATCAGATGGAGATAGTTGATGCCGCAGTCCTTCAGGTAGGGCAGCTTTTCCTTCACCCCGTTCAGGGTCCCGGCAAAGCAGGAGGGGTAGAGCATCATACCCAGCATCCTGCTGGACCGGCACCAGTCCGGGTCCGCCAGCCGCTTTTCGTCCACCTGCCGCAGGGCGGGCTTCCGCTGGGTCAGCGCCTCCTCCAGCATGCCCAGGAAATAGGAAAACGCCTCCTCATTTTCCCCATAGAGTGAGACATAGAGCTCCTTCATTTCATCCAGGCAGGGTATGAGCCGTTCCTCAAACAACGCTTCTTGCTTCACTGTGCAGTCTCTTCCTTTCCGAAGCTTCTGTGGCTGAATTCAGATCTTAAGAATTGGTATCGGAGTCCTCTTCCTCCGGCTCCGGAGCAGGGCAGTAGTCCCGCAGCAGGGTGCGCAGAAAGAAGTTGGAAAGCAGGCAGGGCACCGAAAAGCCCAGCAGCAGGACATAGATCAGGCTGATGGGCAGCTCCAGAATCCCGAAAAGCAGCAGGCCGTACCCCACCACCGCCGCCACGATGGGCCGCAGGGGCTTGCCCACCCCCAGGGCCAGGGCCAGCCGGAGGGCGGACCGCACCTCCATCCCCGCGCCCAGGGCGCCGTAGAGCAGCCCCGAGGAGAGCAGGGTCACCAGCAAAATAGTGGAGCACACCAGAAACGGCACGAAAAACACCAGGTTTTCCGCCGCCCGCAGCACATAGAACCAGGCGCCGAAGCCCGCCGCCGCCATAGGAAGGGCGGTGAGGAAAAAGGCGGCGTAGCCCCGCTTCCAGCCCGTGCGGAAGGCGGTGCGGTAGTCGTAAAAGCACAGCACAGGCTGGTCCAGCATCATCTTGCGGATCACCTTGTTCATGGCAAAAATGGCCGGAGGGATGGTGACTACCGGGATACAGGAGACCACAAACAGCAGGTTCAGAAGGAAAATAGTGCCCGCCTCCAGCTGGACAATCTGCAGCAGCCGGGCTGGGCCGGTCTTCTCCGGCTCGTCCTTGCGGATGCCCGGGCCGGGCACATTATAATCTTTGCGGAAAAACACCAGGATCCCTTCCTTCCTCATCCTTATCAGCGTGAACATATCATACCATACCAGGCAATTCAATAGCAATAAACTGACAGCGGAGGTAATTTGATGACATACCTCCTTCAAAGGACCATTTTGTCATCTTTTTACCGAAGCCATCATCAATTTGCTATTGCGAACAGCGGTACACCCGTGCTATCCTAGGTCCCAAAGAGGACAGCTCCCAATTTCTCCGGCTGAGCACCGGAAAACGCAATCAACAAATTACCCATTCGGTCATATGAAAAAATGGAGGTCAAGGAACCATGGCAAGCATTACGTTTAAGCACGTCAATAAAACCTACCCCGGCAATGTGACCGTCGTCCCCGATCTGAACCTGGAGATTCAGGACAAGGAATTCGTCATTCTGGTAGGCCCCTCCGGCTGCGGCAAGTCCACCACCCTGCGGATGATCGCCGGTCTGGAGGATATCACCAGCGGCGAGCTGTACATCGGCGACCGGCTGGTGAACGATGTGGCGCCCAAGGACCGTGACATCGCCATGGTGTTCCAGAACTACGCCCTCTATCCCCACATGACGGTGTACAAGAACATCGCCTTCGGCCTGATCCAGAAGAAGGTGCCCAAGGACGAGATCGACCGCCGGGTCCACGAGGCCGCCCGGGCTCTGGATCTGGAGCACCTGCTCAACCGCAAGCCCAAGGCTCTGTCCGGCGGCCAGCGCCAGCGCGTCTCCCTGGGCCGCGCCATGGTGCGCAACCCCGCCGTGTTCCTGCTGGACGAGCCCCTGTCCAACCTGGACGCCAAGCTGCGTACCGCCATGCGCTCTGAGATCAGCCGCCTGCACAAGCGGCTCCAGACCACCTTCGTCTACGTCACCCACGACCAGACCGAGGCCATGACCATGGGCGACCGCATCGTGGTGATGAAGGACGGCATCATCCAGCAGAATGACGCTCCCCAGGTGCTCTACGACTACCCCTGCAACCTGTTCGTGGCCGGCTTCATCGGCTCTCCCCAGATGAACTTCCTGGACGCCGTCATCGTCAAGCAGGGCAGCGGGTACGCCGCCCAGGTGTGCGGCTCCGTGGTAGCGCTGCCCGCCCGGATGAACGAGGCGGTGGCTCCCTATGAGGGCAAGACCGTGGTGCTGGGCATCCGTCCCGAGGACGTGGTGGCCGCCGACGCCGGTCAGGCTGCCGGCCCGGAGAGCATGACCTCCACCGTGGAGATCGCCGAGCTCATGGGCGCCGAGATCAGCCTGCACGTGGACTGCCAGGGCAACCGGATGGTGATCCGCACCGAGCCCACCTTCAAGGGCCGTGAGGGCGACACCGCCATCCTGACCTTCAAAAATGAAAAGATCCACCTCTTTGACAAGGAGACCGAGCGGGCCATCGCCCACTAAGCGCAAAAGAGGACCATCGGCCAAAGGGACAGGAGGCGGCTTTCATCCGCTCCTGTCCCTTTTTTGGAGGAACACGACATGATTTCCAACCCAGCCAAAGCGCGGGAGATCCGTCCCGCGTCCCACGCCCCGACTCTGGACGGTCTGCTGACCCTCTCCTCCGCCCGGGTGCTGACCCTGCCCTCCGGCGGCAGCCACACAGGCTACGCCGGGGATCTGTGCTGCTGTGTTCTGACCCCGGTCCAGGGCACCCTGACGGTCTCCTCCTACGCCCGCAGCGACGTATTGTCCCAGGGCCAGGCGCTGGCCCTCTGGCAGTGTGGGGAGTTCTCCGCCCAGTCGGTGGGAGACGGGGTATACATGCTGGTCCAGCTCCGGGGCGAGCTGCCTGGCCGGCTGCTGGCGGGCCGGCTCACCGACGGTGCCGCCCTGTTCCCCAAAGGCGGGGCAGCGGTGCGGGAAGCGGTGCTCTCCCTCTGCGTGCTGGAGGACGAGCATCCTCCGGTGAGCGGGACCTCCGCATCCGCCTACGCCTACACCATGCTCACCAACCTCATTGCCGGTCCCTCCGCCGCCGCGGACAAGGCGGCGGAAGCGCCACTCTCCCCTCTGGTGGAGGCGGCGGTGGGCATTATTCAGGAGGAATTTCCCTTCCTGGAGGGGCTGGACGAGCTGGCGGAGCGGCTGGAGGTATCCAAGCCCCACCTCATCCGCACCTTTACCAAGCAGACCGGTGTATCCCCCGGGCGGTACATCACCCACCTGCGGATCGAATATGCCAAGCTGCTGCTCCGGGGAGAGGACCCCTCCATCACCTATGTGGCGGAGGCCTCCGGCTTTGCCAACGCCAATTACTTCGCCAAGGTATTCCGCCGGGAGACCGGCATGTCCCCCAGCGAATACACCGAAACGGCGCCTCACCAGGAGCGGAAGGGACCTCCGAAGCGGGACCCCTTCCTGTGGTAGGCGGCCATACACAGCACATTATGATATATTGAATCCATGAGTTTTTTTATTTTTCCGCCGCGGCTCTTGGAGCCAATTATTACATCTTCCTAATAGATTCCAGCACTTTTCGGCCTATTGCACAAAAAACTACCCTTCATAATCAATATTTTAACGAAAATGTTTCAAATATACCCAAATGTCGTTTCATATGCGCACAAGGCGCTTTGTCCGACACTTGGGTATATTTTAACGGTACACTTTCATTTACAGTTTAGACATATTTATTATACTATGAATACAATTCCACGGCGCCCAGTTCCGGCGCCGCCGCAAGTGCCAACGATCAGAAGAGGAGGAGAGATGTCATGAAAAAAGCAGCGCGCGTGTTGGCCCTGCTGCTCACAGCAGTGCTGATGCTGCCGCTCTCCGGATGTGGCTCGTCAGACGGAAAGACCCATCTGACGTTCCAGATCTGGGACGTGGCCCAGCGAGACGGCATGCAGGCCATGTGTGATGCGTATACCCAAAACGTGAACCCCGATGTGGTCATCGAGGTCCAGGTCACCAGCTGGAGCGAGTACTGGACCAAGCTGGAGGCCGCCGCCGAGAGCAACACCCTGCCGGATCTGTTCTGGATGCACACCGACCAGATCCTGTACTACTCCGAATTCGGGATGCTGGCCGATGTCACCGACCTGTTCCCCTATGAGGAGCATTACAGCGAGATCTCCATCAGCAATGCTCAGGGCTCCGACGGCCGGATGTACGGCGTGCCCAAGGACAAGGACAACATCTGCCTGATCTACAACAAGGAGATGTTTGACGCCGCCGGGGTGGCCTACCCTGACGAGACCTGGACCTGGGACGACCTGATTTCCGCCTCCCAGGCCATCTACGACGCCACCGGGAACTACGGCTACATGGCCTACAACGACGAGCAGCTGGGCTACCACAACTTCGTCTATCAGAACGGCGGCTGCATCCTCACCGAGGACAAGACCAAGGGCGGCTTTGACCAGGAGGCCACCCGGGAGGCCGTGAAATTCTACGTAAACCTGCAGAGCTACGACTGGTGCCCCGACCAGGCCTACTTCGCCGAGACCACCCCCGGTACCGCCTTCTTCTCCGAAAAGGGCGCCATGTTCCTGGAGGGCAGCTGGAACCTGCTGGCCCAGATGGGCAACTATCCCGACATGGTGGGCAAGTGGGACGTAGCCGTGCTGCCTACCGCCCCCAACCCCGTCAGCGGTGACGGCCGGGCCACCATCTCCAACGGTCTGACCTACGCCACCGGCGCCCACGGCAAGAACCTGGAGATCGCCCTGGACGTTCTGAAATACTTTGCCGGCGAGGAGGCCCAGCGGATCCAGGGCGAGTCCGGCGCCGCCATTCCCGCCTACGAGGGACTGGAGGACACCTGGATCAGTGCCTTTGACAAGTTCGACTACAAGCTGAACCTGGAAGAGGCCATCATGAGCCAGTTCGATTACTGCGTACAGTACGTCAACAACTCCGCCCGTCCCAAGTGGAAGAGCGGCGTGGTGGATATCATGACCAGCATCTACAACGGCTCGGTGGACATTGATACCGGCCTGGACCAGATCCAGAACCTGATCAACACCGAGACCGCCAAAAAGCTGGCCGATTCCTGAGAGGAGGGGTGACACGTGGGAAAAAAGGCAATGCGCCTGTCCGCCGCCGCACGGCGGGAACAGAACTGGGGCTACATTATGATCGCCCCTACCATCATCGGCCTGATCGTGCTCAACCTGTGGCCGTTTGTGCAGACCATCTACACCAGCTTCTGTGAGCACCTGGGCTTCGGTCACTACAAGTTCATCGGCATCGGCAACTACGTAGAAATGTTCCAGAGCCCTGAGGTCTGGCGGGCCACCTGGAATACCATCCTGTTCTGCATCCTCACCGTGCCTGTGGGACTGTTCCTGTCCCTGCTGGTGGCCATGATGCTCAACGCCAAGATCCGCGGCAAGGGCATTTTCCGCACCATCTTCTTCCTGCCCATGGTGTGCGCCCCCGCCGCCATCACCATGGTGTGGCGCTGGATCTTCAACAGCGACTACGGCATCCTCAACCAGCTGCTGGGCACCAACATCAACTGGATCACCGATTCCAGATTCGTCATGATCGCCTGCGCCATCGTGGCCATCTGGAGCAACATCGGCTACGACGCGGTGCTGCTGCTGGCCGGCCTGCAGAACATCTCCAAGAGCTACTATGAGGCCGCCGAGATCGACGGCACCAGCAAGATCAACCAGTTCCTGCAGATCACCCTGCCCATGGTCTCCCCCACCCTGTTCGTGGTGATGATCATGCGGCTCATGTCCTCCATCAAGGTGTACGATCTGATTTATATGATGGTGGAGGATACCAACCCGGCATTGACATCGGTGCAAAGCCTGATGTACCTGTTCTACCGTGAGACCTTCGTGGCCGGCAGCCGCGGCTACGGCGCCGCTATCGTGGTGTGGACCGTGGTCCTCATCGGCGCCATCACCGTCATCCAGTTCATCGGCCAGAAAAAGTGGGTCAACTACGACGTGTAAGGGAGGGGAATACCGATGAAACAGAGTTCTATGCGCAATATGAAGCGGCTGACCACCACCCTTACTTACGTGTTCCTGATCCTGGGCGCCATCATCATGATCTTCCCCTTCGTGTGGATGATCCTCACCAGCTTCAAGACCCAGACGGAGAGCATGCAGATCCCTCCCGTCATTTTCCCCTCCCAGTGGAATCTGGACAACTTCGTTGACGCCATCGCATCCCTGCCCTTCGTCAACATGTACGTCAACACCGCGCTGATGATCCTCTTCCGTGTCATCTGCGCCGTGGTGTTCAGCTCCATGGCGGGCTACGCCTTCGCCAAGCTGAATTTCCGGGGCAAAAACATCCTGTTCGGCCTGATCCTGGTCCAGATGTCCCTGCCCTCCCAGATCTTCATCCTGCCCCAGTATCAGATGGTGGCCAAGATGGGCATGGCCAACACCGTGTTCGCCCTGGTGTTCCCCGGCATCGTCTCCGCCTTCGGCACCTTCTTCCTGCGGCAGACCTACATGGGCATCCCCACCGAGATCGGCGAGGCCGCCTGCCTGGATGGGTGCAACCAGTTCGAGACCTTCGTCAAGGTCATGTTCCCCCTGACCGGCACCTCGGTGGCCGCCCTGACTATCTTTACCGCCGTGTTCGCTTACGGCGACCTGATGTGGCCTCTGGTGGTCAACTCCGACCTGAAGATGATGACCCTGTCCTCCGGTCTCGCCACCCTCCGCGGCCAGTTCTCCACCAACTTCCCCGTCCTGATGGCGGGCAGCCTGCTGGCCATGCTGCCCATGGTGATCCTGTACATGATCTTCCAGCGCCAGTTCATCGAAGGCATCGCCAACACAGGCGGAAAATAATCTGTCCGCTCCCGTTTTGCGGCAGCCTCTGCACTGGTTCCTCACCGTCCTGCCGGGGCTGCCGCACTTTCTTGCAAAATTTTCGGAGCGCTCTTGCATCTCACCAGAATATCGCTTAGAATGGTTGGGCTGTATTCCACATAGATCTTTCTTTGCGAGGAGTTTTCTATGATTATCCAAGATAATAAAGCCCGGGTCTTTACTCTTCAGACCCGTCATACTACTTATCAGCTTAAGGCGGATGAGAACGGCGTCCTGCTCCACACCTATTATGGACCCAAGGTCCGGGGCGGCGATCTCTCCCGGCTGATCCGCTGCGCCGACCGGGGCTTTTCTCCCAACCCCAGCGAGGTGGGAAACGACCGCACCTACTCCCTGGACACCCTGCCGCAGGAGTATTCCGGCTCGGGAGCCGGTGACTTCCGCCTGCCCTCCCTGGAGCTGGAGCTGCCCGACGGCAGCCGGGTGGCCGACCTGCGGTACGTGGACGCAAAGGTGCAGAGCGGAAAATACAATCTGGAGGGCATGCCCGCCTTCTTCGGCGCCGCCGAGGACGCGGACACCCTGACGGTCACCCTGGAGGACCAGACCGCCCATGTCCGGGTGGAGCTGCTCTACGGCGTATTTGAGGAACTGGATCTGATCACCCGGGCCGCCCGGGTGGTGAACTGCGGAGAGACGCCGGTCCGGCTGTACCGGGCTGCCTCCCTGTGCCTGGACTTCCCCAGCGCCGACCTGGACTTCATCACCTTTGACGGCGGCCACGTAAAGGAGCGGAGCCTCCACCGCACCCGGCTGCGCCCCGGCATCCAGTCTGTGGGCAGCATCCGGGGCATCTCCAGCCACCAGCACAACCCCTTCGTGATGCTGTGCGAGCCTGACGCCGACGAGGACCACGGCACCTGCTACGGAGCCGCCCTGCTGTACAGCGGCAACTTTGAGGCCGCCGCGGAGCGCTGCCAGTTTGAGGACGCCCGGCTGACCCTGGGCATCCACCCCTTCCACTTCTGCTGGACGCTGGAGCCCGGCCAAGCCTTTACCACTCCGGAGGCCGCCCTGATCTGCTCTCCCAACGGCTTTGGCCAGATGAGCCGGCAGTTCCACCGCGCCGTCCGGGCCCATCTGCTGCGGGACGTGTGGCAAAACCGGCGTAAGCCGGTCATGGTCAACAGCTGGGAGGCCTTCTACTTTGATTACGACCACGAGCGCCTGATCCGGTTCGCCAAGGAATCCGCCGCTCTGGGCATCGAGCTCTTCGTCCTGGACGACGGCTGGTTCGGCCACCGGAACGACGACTGCAGCAGCCTGGGCGACTGGTGGGTCAATGAGAAAAAGCTGCCCGGCGGCCTGGGCGCCCTGTCCCGGGAGATCAACGCCCTGGGCATGGAATTCGGCCTGTGGATCGAGCCGGAAATGGTGTCCGAGGACAGCCAGCTCTATCAGGAGCATCCCGACTGGGTCCTCAATCCCACCGGCCGGCCCTACACCCGGGGCCGCTACCAGCTGGTGCTGGACTATACCCGGGAAGAGGTCCGGGAATATATCTTCCAGTCCCTGCAAAAACTGATGGACGACGCCAACATCGCCTATCTGAAGTGGGACATGAACCGGGTGCTGGCCCAGGTGTGGTCCGCCGGCCTGCCCGGCGACCGGCAGGGCGAGATCTACCACCGCTACGTGCTGGGCGTCTACGACCTGCTGGAGCGGATCCGGCAGGCCAACCCCAACACCCTCATTGAGGGCTGTTCCGGCGGCGGCGGCCGGTTCGACATGGGCATGCTGTACTACACCCCCCAGATCTGGTGCAGCGACAACACCGACGCCATCGACCGGCTGTCCATCCAGTACGGCACCTCCTTCGCCTATCCCCCCGCCACCATGGGAGCTCACGTCTCCGCCGTGCCCAACGAGCAGACCGGCCGCAGCGTGCCGCTGGAGACCCGGGGCACCGTGGCCCTGTCGGGCACCTTCGGCTATGAGATGGACATGGGCACCCTGTCCGAGGAGGAGAAGGCCCTGGTGCTCCGGCAGATCCGGGATTATCAGGAGAGCTATGATCTGATCCAGACCGGCGATTACTACCGGCTGTCCGCCCCCTCTGCCGACGGGGCGCCTACCGCCTGGCTCCACGCGGCCTCCGACAAGCGCACCGCGCTGCTGTGCGTGGTGTCCGGCCAGGTCCACGCCGGCCCGCCCTTCCGTCGGGTGAAGCTGCGGGGTCTGGACCCCGACCTCCAGTACCGGGTGACCGGCGACGATACCCCGTGGCCCGGTGACGTACTGATGCAGGCGGGCTACCCCCTTCCCATGCTGGGAGAATATCAGAGCCTCCGTCTCTGGCTGAAGGCAGAATAAGCAGAAGAGAGCTGGCCACAACTCCGCGGCCAGCTCTCTGTTTTTCCATGAACTTGTTCAGGCGTGGTGCTTTCTGTTCTGGGCCCGCCACTTCTGGGGCGGAACGCCGTAGTGCTTCTTGAAGGCCCGGGAGAAGTGGAACTGGTTGGAATATCCGCAGCGGACGGCGATCTCACTGATGGGAGCGTTGCTGCTGCACATCAGCTCCGCCGCCTTGGCCAGACGCACCCGGATCAGAAATTCCTGGGGCGGACAGCCCACGTTATCCTTAAACAGCTTGCTGAAATAGCTGCGGTTGAGGCGGCAGGCGTCGGCCACCTCCTCCACCGTCAGGTTCCGCTGATAGTTCTGCTCGATGTAGTTGACCGCCTCCTGGATGTAGAAGTCCTTGAGCTGATTCTCCTGGGCGCTCACCCGGGTGGAGGAGGACTGCATCAGCGCATCCACAAACAGGCACAGGTAGCCGATCAAATGGAGGGCGGAGGCATCGGAGTGCTCGGCGATATAGAGCATCAGGTCCCGGACCTGGGCGCTCTGGGCCTCGTCGTCCGCCCGGTAGATGGGCTGGGCGGCGGTCAGTCCGGCGTAGCGCAGGGATTCCGAGGCCCGCAGGCCGTCGAATTCCACCCAGACATACTTCCAGGGATCGTGCTCGTCAGCAAAATAGGTGTTGATCAGGCCGGGACAGATCAGAAAGCCCTGGCCCGCCTGGATCTCATACCGGCGGGTGGTGACGCCGTCCTCGGCGGTGGCGTCCAGGGAGCCCCGCCCGGAAATGACATAGTGGAACAGATAGTGGTTCCGGATGAAGGGGCCGAAGGACTGCAGGGGAGCGCACTGCTCATAGCCGTACTGATAGATCCGCAGGTCCAGAAAGTTTTCATTCGGAAAGATGGAAAAAGAGAAATCTCCCATCGCTCTCCCTCCGTTCTATCAGAATTTGTCTTCAGTATAACACAGATAGAGCAGAAAGGCACCTGATTTTCTCAGCAGAGCATACAGGAAAGGAGGGCTTTCATGCCCAAGTTTTACTATAAAGAGGCCCAGCGCCGCGCCCAGAAGGAGTTCCGCGCCTGTACCTCCCGGGGCGAATACCCCTACCTTCCCGTTCTGGACGACTTCGTGTCCCGGGACCAGCTGAACCGTGGGCTCAACCTGGGCATACTCCAGATCCCCCTGGAGTTCGTGGTGGGCACCTGCACCGATACCCGGACCAACGCCTTCGCCCGGAATTTTATGCCGCTGCTGGATGAGGATTCGGAGTTCGCCGTCAAGTGGCAGGCTCTCTGCCAGGCCCACGTGGAGGAGGGCATCCGGGACCCCATCAAGGTCTACGAGTATATGAACCGCTATTACGTCCAGGAGGGCAACAAGCGGGTCAGCGTGCTGAAATTTTTTGACGGCGACATGGTCAGCGCGTCGGTGACCTGCATCCTGCCCGAGCACAACGGGACCCCGGACGTGGAGCTCTACTACGAGCTGCTGGGCTTCCGCCAGCTCAGTCACATTACCTACCTGGAGTTCTCCAAGCCGGGCAGCTACCTGAAGCTGCAGCAGCTGATGGGAAAGGCGGCAGACCAGCCCTGGAGCGAGGATGAGCGCCGGGACTTCTCCGCGGCCTATTACTCCTTCCGCCAGGCCTACGAGGCTCACGGCGGCAGCCATCTGTCCTCCACAGTTGGGGACGCCATGCTGGCGGTGCTCCAGGTCTACGGCTATCCCGCCCTCCACGGCAAGACCCCCTCGGAGATCTTTGGGCTGGTGTCCAGTGTCTGGGAGGAGATCGTCCTCCAGCAGGAGGAGGACCCCATCGACGTGAAGCTGGCGCCGGAGGAGAAAAAGCCCGGCCTGCTGTCCAAGGTGTTCTCCGGCGGTGACCGGGGCACCATGCGGGTGGCCTTTATCCACGACAAGACCCCCGCGGAGTCGGGCTGGACCAACAGCCACGAGCAGGGCCGGCTCTATGTACAGCGGGTATTCGGAGACGCCATCCAGACCACCCCCTACTTCAACGCCCTGGATTCCGACCCTCTGGCCGTCATCCAGCAGGCCATTGACGACGGCAACACCGTCATCTTCACCACCTCTCCCCGGCTGCTGCCCGCCTCCCTCCGGGCGGCGGTGGAGCAGCCCAAGGTCACCATTCTCAACTGTTCCCTGAACAAATCCCACCGCTATATCCGCACCTATTACGCCCGGATGTATGAGGCCAAGTTCATCATCGGTGCCATCGCCGGCAGCCTGGCCGGGGTGGACAGCGTGGGCTACCTGTGCGACTACCCCATCTACGGCCAGATCGCCGGCATCAACGCCTTCGCCCTGGGGGTGCAGATGGTGAACCCCCGCACCAAGGTCTACCTGGAGTGGTCCACGGTGGGCGGCGCGGAAGCCGCCATCCGCAGGCTCACGGACCGGAACATCCGGCTCATCTCCTCCCGGGACCTGACCCGGAAGGGGGACCGGAGCTGGACCAGCTTCGGCCTGTCCCTGATCTCCGGGGAGGACCGGGTGATCCTGGCGGCACCCGTCTGGCGGTGGGGCGTGTACTACGAGGCCATGCTCCGCCGGATCCAGGACCGGTCCTTCCAGACCGAGTACGAGGAGAGCGGAAAGGCCCTGAACTACTACTGGGGCATGCCCTCCGGCGTGGTGGATCTCCACTGCACCGACAAGGTGCCTCCCAGCACCCAGAAGCTGGCTCAGCTGCTGCAGAACTGCATCCAGGCCGACCTGTACTACCCCTTCCGAGGCAAGCTCTACGCCCAGGGCGGAAAGGTGCTGGACGGGGATCTGACCCCGGAGCAGATCATCGGCATGGACTGGCTGGCGGAAAATATCGTGGGCTCCATCCCGAAATATGACCAGCTCAACGACGTGGCCAAGGCCACGGTGGACCTGGTGGGCGTGGAGGCCGTTTCAAAAGAGAAACGGGGATAATATGAAGATCTTGGCTATCGCTGATGTGACGGCGAAATATTACTTCGACTACTACACCCCGGGCAAGCTGGACGGGTTTGACCTGATCGTCTCCTGCGGCGACCTGCACCGGGAGTACCTGGAGTTTTTGGTCACCATGTCCAATCTGCCGGTGCTCTACGTCCACGGCAACCACGACGACTGCTACGACCAGTTCCCGCCGGAGGGCTGCACCTGCATTGACGACATGATCTACGTCCACCAGGGCATCCGCATCCTGGGTCTGGGGGGCTCCCACCGCTACCGGGACGGAAAGTATATGTACACCGAGGCCCAGATGCGCCGGCGCATCCGCCGGCTGTGGTTCCAGCTGCACAAGTACGGCGGCTTCGATATCCTGGTCACCCACGCCCCGGCCTTCCACATCAATGATTTTGACAGCATCTCCCACCGGGGCTTCTCCTGCTTCGTGGACCTGCTGGAGAAATATCAGCCGAAATACTTTCTCCACGGCCACATCCACCAGAACTACGGCATCCACATCCCTCAAAAGACCATCCGGGGAGAGACCACTATCATCAACAGCTACGACCACTGTGAGTTTACCTTCTGAGCCGCCGTCCGAAATGAATGCCATGTATATTATTCTTGCATAAAAAGCCAGATGCATCTGCTTTTTATTTTTGTTCTGCAATACAAAACAATTTGAATTTCATTTTTCTGCTTGACATCCAGCATCTTTGCCGCTATACTGCCCATATAGTCGAGGACAAAGAAGTTCCCGCCAAACGGCCGGAATTTCTTTGTCCTTTTTTATTTGAAGCCACGAGAGGAGTTGCTTACCATGTCGTATACCAAGGAAGATATCATCCGCAAGGTCAAGGAGGAGGACATCGAGTTCATCCGCCTGCAGTTCACCGATATTTTCGGCCAGCTGAAAAATGTGGCCATCACCGCATCCCAGATCGAGAAGGCGGTGAACAACCAGATCATGTTCGACGGCTCCTCCATCGAGGGTTTTGTCCGCATCGACGAGTCTGACCAGTACCTCTACCCCGATCTGGATTCCTTCGCCGTGTTCCCCTGGCGGCCCAGCCACGGCAAGGTGGCCCGGCTGATCTGCGACGTATATAACCCCGACGGCACCCCCTTCGTGGGCGACCCGAGAAACGTGCTCAAGCGGGTGCTCAAGAAGGCGGAGAGCATGGGCTACGACGCCTTCAACGTGGGCCCTGAGGCGGAGTTCTTCCTGTTCCAGACCGACGACGAGGGCAAGCCCACCATCAAAACCAATGACGAGGCGGGTTACTTTGACCTTGGCCCTCTGGACCACGGCGAGGGCACCCGGCGGGAGATCTGCATGGCCCTGGAGCAGATGGGCTTTGAGATCGAGGCTTCCCACCACGAGGTGGCCCAGGGCCAGCACGAGATCGACTTCAAGTACGCCGACGCCCTCCACACCGCCGACAACATCATGACCTTCAAGCTGGCGGTGAAGACCCTGGCCCAGAAGAACGGTCTCCACGCCACCTTCATGCCCAAGCCCATTTTCGGCATCAACGGCTCCGGCATGCACACCAACATGTCCCTGTTCCGGGGCGGCAAGAACGTGTTCTATGACGCCGAGGGCGAAAAGGGCCTGTCCCACGAGGCTTACAGCTTTATCGCCGGTCTCTTGGCCCACGTGAAGGGCATGGCGGCGGTGACCAACCCCCTGGTCAACTCCTACAAGCGTCTGGTGCCCGGCTATGAGGCGCCCTGTTACCTGGCCTGGTCCGCCTCCAACCGCTCCGCTCTGATCCGCATCCCGGCGGCCCGGGGCCAGTCCACCCGTGTGGAGCTGCGCTCCCCCGACCCGGCCTGCAACCCCTATCTGGAGCTGGCGGTGTGCCTGGCCGCCGGTCTGGACGGCATTGAGAAGGGTCTGACGCCTCCCGCCGAGGTCACCGAGAACATCTTCGCCATGGACGCCGCCGCCCGGAAGGCCCACGGCATCGACGCCCTGCCCGGCTCTCTGGATGAGGCCATCGCCGCTCTGGAGGCCGATCCTCTTATCATGGATACCCTGGGCGAGCACGTGGCGGCCAACTATATCGAGGGCAAGAAGAAAGAGTGGGACGAATTCCGCACCCGGGTTTCCTCCTGGGAGCGTGAGAAGTATATCATCAACTACTAAGAAACCTCAGTCCGTCCCACAGCAGGGAGTGAATGGAAATGGAACAGGTGATCGTCGCCTTTGAAAGCACCAAAAGCGCCCTCCGGGTCAAGGAGATCCTGGAGTCCGGCGGCACCGCCTCCTGCATCCTGTGTTCCTCCGCCGGCCAGGTGCGCCGCACCGTCCACAAGCTCCATATCACCGCCGTGGTGTGCGGCTTCAAGCTGCCCGACCAGCCGGCGGAGGTGCTCTTCGGCGACCTGCCGCCCTCCTGCGCCATGCTGGTGCTGGCCCCTCAGAACCTGCTGGACCTGCTGCAGGAGGAGGACATCTTCCGACTGGCCGCCCCGGTGTCCCGGGGGGACCTGACGGCGTCGGTACGGATGCTGCTGCAGATGGGCCGGCGGCTGGAGCGCATCCTGCGGCCCCGCCGCTCGGAGGAGGAGCAGGCGGTCATCCAGCAGGCCAAGGCGGTGCTCATGGACCGCAACGGCATGACGGAGGAGGAGGCCCACCGGTTTTTGCAGAAAACCAGCATGGATCACGGCAGCAAGCTGATCCAGACCGCTCAGATGGTTTTGGACAGCGCGGATTGGGAATCATAGAGAGAGACAACGCGGTCTCACGGCGGCAGTCCGGAGGCAGGGACTGCCGCCTTTTTTCTTTCATCACCAGGAAGGGGGAACAAACATGAAGACAGAACGCGGCCTGTACCGGCCCTGCTTTGAGCATGACGCCTGCGGCATCGGCGCGGTGGTGGATATCCACGGCAGGCCCAGCCACCGGACGGTGGACGACGCGCTGAAGATCGTGGAGAAGCTGGAGCACCGGGCGGGCAAGGACGCCAAGGGCGAGACCGGCGACGGTGTGGGCATCCTGGTGCAGATCTCCCACGGCTTCTTTGCCCGGGCGGCAGGCCTTTCCCTGCCCGGTCCCCGGGACTACGGGGTGGGCATGTTCTTCCTTCCCCAGGAGCCGCTGAAGCGCCGCCAGGCCAAAAAGCTCTTTGAACTGATCGTGGAGAAGGAGGGCATGGCCTTCCTGGGCTGGCGGGAGGTTCCCATCAAGCCGGAGATCCTGGGTCAGCGGGCCAGGGAGAAGATGCCCGCCATCTGGCAGGGCTTCGTCCGCCGTCCGGATGGGGTGGCTCAGGGCCTGGACTTTGACCGGAAGCTGTACGTGGCCCGGCGTGTGTTTGAGCAGTCCTGCGGCGGGGACACCTATGTGGTCTCTCTGTCCAGCCGCACCGTGGTCTACAAGGGCATGTTCCTGGTGAACCAGCTGCGGGCCTTCTACCCCGATCTGGACGATCCGGACTACCAGTCCGCCCTGGCTCTGGTCCACTCCCGGTTCTCCACCAACACCAACCCGGCCTGGGAGCGGGCGCACCCCTACCGCCTGCTGGCTCACAACGGCGAGATCAACACCATCCGGGGCAATGCCGACCGGATGCTGGCCCGGGAGGAGACCATGCACTCCCAGGTGCTGGGGGACGAGATGGACAAGGTGCTGCCGGTGGTCAACGCCGCCGGCTCCGACTCCGCCATGCTGGACAACACCCTGGAATTCCTGATGATGGCGGGGATGGACCTGCCTCTGGCGGTGATGGCCTGCATCCCGGAGCCCTGGCGGGGGGACGAGTCCGTCTCCCGGTCCCGGCGGGACCTGTATCAGTATTACGCCACCCTGATGGAGCCCTGGGACGGCCCGGCGGCGGTGCTCTTCACCGACGGCGACATGGTGGGGGCAGTGCTGGACCGCAACGGCCTGCGCCCGGCCCGGTACTATGTCACGTCGGATGACCGGCTGATTTTGGCCTCCGAGGTGGGTGTGCTGGACATCCCGCCGGAGGATATTCTCCGCAAGGACCGGCTGCGCCCCGGCCGGATGCTGTTGGTGGACCTGAAGAAAGGCCGCATCGTGGAGGACGGGGAGCTGAAGGAGTCCTACGCCGCCCGGCAGCCCTACGGCGAGTGGTTGGACCAGAACCTGCTCCGCCTGGCCGACCTGCCCATCCCCAACAAGCGGGTGGAGCGCCGCAGCCGGGAGGAGCTCCACCGGCTGCAAAAGGCCTTCGGCTACCGGTATGAGGACGTCCATGACACTATCCTGCCCATGGCCCGCACCGGTGCGGAGGCCACTGCCGCCATGGGCACCGATATTCCCCTGGCGGTGCTGGACGATGTGGACCGGCCCCTGTTCCACTACTTCCACCAGCTGTTCGCCCAGGTGACCAACCCGCCCATGGACGCCATCCGGGAGGAGATCGTCACCGACACCACAGTGTATGTGGGCGACGACGGCAACCTGCTGGAGGAGGGGCCGGAAAACTGCCGGGTCCTCCAGATCCACAACCCCATCCTCACCTCCACCGACCTGATGAAGATCCGGGCCATGGACCAGCCCGGCTTCCACGTGGCCACCGTGTCCCTGCTGTACTATGAGAACACCTCTCTGGAACGGGCGGTGGAAAAGCTGGCGGTGGCGGTGGACAAGGCCTGGCGGGCGGGCGCCAACGTGATCATCCTCTCCGACCGTGGAGTGGACGAAAACCATGTGGCTATTCCCTCTCTGCTGGCGGTGTCCGCCATGGAGCAGCATCTCATCCGCACCAAGAAGCGGACGGCGGTGTCCATCATCCTGGAGTCCGCCGAGCCCCGGGACGTCCACCACTTCGCCGCCCTGCTGGGCTACGGCGCCCGGGCGGTGAACCCCTACCTGGCGGAGGAAACCATCGTGGAGCTCATTGAGGAGGGCCTGCTGGACAAGGACTTCCACACGGCGGTGAAGGATTACACCGAGGCCGTCCTCCACGGCATCGTGAAGATCGCCGCCAAGATGGGCATTTCCACCCTCCAGTCCTACCAGTCCGCCCAGATCTTTGAGGCGGTGGGCATCCGGCAGGACGTCATCGACCGCTACTTTACCAACACCGTCTCCCGGGTGGGCGGCATCGGCCTGGAGGAGATGGGCGCGGCGGTGGAGCGCAACCACGCCAAGGCCTTTGACCCCCTGGGCCTGGAGGTGGACCTGGAGCTGGACAGCCTGGGCGCCCACAAGGCCCGCTCGGGCGGCGAGGACCATCTGTATGATCCCCAGACCATCCACCTGCTCCAGCTGGCCGCCCGTCGGGGTGACTATGAGCTGTTCAAGCAGTACACCGCCCGGGTGGACGACGAGCGCCGTCCCCACACCCTCCGGGGCCTGCTGGACATGAAGTACGCAGACACTCCCATCCCCCTGGATGAGGTGGAGAGCGTGGACTCCATCGTCAAGCGGTTCAAGACCGGAGCCATGAGCTACGGCTCTATCTCGCAGGAGGCCCACGAGTGTCTGGCCCGGGCCATGAACCTGCTGGGCGGCAAGTCCAACTCCGGCGAGGGCGGCGAGGAGCCCGACCGGCTGAACGATCCCGCACGGAACTCCGCCATCAAGCAGGTGGCCTCTGGCCGCTTCGGCGTGACCAGCGAATATCTGGTCAGCGCCAAGGAGATTCAGATCAAGCTGGCCCAGGGCGCCAAGCCCGGCGAGGGCGGCCACCTGCCGGCAGGTAAGGTGTATCCCTGGATCGCCAAGTGCCGCCACGCCACCCCCGGCGTCAGCCTCATTTCTCCTCCGCCCCACCATGATATCTACTCCATCGAGGACCTGGCTCAGCTGATCTACGACCTGAAGTGCGCCAACCGGAACGCCCGCATTTCCGTCAAACTGGTCAGCGAGGCTGGTGTGGGTACCATCGCCGCCGGCGTGGCCAAGGCAGGAGCCCAGGTGGTGCTGATCTCCGGCTTTGACGGCGGCACCGGCGCGGCGCCCCGCACCTCCATCCACCACGCCGGCCTGCCCTGGGAGCTGGGCCTGGCGGAGACCCACCAGACCTTGATGCAGAACGGTCTGCGCTCCCGTGTGGTGGTGGAGACCGACGGCAAGCTGATGAGCGGCCGGGACGTGGCCATCGCCTGCATGCTGGGCGCCGAGGAGTTCGGCTTCGCCACCGCTCCCCTGGTGACCCTGGGGTGCGTGATGATGCGGGTGTGCAACCTGGACACCTGCCCGGTGGGCGTGGCCACCCAGAACCCGGAGCTGAGAAAGCGCTTCTGCGGCAAGCCGGAGTATGTGGTCAACTTCATGCGCTTTGTGGCTCAGGACCTGCGGGAGCATATGGCAAAGCTGGGGGTGCGCACGGTGGATGAGCTGGTAGGCCGCACCGACCTGCTCTCCGTCCGCTCCCCCGCCGTCAATGAGCGGGCGGCGTCGGTAGACCTGTCCTCCATCCTGAACAACCCCTGGGCGGGTCAGGCCAAGACCCACTTCGACCCGGCGGACGTATACGACTTCAAGCTGGAAGACACGGTAGACCTGAAGGAACTGGAGCCCCGGCTGGGGGCAGCCCTGGCCGAGGGCAGGCCCGGACGGCTGACTTTGCAGGTGTCCTCCACCGACCGGGCGGTGGGCACCATTCTGGGCTCCGACGTCACCCGGCTCCACGGGAAGGACCTGCCCGACGGCACCTTTACCGTCAAGTGTACCGGCGGCGGCGGACAGTCCTTCGGCGCCTTTCTGCCCCAGGGTGTCACCCTGGAGCTGGAGGGAGACGCCAACGACTACCTGGGTAAGGGTCTGTCCGGCGGCACCATCGTGGTCTATCCCCCCAAGGAGAGCCCCTTCGATCCGGCGGAAAACATCCTGGTGGGCAACGTGGCCCTCTACGGCGCCACCAGCGGCAGAGC
Organism: Flavonifractor sp. HCP28S3_F3; assembly: GCF_052065355.1. Lineage (NCBI taxonomy): Bacteria > Bacillati > Bacillota > Clostridia > Eubacteriales > Oscillospiraceae > Flavonifractor > Flavonifractor sp. HCP28S3_F3. Next base: position 189,039 of record NZ_JBQHUF010000004.1, read on the forward strand.
CTTCCTCTGCGGCGCGGCGGGAGAGCGGTTCTGCGTCCGCAACTCCGGCGCCACGGCGGTGGTGGAGGGCGTGGGCGACCACGGCTGTGAGTATATGACCGGCGGCGTGGCGGTGGTGCTGGGCCCCACCGGCAAGAACTTTGCCGCCGGTATGAGCGGCGGCGTGGCCTACGTGCTGGACGAAAAGCGGGATTTGTACCTGCGGCTGAACAAGGCCCTGGTGTCCATGTCCACGGTGAGCGAGCCGGAGGATGTCGCCCGGCTGCGGGACCTGATCCAGGCCCATGCCGACGCCACCGGTTCCGCCAAAGCGAAAACCATTCTGGAGCATTTTGACGATTATCTGCCCCTGTTCAAAAAGATCCTGCCCCACGACTACGACCGGATGCTGCGCACCATCGCCGCCTTCCGGGCCCAGGGCATGGCAGAGGACGAGGCCCGGGTGGAGGCCTTCTATGCCAACACCAGAAAGGGAGGGGAATGACCATGGGAAAACCCACCGGATTTTTAGACTATCAGCGCCAGGGGAATCCTTCCCAGGCTCCGCTGGAGCGCATCCGGCACTTTGACGAGTTCCACCCGCCTCTGGACCGGGAGGAGCGGCGGCGGCAGGGCGGCCGGTGCATGGCCTGCGGCGTGCCCTTCTGCCAGTCGGGTGCGGTGCTGAACGGCATGGTGTCCGGCTGCCCCCTCCACAACCTGGTGCCCGAGTGGAACGACCTGCTGTGGCGGGGCCATCCCGGCCACGCCGCCGCCCGGCTGTTAAAGACCAACAACTTCCCGGAGTTCACCGGCCGGGTCTGCCCCGCCCTGTGCGAGGCGGCCTGCACCTGCGGCCTGAACGGAGATCCGGTCACCGTCAAGGAAAACGAGCTGTCCATTATTGAGGACGCCTGGGCCGCCGGGCTGATGGAGCCCCGGCCTCCCAAGGTGCGCACCGGCAAGCGGGTGGCGGTGGTGGGCTCCGGCCCCGCCGGACTGGCCTGCGCCGACCAGCTCAACCGCCGGGGCCACACCGTCACCGTTTTTGAGCGCTCCGACCGGCCGGGCGGCCTTTTGATGTACGGCATCCCCAACATGAAGCTGGACAAAGCCATCGTCCGGCGGCGGCTGGACAAGATGGCCGCCGAGGGGATCGATTTCCGCACCGGCGTGGACGTGGGCAAGGACGTGACGGCGGAGGAGCTGCGGGCGGACTTTGACGCCGTGGTACTGTGCTGCGGCTCCGCCCAGCCCCGGGACCTGGCGGTCCCCGGCCGGAAGTCCGGTGGAGTGTGGTTCGCCGTGGATTTCCTCACCCAGACCACCCGGGCGCTGCTGGACGGCGCTCCCTTCTCTCCCACCGCCAAGGGCAAGCAGGTGGTGGTGGTTGGCGGCGGCGACACCGGCAACGACTGCGTGGGCACCTGCATCCGCCAGGGCTGCGCCGGGGTGGTGCAGCTGGAGATGATGCCCAAGCTACCCGACGCCCGGAACGAAAACAACCCCTGGCCGGAGTGGCCCCGGGTGTGCAAGACCGACTACGGCCAGGAGGAGGCCATCGCGGTATTCGGCCATGACCCCCGGCTCTATCAGACCACGGTGACCGCCCTGAAAGCCGACGGGAAGGGCCAATTGGAGGCGGTGAAGACGGTGGAGCTGGACCGTGACCTGAAGCCGGTACCCGGCACGGAGCGCACCCTCCCCTGTCAGCTGCTGCTCATCGCCGCCGGCTTCCTGGGCGCCCAGCGCTATGTGCCGGAGGCCTTTGGCCTGGAGCTCACCCCCCGCTCCTGCGTAAAGACCCCGGAGGGGAGTTATCAGACCGGCGTGCCCGGCGTCTTTGCCGCCGGCGACATGCGGCGGGGCCAGTCCCTGGTGGTATGGGCCATCGCCGAGGGCCGTCAGGCCGCCCGGGAGGCTGACGCCTGGCTGATGGGCCAGGGCGGCTGAGCCTTTTTTCGTCCACTTTTTGCAGCGCCTCACACCCGAATTGGTGTGAGGCGCTTTTTTACGTTCTTTCTTTCCAAAACCAAAAAGCCCTTGACAAAGGGGCTTATCCAGGTATATACTCCATTCATCAAAAAATTTTGATGTGAGGTGTGGCCATGGACGGGGTCTATCAGGAACAGGCAAAGGTCTTCAAGGCGCTGTGCGACCCCAAGCGTCTGGCCATTCTGGAGCAGCTGCGGGGCGGAGAAAAGTGTGCCTGTGTGCTGCTGGAGCCCATGGATCTCACCCAATCCGGCCTGTCCTACCACATGAAGATCCTCTGCGACTCCGGTCTGGTAGACAGCCGGCAGGAAGGCAAGTGGACCCACTACCGCCTGAGCCCCTCCGGCCAGGCCCGGGCCCTGGCGCTGCTGAAGGCCCTTACCACACCGGACGGTGAGGAACAGGGCTGCTGCTGCGGACAGGAATGAGCGCCATCCGGCGGGATGGCGTTTTTTCTCCCCTTATATATCAAAATTTTTTGATGTATTTTTTGTGTAGACAGGAGGTCTTTTATGGACATCTGGCAGCTGATCCAAAACCAGGTGCTGGGCATGCGTTGGCTGGACGATCTGATCGGCGCAGGGCTCTCCGCCCTGGGGGTGGATACCGGCAGCCGCATCGGCGGCAGCGTGCGCTTTTTCCTTTACGACACGATCAAAATTACCATTCTGCTGTGCGTGCTGATCTTCGTCATTTCCTACATTCAGAGCTACTTCCCGCCTGAGCGGAGCCGCCGGATCCTGGGCCGCTTCCGGGGAATCCGGGCCAATCTGGTGTCCGCCCTGCTGGGTACTGTGACTCCCTTCTGCTCCTGCTCCTCCATCCCGCTGTTCATGGGCTTCACCAGCGCGGGGCTGCCGGTGGGGGTGACCTTTTCCTTCCTGATCTCCTCCCCTATGGTGGATCTGGGCAGCCTGGTGCTGCTGACGGGCATTTTCGGCGCCAGGGTAGCGGCGGTCTATGTGCTCCTGGGTCTGATCGTGGCGGTAGTGGGCGGCAGCATCATAGAAAAGCTCCGCATGGAGCGGTATGTGGAGGATTTTGTCCGCACGGCTCCCTATGCGGAGGGCGAGGTTCAAGTCCTGACCCAGAAGGACCGGCTGCTCTGGGCCAGGGATCAGGCGGCAGGTACTCTGCGGAAGGTGTTCCCCTACATTCTGGTGGGAGTGGGCGTCGGCGCCCTGATCCACAATTGGATCCCCGAGGCCTGGGTCCAGACCGCCCTGGGCAGCCGGAATCCCTTCGGCGTGGTGCTGGCGGTGCTGGTTGGTACGCCCATGTACGCCGACATCTTCGGCACCATTCCGGCGGCGGAAGCCCTTTTGTCCAAGGGCGCTCAGCTGGGTACGGTGCTGGCCTTCATGATGGCCGTCACCACCCTGTCTCTCCCCTCTCTGATCCTGCTGCGGAAGGCAGTCAAACCCCGGCTGCTGGCTCTCTTCGTGGGGATATGTGTGTGCGGGATCATCCTGGTGGGCTATCTCTTTAATGTTTTTCAATTTTTTCTGATCTGAGGAGGCTGTTGTTATGAAACTGTTTGGGCGAAAAGAAACCGGGGCGCGGAACACCCCCACATCTCAGGAGGAAGCGAGGGTCCTGGTGCTGGGCTCCGGCTGCGCCAAGTGTAACGCGCTGGAGGAGACCGTGCGGGCCGCCCTGGCGGAGCTGGGCAGTGACGCCGCCGTGGGCCACGTGACGGATTTCAGCCGGATCGCCGCCTACGGCGTCATGTCCACCCCCGCCCTGGTGGTGGACGGCAAGGTCTTATCCAGCGGCAGATTGCTGAAAAAGGAGGAGGCAGCGGAGCTGATACGCAAGGCCTGGGGATCCCGCTGAGCCCTCTACCCGCGGAGGCTATTCCTTGAAATTTTTGGTTTCTTTCTTGCAATTTTCAAAAAATTTGGTAAGCTAAAGGGGAAGGAAACGAAGCGCGCGGACGCTCCGGCAGAACATGCCGGAGTTTTCGCGTTTACAGGAATGAGCAGGTGAGCCTATGCAACCGCGATATTTTTCCCAGACGCTGCGGGAAAAGCTCTCCCATATCTCAGAGGTGCCGCTGACCATTGTGGAGGCACCGGCAGGCTATGGGAAAACAACAGCCGTCCGCTCGGCGCTGGACAGCTTGGATCAGGAACAGGTATTTTGGTACACCGCCGTGGAGAGTGTCCAGGACGGCAGCTTCCGCTGGCTGTGCCGGCAGCTGGAGCGGGTGGACCCGGAGGCCTCCGCCAGTCTGCTGTCCCTGGGCTTCCTCAACCGCAGCAACGCCAATCGGGTGGCAGAGCTTCTGCTGGAGCTGCGGGCGGAACAGCCCTTGTATCTGGTCATCGACAACTTCCAGTTCGTACTGGGCAACTGGCAGCCTCAGATCTTTACCGCCCTGGCGGGCAGGCGGGACGGAAACCTGCATGTGATCTTTATCTCCCAGAGCTTCTGGCGGCTCCGCGTCCTGCTGGATGACACCCCATCCACGGCCCGCATCAATGCCCGGGACCTGCTGCTGGGCGTGGCAGACATCCGGGACTTCGCCTCGGAGCTGGACCTGACGGTCTCCGACATCCAGGCGCGGGAGATCCATACCAAAACCGAGGGCTGGGCAGTGGCCGTGGCCCTCTATCTGCAAAACCTGAAGAAGGGAAACGACGTGGCCGCAGTCCGCGACACGGATACCCTGCTCTATGAGCTCTTCTGGAAAAAAGCGCCCGAGGAACTGCAAAAGGTCATGCTCCGCCTGTGCCTGTTTCAGGAGCTGACGGTGGAGCAGATCCGGGATGTGCTGGGCACCTCCACCAGTCAGCAGCAGGACCTGCCCTACAATTTGTGGGAAAGCATTCCGCTGCTGGCCTACTTCCCCCAGCGGCAGAAATATTTCCCTCACGAGATCCTGCTGTCCTTCCTGCGCCGCCAGCTGGAGCAGACGGACCTGTCGTTCCGCCTGGAGTGCTGCCAGGCCGCCGGCAGATGGTACCGGGATCACGACATGGGCAAAGAGGCTGTCAGCCTGTTTTTCGCCGTGAAGGATTATGAGGGGGTGCTCTCCTGCCCCCTGACCGGCCTGCTGATGGAGCAGTTCTGGGGGAAGTCCTACACCGAGGTGGCCCGGACGGTGCTGCGGGAATGCCCGGAGGAGATCCAGATGCGGTATCCCATCTCGGTACTGCGGCTGTGCTATGCCCTGTTCGCCGGTGCCGACTTTGCCACCTTCCAGACGATGATGGAGCAGACCCGCCGCCGGCTGGAGGCCCAGGACGACAAGAGCCTGCTGGGCGAATGGCATATGGTGGCCGCTCTGCTGGAATTCCCCGATGTGGCGCGGATGAAGGCCCACTACCTCCAGGCGGAGGAGCTGCTCCAGGGCGTGTGCAGGGTCTTTACCTATCAGGAGCCCTACCTCTGCGGCTGCACCTCCATGTGGTACTTATTTTACAGCAAGCCGGGAGAGATGATGGCCACCGCCGACCGGCTGGAGGATATGATGGCCCTCTACAACCGCCTCACCGACAATCACGGCGCCGGCGCGGCGGAGCTGTACCGGGGCGAAGCCCTGTGCGTCCAGGGCCGGTATGACGAGGCGGAGATCTTTGCCCACCGGGCGGCCATGCTGTCCGAAGAGGGGCAGAACGCCAGCGTCACCTACGGCGCCGCCCTTCTGCTGGGCATCAACGCCATTTACCAGACGGATATGCTGGCTTTGCAGAAGGCGCTGGAGTATCTGGAAGAAAAAGCCCAGGGCTACCCCTTCCTCCAGGGCACGGCCATCAACCGCTGCATGGTGGAAACGGTGCGCGGCTACCTGCTGGCCCTGATGATGGAGACCGACCGGTCCGCCCAGTGGACCCAGGGCGAGGCAGACCGGCTGGGAGACCTGACCTTTACCAATTTCATGGTCAAGACCACCCGCATCACCGACCTGATTCTGAACAAGGACTACAAGCGGGCCATCGCCAGTGTGGAGGCCTCTCTGTCCCTGGACCCCAGGCTGGTCACGCTGGCTACTCAGAACTTCATGCATGTGGGCCTGACCCTGTGCTATCTGGCCATCGGAAAGCTGAAAAAGGCGGCCGAGCATCTGGATATCTCCCTCACCCTGTCGGAGCAGGACCGGAATTTCACCTTCCTGGCCAGTTTCCGCAAATATTTGGCCGTCCTGTTCCTGGTCCCCTCCATCGCCTCCCGCCACGGCACAGCCATCCGGGAGATCCGCAAGATGGAGATCCACTACGTCAAGGCGGAGGAGAGCCGGATCTTCGCTATGCTGGAGGAGGAGGAAGAGGAGGCTCTGGCCGCCCTCAGCGGCCGGGAGCGGGACGTGGCCCGGCTGGCGGCCCAGGGCATGCGCAACCGGGAGATCGCCGCCCAGCTCCACGTCTCGGAGGAGACAGTGAAGGCCCACCTCAAGTCCATCTTCCAAAAACTGAACATCGACCGGCGCAGCCGCCTGGTGGAGCTGCTGAAGTAAAAATTCCCCATAAATCCCCCAAATGGGGGATGTGGAAATCGGGAGCGTATTCTATACTATTAACATAGGATACGCTCCCGATTTTTGTGTGTGAAGGTCAACGGAGAAAGGAGGATCGAGCTATGTGGACATCGGTGGCATCTGTTCAGGCACTGCCGGAATACCGGCTGCGGATTTGTTTTTGCAATGGGAGCGAGGCCATCATCAACATGGAGCGGCGCATTCGCGCCATTCGCTTCCACAAGCTGGCAGACCCCAACCTGTTTCGGACTGCTATGGCGCAAGGAGACGCCGTAGTCTGGAGCCAGAACAATGAATCCATCCGTGCAACGGTAGGCGAGCTTTTGGATTCCATGATGATGTAAGCCGAGGAATTGGAAGGAGGAAAGGAACGTATGAGTACCAAACGATGGAGCGCCATGTGGAAGCGTCTGCTTTCCGCCGGGCTGGCCATTCTGATCCTGTTCCAGGTATCAGGCAGCGCACTGGCCTATGTGGTGGCAGGCGAATCCACCGCTCCCACATTCCTTACTTATACAGACGCGGAGGGAAACACCCAGACAGTGGACGAGAACTGGGCGGAATCCTTCCCCTACGGCGCATTTGCCTTTGAGACGTCCGGTCTGGCTGTCAAGGAAGGCGAGAGCGGCGTGATCAAGGTCTACCGCCTGGGCGGCACCACCGGCCGGGCCACGGCCTACCTGTCCTATGAGCCCATTCTGATCCAGGGCGAGGACGGCGAGGCCGTTTACGACTACGCCATCAGCGCCGACGACGTGAACATCCAGGTGGAGGACCCCCTGCCTCGGGCCCAGTATGACCCGGTAGGCATGCCCCCCGCCCCTCAGGTGGGCAACGCCTCGGTGAGCGCCGACCCGGACGAGCAGGGCTATATCCTGCGTCTGTCCCAGGCCGCGGACGCTTACCAGTGGCAGATTCTCTATGAGGACACCTGGCAGGATATCGACGAGGCCACCACCGCGGAGGTCCCGGCGGACCTGGAGTTCATTGACAGCGGCAGCTACGACTACCGCTGCGTCTACACCGTGGACGGCGTGGACTATTGCTCGGTGTCCCTGCTGGGTGAGGCCTACGAGCGGCCAGAGGAAGAGGTCGTTCCCGAGGCTCCCGCGGACCTGGATCTGAACGCCGAGCCCACTTACACCGCCCTGGACCTGCAGGGCGAGGACGACCCTTACAGCGGCTGGGCCTTTGAGCTGATCTTCGCCGAGGGCGAGTGGGTGAAGGAGATCCATGTGGACGCCCTTCCCGACGAGCTGGCCGAGGCGGAGGAGACCGCCGCTCTCACCATCTGGGGCTGCGAAGGCGGCCAGGTGCTGGAGGGCGCCGACACCCTGCTGCTGCGGGTGGAGGACATCAACGAGCCTGAGCCCAGCACCCTGGGCTTTATCGTCTCCGACGTTACTGTGGACAAGGCCGACGGCACCGCTGAGGTCACCATCCAGCGGGTGGGCGGCACCCAGACCCCGGTGACGGTGCAGTACGCCACCGCCGACGGCACCGCTCTGGCCGGGCAGGACTATGCCGCCACCAGCGGCACCCTCATGTTCTACGCCGGGGTGACCAGCCTGCCGGTGACGGTGGAGCTGATCGACGACGGCGTGGCCACCGACGAGCAGGTGTGGTTCGACATCAACCTGTCTGAGCTGCTGGGCGACGATGACTGCCAGCTCACCCAGAGCACCGTGCGGGTCAACCTCTTCAACTCCGGCACGGGTACCGGGGACAACCTGGCCACCCAGCTCTATGACCCGGAGGCGGTAGACGTGTCCTCCGGCGTGGTGGAGAGCGGTACCGCCGCCAACTCGGGCAGCAGCGCCGTCTCCGGCATCCAGCAGGCTGGGGAGGAACCGGAATCGGTGTACTCCACCCTGGTGGACCCGGGCAGCGACGGGGATCTCTCCCTGCAGTCCTACGCCCCTTCCCTGAAGGTCATCAGCTTTGCCAACCCCTCCAACGCCTGGGGCGGCACGGTGGACGCCGCCCAGAAGGGCTATTGGGAGATCACTGATGATCCCGGCAGCGATACCTCTCTCAACCAGAAGGGTGATGAAATCAGCGGCGTAGGCAAGGACTACAACGGCGCAGTGAAAGTAACCCTGGACAAGGGCATCGCCCTGTTCAGCCGGCGGGACGCCACCGCCAAGCTAAAGGCCAGCGGCTGGGAGGCTATGGGCGGTTCGGCCGACATCTCCGGGCAGCTGTTCAGCGGATACAACGCCTCCATTGAGACCCGGATGGGCCATGACACCGCCTCTTTGAGCGGGCTCTCATATCTGTATTCCTACACCATGCCCCGCTTCATCCTCTCCCAGGGGAGCTGGAACCTGATCTACAACCCCCGGTACATCAACCGGTACGGCAGCGGACCCTGGGACAAGGACTGGACCATCCGGGCTTCGGATGACAACCAGAATTTCAAAAATCCCTTCAGCGGCAGCTATTCCGGCTCCTTCAGCTTTTCCGGCAAGCTGGACATGGTCATCGACATGCCCTTCCAGTCCTACAGCAGTGGTGAAACAGATACCCTGAACGACAAGAGCATGGTCTGGCTGAAGAAACTGGACCTGACCCGCCGGACCTTTGCCTCCAATGCGTTCTACACCGAGGTATCCACCCCCAACGACGCCAACACCGCCCCTGACAGCTGCGCCGTGCTCACCGACTCCAATTACAGCGGCTTCCAGCCCAAGGTGGAGATCGTCAGCGGCGAGGGCGGCGTAGACGGCTCCAACCGGCTCTACGTGGGCTCCACCATCAAGGTCACCGCCGGCACCGTCCCCGCAGGCTACCAGCCGGAGAACGTGGTGGTGTACCAGAGCACCGACGGCGGCGCCACCTGGAACCGGTTCACCAAGTTCGGCAACGGCTCCTATGACGCGGCCTCCAAGTCCTACACCTTTACGCTGGTGGGCAGCGCCTCCAACCCGCTGAACCAGGCTGATCTGAACGCTCAGTACAAGTTCCGGGTGTGCTACTCCCGCACCGCCACTGTCACGGTGGACTTCTCCCCCTCCATTCCCCGGGCGGAGGATGGCCAGACCATCGACACCACCAAGTACAGCTACCCCCTCAACGGCTACAACGGCGGAAGTGATCACGGCTTTACCACCGGCGTAAATGCTAACATTACTTACGGTTACAGCACCTTCGACTCCAACACCGGTGATTTCAGCACCACCACCACCAGCACCTCCACCGCCAAGCCCACCAGTCTGAACGATACCACCTGGTCCTTCAGCGGCAAAAACCTTCAGTGGGTGGAGTTCAATCTGGATCCCGACGACCTGTTGCTGATCAACGGCAAGGTATATCCCGGCAACCAGCGGATCTACCTGCGGGAGAGCGACCTGGCCGGCAACCTGAGCGTGATCTACTATCACGAGGATTATCAGACCGGCCAGAGCGCCATGACCACTGCCATCTCCTGGATGGCCGTCTACTGGGACGGCAACGGCAACGGCAAGATCGACGGCAGCTACAACGAGACCAACTCCAGCTTTACGCTGGACGAGACCAGCGGCGACCAGTTCTGCGGCTACATCGAGGCCGGCTCCATCAATGAGACCCTCCTTGCCCCCAGGAAAAACGACGCCGGGCAGTACTGCCAGTATTTTATTAAGGTGTGCTACACCATGACTCCCCGCAGTCTGGTGCTGCCCGAAGGGGCCAGCGACAGCGACCGGGCTCAGGTCCTGCCCGCCTTTACCACCTCCCTGAACCGGGACAGCGCCGCCTACTCTCAGCTCACCGACGAGCAGAAGGGCTACCGCTACATCGTCAGCGGCAAGACCAAGCAGAGCTCCAGCGCGGCTGAGGACTACTCCTCCGACAACCATGTGATGTACGGCGAGGCGGCCAACGCCCGCACCACCCTGGACATCCCCCTGGGCGGCGATTACAGCCCGCCTGAGCTGAAAACGGAGAATGGCGAGACTGTCTACACCTGGTCCCCCAACTTCCAGGGCAAGATCCTCTACACCATCTCCAACCCGGAGCCCATCACCATCGAGAACAGCGTGGCCGGTCCTACCGAGGTGACCTCGGCCTACACCATGACCCGGGACGACTACGGCGCGCTCAGCGGCTATACCTACACCGCCGATGGCCTGAACAAGATGAACGGCTACCTGAGCTCCTTCACCGGCGCCACCACCTTCGCTCTGGTGAGCCAGGAGCAGGAATTCACCACGGATCAGATCCTGCAGAACCCCTCCGGCAGCTCCGCCGTTCCCGACAGCGTCACCCTCAGCGGCTACTCCACCTTCCCCGACGCGGAGTACCTCAAGCAGATGAGCAACGGTGACTCCCCCGACGTGGGCGGGATCGACATGGACGAGTCCGGCAGCTCAATGCCTGAGTTCAACCTGGATCTGGGCATCGACCTGGGCTCCACGCAGATCGCGGCCACCGACTATGTGACCATTCTGATGAACGGCAATCAGGTGGGCTTCGCCATCGGCCTGCCTCTGGGCTCCGTGGGCAAGGACGGCGCCGGTTTTGCCGATACCAACAAGGAAGCGTGGACCCAGTTCCAGACCTTCTTCAAGCAGAGCCAGTTCCGGGGCGACGAGAGCTATAAGAAGGCTCAGACGGAGTACAACCGGACGCACCCCTCTCCCGCCCCGTCTGCGGCCACGGGTACGCCCACCACGCCTCCCAGCGGCGGCTCTACCACACCGCCCGCCACCTCCGCCGCGCCTCAGCCCTCCGCCTCCCCCATGGACAAGAGCAAGTTCCGGTCCATGAGCTTCAGCGTGGGCTTTGCGGTGGGCATGGCCTTCCTCTTTGAGTACAATCCCCTGGACAACGACTACTACTTTGAGGGAATGACCATCTCCTGCTCCGCCTCCCTCAGCTTCCGGCTCCAGTTCCGTCTGACCGTCTGCCCCATCGTGTATGTCTACTTCCAGGTCAACGCGGGCATCGAGGCAGTCACCGGTCTGGGCGTCATCCGGGATTCCGTGGAGGTGGATACCCCCAGAATAAACGCCAAGAACGCCGCCACCGTGGACAATCAGGTCAAGCTGACCTACATGACCAGGCCCTCGGCCACCGGCGCGGTGATCACCCAGGCGGACTACGACAAGCTCAGCGGTGAGCAGAAGCAGAACTACTCTCCCCTGGGCGTAGACGGCTACTACTATGACAGCGCCACCTATACTTCCGCCGACAGCGCCAGAGAAGTCTATCTGGAGACCAAGGCGTACTTCCTCACCGGTACCCAGTACGGCGTGCTTACCGACTCCGAAAAGGAGAGCTATACCGCCGCCCAGGTATCCGGCGGCCAGGTAGGGTACTTCTACAACAGCAGAAACTACAACTCCTATGACGAGGCCATGGCCGCCTATGACGAGGCCACCAGCTGGTCCTTCATCACAGACTACAAGGCCTTCAACATCCGCTTCGACGGCAAGATCTCCATCGAGGTCTATCAGAAGGACGGCGACGACTGGGTGCCCTCTGAGCGGACAGAGATCGTGCCCGGTTCCGGCATCTACTCTTCCGAATATCTCAGCGGCTTCCTCACCTCCGACGGCAAGAGCGACACCCAGGTGGTGCTCAAGACCCAGGACGGCATGAAGCTGGACGAAGAGGTCAAGGTGGTCATCCGCGCCCTGGACTACGATGAAGAGAACACCATGGACGTGAGCACCATCTCCTACCTGTCTGAGATCCAGGACATCCGCAACGAGGTGTACTGGAAGGGCATCTCCATCACTCCCTCCCTGGCGCTGGAGATCGGCGCCGGTCTGGGCGTGGAGCTGCTGAAGCTGGAGCTGTACGCCAAGGCCAGCCTGGACGCCACCTTCCTGCTGGGCGTGTACAACGAAAACTACGATCCCTACGATGAGGACAGGTCGAACGACAACAAGTATGAGCCCGCCTCGGTGGACAGCTTTAACTTCTCCATCGGCCTGGGCCTGCGGGTGGTACTGCTCTTCTTCACCTTCGAGCTGGACGCCATCTCCTACAACATCTCGTATGAGGATGGCGAGTGGACCAAAAGCACCTCCGCCATGAACAGCAGCATCCAGAGCCTGTCGGAGGACGGGTATGAGGGTGTCACCATCCGCCTGCCTCAGGGCACCGAGCAGAAGCTCTACACGCCTCAGGACAACGCCCAGCCCGAGCTGAGCACCCAGGCCTATGATCCCACCGATCCCAACGTGCCCTTCCAGCTCTCCGGTTACGGCAGCAGCGTGGATGCGGCCAACCTGGGCACTGACATGCTCTCCGGCGGAGATTACAAGGTTGTCACCGCCGGCGACCGGAACTTCATCGTCTACACCATCTCCCGCAGCAACGCCACCGGCGTTGATGTGCCCCAGCTGGTGATGAGCGAGCTGACCCGGGTCAACACGGGCACCAGCGAGGCGCCCGCCTACAAGTACGGCCTGGCCAACCCCTACGACAACAGCAACACCAATCAGCTGTACATCGTGCTGGACGACGACGCCACCGGCGATCTGGACTTCGATGTGTGGGTAGAGGAGAGCACCAGCGGCTCCACCACCACCTACACCATCCACACCGCCTGGGTGAGCTATGCCGACCAGGCTCCGACAGAGCCCTCCAAGCCCTCCGGAGATCCTTACGGCGGCATGGACGGGGACAACTATCAGGCCATTGCCAAGCCTGAAGCTGGTTCCTACTACACCACCACAGGCACGACATACGACAAAGCGGCCTATGACGGCCTGACCGACGAACAGAAGGGCTGGTGTGAGGAGACCACTCCGGGCACCACATGGACGGAGTACAAGAGCGGCTCCGCCGGCACCTACGGCAGTCTGGCAGATGCCAAGGCGGCCTACACCGCGGACTTGAACTCCTACAACGAGTGGTTTGCCTATTATCAATCTCTGGCAAACTACAACGCCTATCTCCAGAATCAGCTGAAGACGGCCGCCCAGAACACCGTGCTCAAGACCGCGTCGTGGAAGTACACCAGCACACCCACCTCCACGGAAGGCGACAGCGAGCCCGCTATCAGCAATGACTCCGGCTTCAGCACCCCCGTACGGGCAGGCGGCGACGGCAACGGAGCTTCCGACAGCATCGGCTATGTATTCTCCCCCGCCTCTCTGGGCGACGGCAGCGTGATGTTCTTCGGCAGCACCCTGACCCAGGACGACGGCACGGCATACAAGGCCTACACCGACTTCCTGGACAACAGCTCCATGGCCGACGAAGATTATCTGGACTACCTGAAAACGGTCAAAAAGTCCTCTCTGGACACCCTGGGCACCCAGTCCAACCTGAATCTGGCCTATCAGACCAGCAGCGGCTGGATGACGGAGTCCGTGGCGCTGGCCGATAACCAGACCCTGAGCAATGTGGAGTTCACCCAGCTGGATGGCGCCTATTATCTGGCCTACACCACCCAGCAGGACACCTACGCCGACGGCGACCACATTACCGTGAACCGTCTGTTCCTGCGCAAGGTGACAATGACCTCTGACGACAGCGGCGCAGTCACCATCGACTGGGGCACCCCCTACCTGCTGCGGACCACCCGGGACTATGACCTGGACAAGGGCACCGACGGCGTCTACAACAACAGCGGCCTTGTCACCGCGCACGACAGCCCCTATTTCTCCAACCTGAGCTTCCTCACCGCTCAGATCGACGCCGACATGCTCACCGGCACGGAGGAGAGCTTCACCACCCAGGCCGTGGCAGAGCACACCTTCCTGCTCTTCGAGATGAATGGCGCCACCTACATCATTCTGGATGACAGTCTGGAGAGCATCACCACCTCCGGTACCGGCACCATCCACCCCTTCTTCACCGGCCAGATGCTGGAGAACGAGGACGGCAGCAAGACTCAGGACGCCTCCGGCAAGCTGGAGGTCACCATCGGCGCCGATCAGGACGGCAATCTGTTTGCGGTATATGTGGGCAGCGTACCCAACACCACCAACAACGCCCTGTACCTGTCGGCCTACGACGCCAACACCAACACCTGGGGCGACGGCGTCATGCTGGCCATGCGGAACATGGATACCTATGAGGCCTCCATCCGCTACGGCTGGGGCGACCGCACCACCCAGGCGGCCTATTACAACCTCACCGAGGATGAGGTGAAGCAGCTCTATCCCGACTACGCCGACGACATCATCGACAACCTGAAGGCCTATCCCGATGACCTGGGCGACAAGAGCAGCCTGACCTTCTCCAACATCCAGGCCATCCAGGGTGTCAACGGCGAGCTGCTGGTGGTCACCCAGGGCGCCCTCAGCGAACTGGAGGTGGCCAGCTACACCAGCGGCGGCGAGACCAAGTACACCGTCATGCCCAAATACGATGCAAACGGTATGAACAGCTCCCTGGGCATGTACGCCATCAGCTACAGCAAGGGTTCCCAGAAGCTGGGCGAGGGCGATATCTCCTTCGGCCAGGCCGACTTCGGCGTGGGCAGTGAGCTCTATGTGTCCCTCAGCGTGGTCAACACCGGCGACACCGCCTTCCGGGGCAGCGAGAACCAGCCCATCACCGCCACCCTCTCTGTGGCCGGCAAGGACATCGCAGCCTGGACCATCCAGGATAACATCCGCTCCGGCCAGACCCTGATGCTGGACGGCGACTGTCTCCCTCTGCCTCGGGATCTGCAGACAGGCGACAAATTCACCCTGACCCTGACGGAGGACCAGTCCTACGCCGGCGGCTCCCCGGTGACCATCGACCTGTTCACCGTGGAGGAGCTTCCCGACCTGGGTGTGGAGGATCTGAAGGTCTCCGTGGCTGAGCTGTCGACAGACGGTACCACCACCACGCTGAACGTGGAATTCACCGCCGCCAACCGGGGCTCCGCGGACGCCAAGGGCGTCTATGCCCAGTTCGCCTACGCCACCGGCACCGACGCCAACGGTGAGACCACCTACGCTGTGCTTCCTCTGACGAACAACAATCTGACCGTGGATCAGCAGGTGCCGCTGACCACCCAGGACGCCAGCACGGATGCGGACCTGGCCAACGGCATCCTCAGGCTCTACAACGCGACCGACGGCAGCGACGATCTGAGTACCGGCTACGGCCGGAAGGTACACGGCACCATCCAGGTACCCTCCTCGGTATTCACCATGGGCGAGTCGGAGCATTTCGAGCTGAAGATCGAGCTGTTCAGCGCGGCTGACTCCACCAGCTCCAACGTGGGTCTGCTCTCCGCTGAGCACAAGGAGTACAACTCCGCCAACAACGCCCAGACCGCCGTGGTCCAGGCTCTGACCAACTACACCGCGCCTCCGTCCCTCATTATCCCCATGGGTACCACTACCCTGATCCCCGTGTCGGCTGTCAGCAGCCGGGGCACCAATCCCGCCCTCAGCGTCACGGAGATCGGCGACGAGGACGGCATGAACATCGGCATCCTCAACTACCGGCAGAGCTCTGCCAACGCCGGAGCCACCGAAGGCGTGCTGTCCATCACTCCGTCCAAGGCGGGCACCGGCGTGATCCACCTGTACGACGCCGACACCGAAAGCGAATACGCCGTGGCCTTTACCGTGACGGACGCCATGGAGGGCATCGACATCTACAATGATAACGGCGCCTTCACCTTCAAAAACGTCGACGGCTCGGTTTATGACGAAAACGGTCTGAACCAGAACTGGAAGTTCCAGAACATGCCCAGCTGGGGCGAAGGCAGCAACAAGGAAACTCCGCTGCGGGGCAACCTGTCCTACGGCGAGACCGGCGCCACCTTCACCTTCCGCACTGTGGCTGAGTCCTTCGACCTCTATTTCGACGGCACGGTGGAAATCACCAGCCCGGATTACCCCGGCTTCCGGGGCGGCACCTACACCGGCACCGCCGGCAGCACGCCCACCCGCATCGAGCTGGGCACTAACCCGGACAACACCCCCTACACCATTACGGTGAAGGTCACCAGCGCGTATGCCTGGTTCGACCGGCTGGTGGAGCAGTACTCCGGCGGCACGGTTCCTGTTCCGGACTATGACGGGGTCAACCCGCTCTTTATCTGGAGCCGCAGCTTCCCTGCCACCGCCTCCATCGACAGCAGCTCTGGCACTACCATCCCCCTGTCGGTCTATGTGCTGGACAACAACGGTCTGTCCTACCTCAGCATCAACGGCACCCGGTATGACGCCAACTCCGCCGGCGTGACCGTGCTGGATACGGGCAGCGAGGACAGCCTGCTCTGGAGGTACGACTTTGGTGAGATCAGCGCCAACGGGAACTATGAGATCACCGCGGCAGACATCTCGGGCAATACCACCAGCACCACCCTCATCGTGGACTGGTTCAACACCAGCGTCAGCGGCGATCCCGACACGGTGAGCGTACCCCAGTACGACGCGGACTTCTATCTGGATGCCGACAAGTGGACCGGCACCCCCATCGGTAAGAATGACATCAACAAGCTGAACATCACCTTTACCGAGGAGAGCGGCAACACGAAGACGGAGAGCAACACCCATGAGGTCTACTCCTTCGACGGCAGCGACTTTACAAAGATGCTGCCTCAGGAGGATGGCGGAGCCGTGTTCAAGATCAGCGGCAACGGCATCTACTGGACCCGCACCGTAAACAACGACAACACCTGGACCGCCAAGGTGGTGTACATGGGTCAGGTGGACGGGGACCTGCCCGGCTTGGAGCTGACCTTCAATGAGAACACCAAGGCTCTGCTGTGGGGCGCCTACAAGGAGGGCGCCACCGCCTCGAACATCACCAACGTCACCATCAACGGCTACAAGGTAAACACCCAGGAGGGCAAGAACCTCTACGGCTCCCTGCCCATCTCCTACAACGGCGCCTATACGCTGACCGCCACAGACGCCGGCGGAAACGAGAACCAGCTCTCCATCACCGTGAGCAGCATAAAGCTGGATCTCACCGGCTGCACCGCCACACCCACCGGCTCCTGGGATCAGGACCGGACCAACGGCAAGGTGGATGTGGACCTGAGCACCGCCACCGGCGGCACCTACAACGAAGGTGATTCCAACAAGGCGGACAACAGCTATCTGGCCCGCTACGAGGCCGTCATCGTACCCGCCGACTATGATCTCAGCGGCCTTGCCGGCGACACTCAGCTGGT
Source organism: Flavonifractor sp. HCP28S3_F3 (assembly GCF_052065355.1). Taxonomy (NCBI): domain Bacteria; kingdom Bacillati; phylum Bacillota; class Clostridia; order Eubacteriales; family Oscillospiraceae; genus Flavonifractor; species Flavonifractor sp. HCP28S3_F3. Next base: position 206,561 of record NZ_JBQHUF010000004.1, read on the forward strand.
CTGGACCGCGGTCAACAAGGACAACGGCTTTAAGTACACCTTTGAAAACCTGAAGCCCGGCGACTACCTGGTGGTGGTGCGGGACGCGGTGGACACCGCCAACGTGAACACCCTGCCGGTGACTGTGGCCGACGACGCCATCACGGTAAGCGGCGCCACCCTGCCCGCCTCCAACCACTCGGCAAAGGACGGACAGGCGGTTGCCACCATTACCGGCGGCAACTCCAGAGCGTATGAATTCGCCATCGTGCCCGCTCCCAAATATGAGCCCGCCATTGATGACGAAAGCGGCGAGCCTCTGGATCCCACCCTGGCAGACTTCCTGGCGCTGGATACTCCCGAGAGCAGCGTGGACGACATCGTGTGGCATCCGGCCAGCGATGCGGCCGCTACCCTGAAGGCCACCACCTTCACCGCTCTGCAGGCAAACCAGTATATGATCGCGGTACGCGGCGTCTACGGAGTGGACGACGCTGTGATCGACGAGCTGGTGGCCGCAGGCGAGACGCTGAACGCCGCCAAGGAAGCTCTGGCCGCCGCAGAGGAAGAGAGCAAGAATCCCGTGGAGGGACAGGAGCCTCCCACCGAGGAGGAGCTGGAGCAGCTGCGCGAGGCTGTGGAAACCGCTCAGGCCGCGTATGATCTCAAGGCAAAGGCCGTTTCGGACGCCTCCGCGCCGGCCTACGCGGATCCGGCAAGCGATTACTGGAACGGTGTGGACGTGATCCTGGTGACCGTCGAATCCTCCTATATCGATTCCGGAACCTACTCCAACCTGGACCGGCTGGCCGCCGACCATAACGGCGCGGTGGTCTACCACATCAAGTCCGTGAAGGACGACCTGACCAGCGCGGACTGCGCCACGGTGGTGCAGGCTAACCAGAAGGTGGATGTTGTGCTCACCGGCGACGGCCTGAGCCTCTTCATCCCCAAGGGCACTCTGACCACCGGCTTCGATGTGAACCGGCTGATCGTGCAGCCCAGTCAGGCAAAGGACGGCCTGGTGGTACAGTACACCGACCTGGACGGCAACGTGTCCATCCTGCCCTGGTGCCTGGTCTCCGACGGCAGCGTCCAGTACATCGTGGTGGGCATGGGTGACTACACCCTGGTTCCCGGCAGCGTGGACTTCGACGACATCGCCGGACTGTGGGGCACCGACTACATCGACTTCACCTCCCGCAGAGAGCTCTTCCAGGGCACCGGCGAGAACCTGTTCTCCCCCGACATGCCCATGTCCCGGGCCATGTTCGTCACCGTGCTGTGGCGCATGGCGGGCAGCCCGGCGGCGGAAGGCGAGGTCACCTTCACCGACCTGACCGACGACTGGTACCGCGACGCGGTGCAGTGGGCCGTGGCCAACGGCATTGCCGAGGGCTACAACGCCCAGACCTTCGGTCCCAACGACCTGGTGAACCGGGAGCAGATGTGCGTGTTCCTGGGCCGGTTCCTGGATTACCTGGGCTGGACCCTGAACGAGAGCTCCGAGAGCATCGACTTTGCTGACAGCGACAGCATCAGCCCCTGGGCAACGGAAGATGTGGACTACTGCACCCGGACCGGCCTTGTAGAGGGCGTGGGCGAAAACACCTTCGCTCCCCTGCAGAGCGCCAGCCGTATGGAGGTCAGTACCCTCCTGGCCCGCTTCGTGACGAAGCTGGTTGAAAATTACTGCGACATATGAGACAATGAAGTCTGCGGGGACCGCTGCGCGGTCCCCGCAGACTATCCTGGAGGAAGGTGTGCCGGTTGAGACGTTTTCTTGCTTTGATCCTGACGATTCTAACCGCTGTCTCGCTTGCTGTTCCTCTCCCTGTACTGGCGGCGGAAGAACCGGCGGCAGACTTTGACGGCTACCTGGTACGCCTGAATGAAACGGGAGAGGCAGACAGTCTGACCCTGCTGGGCACAGACAGCTGCTCGGAGGTGTCTGAGGGGCTCTGCCTGGTGGAGGACCTGGACACCGTCCAGGCCATGGACCAGCTGGGGCTGGTGGAGTATTACGAGCCCAATTACCGGCTGGAGCTGCTGGACGCAGGCGAATATACCCCCACCCAGTGGAACCTGCTGGCGACGAATGCCCAGGCCGCCTGGGAACACACCGATGCCGGCGGACGCTTCGATGCCCGGGGCGACGGAGTGACGGTAGCCATCATTGACTCGGGCGTCTGGGCTGAGCACACAGACTTTGACCAGGCGAACATCCTGCCTTATTTTGATGTGGCGGGCACCGCCAGCGGCGTGGACGGCTGGCACGGCACCTTTGTGGCCGGGGTCATTGCCGCCCAGGTGGGCAACGGCATGGGCGTGGACGGGGTGACCCCCGATGTGACCATCCTGCCCATCTGCGTGACCAAAAACGGAAACGCCACAGTCGCCCATCTGGTATCGGCCATCGATTACGCCGTGGAGCAGGGTGTGGACGTGATCAACCTGAGCATCGGCGGCAACAATGCCGCCCAGGCTATGGAGGAGGCCTGCCGCCGGGCGCTGGATGCCGGGATCATCCTGGTGGCCGCCGCCGGAAATTACAAAGCGGGCCAGACCCAGAGCAGCAGCATCTACATGTATCCCGCATCCTTCGACGGCGTGGTCAGCGTGTCCGCCTGCAGGCAGGACGGACAGCAGGTGGTGTTCGACGACAGCTACTCCTATTTCAACGACCAGGTCACCGTTTCCGCCCCGGGCACAGACATCCAGTCTCTCTACCCGGACGGCGGCGTGGCCACCAGGGAGGGAACCTCCTTTGCCGCCCCCATGGTGACCGCCATGGCCGCCATGGCCAAGCAGCGCTGTCCGGACATCACCCCGGAGGCCTTTATGCAGCTGCTCTGCGCCTCCGCCACCGACCTGGGTGAGCCGGGCTACGACATCTACTACGGTCACGGCCTGGTGGATATCGCCGCCTTCCTGGAGGCTCTGGATGAGAGCTTCCCCGCCGCCCCGGAGATCTGTTACTTCGCCCAGTATGCCGCCAACGGCCAAATGCTGACGGTGACGCAGCTGCCCGGCGGAGAGGCAGACCTGGAAACGGTGGAGATCGTGGATGGCGCCGTGCTGGGTAAGCTGTTCCGGCTGGACGACACCGGCGCTCCTCTGAGTGAGGCACAGATCATCACTCTGGACCCGTCTAACTAAACAAAAGCGCACAGAATACGCCGGGGGCTGCAAAAAAGACAGCCCCCGGCGTAAAATTTTTCATGGTCCTGCCGCCCTCGCGGGTGTATAATGGCATTTATGAGACACGCCGCCCCTCCGGGCGGGAGAAAGAGAGGTTCAGCGGATGGAATATCGGATCGAGCACGATACTATGGGCGAAGTGCGGGTGCCCGCAGACCGCTACTGGGGTGCCCAGACCCAGCGCAGCTATGAGAATTTCAAGATCGGTACGGAGAAGATGCCGGCAGAGATCATCCGTGCCTTTGCCATATTGAAGCAGGCCGCCGCCACGGCCAACCACAGCCTGGGAAAGCTGGACGACCGCCGGTATGAGCTGATCTGTCAGGTGTGCCGGGAGATCCTGGACGGCAAGCTGGAGGGGCACTTCCCCCTGGCGGTATGGCAGACGGGCAGCGGCACCCAGTCCAACATGAACGTCAACGAGGTCATCGCCAACCGGGGCAACGAGCTGGCGGGTGAGAAGCTGCTCCACCCCAACGACCACGTGAACATGTCCCAGTCCTCCAACGACACCTTCCCCACCGCCATGCACATCGCCGCGGCTGTGGGGCTGGAGGACAGGCTCTTCCCCGCCCTGGACGCTCTCACCGACGTGCTGAAGCGGCTGGAGGCGGAAAATGCCGACGTGGTGAAGAGCGGCCGCACCCACCTTCAGGACGCGGTGCCCATCACCCTGGCCCAGGAGATCAGCGGCTGGCGGTCCAGCCTGGAGCAGGATAAGGCTCTGCTGGAGCTGGCTCTCCCGCCCCTGCGGCAGCTGGCCCTGGGCGGCACCGCCGTGGGTACCGGGCTCAACGCCCCCAAGGGCTTCGATACCGCGGTGGCCCAGGCGGCGGCAGAGCTGACGGGGAAGGCCTTCGTCACCGCCCCCAACAAGTTCCACGCCCTCACCAGCAAGGATGAGCTGGTCTTTGCCCACGGCGGGTTGAAGGCCCTGGCCGCCGACCTGATGAAGATCGCCAACGACGTGCGCTGGCTCTCCTCCGGTCCCCGGTGCGGGCTGGGTGAGATCCACATCCCGGAGAACGAGCCCGGCTCCTCCATCATGCCCGGCAAGGTCAACCCCACCCAGTGTGAGGCGGTGACCATGGTGGCCGTCCAGGTGATGGCCAACGACGTGGCGGTAGGCATGGCGGCCTCCCAGGGCAATTTTGAGCTCAACGTGTTCATGCCGGTGTGCATCTACAACTTCCTGCAATCGGTGCGCCTGCTGACCGACTGCATGGACTCCTTCCGGGTCCACTGCGCGGAGGGCATCACCGCCAACCGGGACAAGTGCCGGGAGAACCTGCACAACTCCCTGATGCTGGTCACCGCCCTCAACCCCTACATCGGCTATGAAAACGCCGCCAAAACAGCAAAAAAAGCCCACGCTGAGGGCATCTCCCTGCGGGAGGCCTGCATCAGCCTGGGCTTCCTGACCCCAGAGCGCTTCGACGAGGTCTTTCACCCGGAAGCGATGGTCTAAGCTTAGAAAGAAGGAATCAAAATGGATGTAAATCAGCAATCCCTGGAGCTGCACCGGCAGCTGGCAGGAAAGATCGAAGTGGTGGCCCGCAAGCATGTGGAGACCCGGGAGGACCTGTCCCTGCTGTACACCCCCGGCGTGGCCGAGCCCTGCCGGGCCATCGTCAAGGACTATGAGGAATCCTTCCGGCTCACCCGCCGGGGCAATCTGGTGGCTGTCATCACCGACGGCTCCGCCGTGCTGGGTCTGGGGGATATCGGCCCCGCCGCCGGCATGCCGGTGATGGAGGGCAAGTGCGCTCTGTTCAAAGAATTCGCCGGAGTGGACGCCTTCCCCATCTGCGTGGACACCAAGGACGTGGACAAGCTGGTGGAGACCATCTATCTGATCTCCAAGAGCTTCGGCGGCATCAATCTGGAGGACATCGCCGCCCCCCGGTGCTTTGAGGTGGAGCGGCGGCTGAAGGAGCTGTGCGACATCCCCGTGTTCCACGACGATCAGCACGGCACCGCCATCGTAGTGGCCGCCGCCATGCTCAACGCCGCCAAGGTCACCGGCAAGCAGCTGGGACAGATGAAGATCGTCATCAACGGAGCCGGGGCCGCCGGCATCGTCATCGGCAAGTTGCTCATTTCCATGGGCTTCGGCAATGTGGTCATGTGCGATTTGGGCGGCATCATCTGCGAAGGGGATTCCGGCCTCAACCCCGGTCAGGAGGAGATCTCCCACATTTCCAATCTGGACCACGAGCACGGCACTCTGGCCGACGCCCTGAAGGGAGCCGACGCCTTTGTGGGCGTGTCCCGGCCCAACCTGGTCACCGCCGAAATGGTATCCACCATGAAGCAGGGTATCGTGTTTGCCATGGCCAACCCCACCCCGGAGATCATGCCCGACCAGGCCAAACAGGGCGGCGCCGCCGTCATCGGCACCGGCCGGTCCGATTTCCCCAATCAGATCAACAACGTGCTGGTCTTCCCCGGCATCTTCAAGGGTGCCCTGGCCGTCCGGGCCAAGGAGATCACCGAGGAGATGAAGGTGGCCGCCGCCAAGGCTCTGGCCGGACTGGTGCCCGCCCATCAGCTGAGTGCGGAATATATCCTCCCCTCCGCCCTGGACAAGAGCCTGGCAGACGCCGTGGCACAGGCGGTGGCAGACACCGCCCGCGCCACAGGAGTCGCCCGGCTGTGACCCTCCGTCAGAGGGTCTTTGCCTGATAGCTTACGGTGCGGCTCTCGCCGGGAGCCAGGGTGATGCAGAAGGCCTTGTCCGCCAGCTCCGGGCCCTCACCGGCCACGGCGGAGCAGCCGTGCCAGGGCTCGATGCACAGATAGGGCGCCTGCTTATGGGGCATGGTCCAGAAGGCCAGCATGGGCCAGCCGGGGAAGGATACCTCCACCCCATGGCCGCTCTTCCGGCTCACCAGGCGCACCGACTCCGACTTCAGGCCCTTGAAGATCAGGGTGTCCAGCTGGTCGAACCAGTGGTAGTCCAGCGGCAGGGTATCGGTGTCCTCCAGGCAGGGCAGGGTGCGGTTCCAGTCCATCCCCTCCCCGTCGGGCACCAGGGTCTTGCAGGTCTCCCTCTGGGGGAATTTGATCTCATAATCGGTAAAGGACTCCCCCTCGTCCAGCGGGCATCGGAAGCCGGTGTGAGCGCCCACGCAGAAGGGCATGGGCTCGTCCCCGGTGTTGGCCACCGTCACGCTGGTGACAAAGCCGTCATCGGTGAGCTGCTGACGGACCGTCAGCTTGAAGGACCAGGGATAGAGGGCCAGCGTGGCCTCATTCTGCTCCAGAGTGAGCTCCGCCCAGTCCTCGCCCTGAGCGGCCACGGTAAACTCCTGCCGGCGGGCAAAGCCGTGGCGCTCCATGGACACCTCTTTGCCCTTCACGTGGATCTTGCCGTCCTTCAGGCCCCCCACGATGGGGAAGAGCAGAGGGTTGCGGCCCGGCCAGTAGGCGGGGTCCCCGTTCCAGATGTACTCCCGGCCGGTCCCGTCCCGGTAGGACACCAGCTCGGCCCCCAGAGTCTCCACCCGGGCAGTGCGGTCACCATGCTTCAGTTCCAGTTCCATACTGTACGCCTCCTTGTTGTTCTTACCTGCATTATAGCCGCCTGTACCAGTCTTTGCAAGGTGGGAAGCGTTTGACATCCATGGCGTTCCGGGATAAAATAGAACCATTCTGATATAGGAAGGAGCAGCCTATCATGCTGTTTGCACCATATGAGCGGATCCAGTACGCCCGCTCCCCCCTGGTGGAGGTCATCTGCCAGCTCCGTTTCCCCACCATCCTGTCCATCGGCGCCAATGAGCCCGCCGCCTTCCAGGAGGCGGTCCGCCGGGATTTCCCCCGGTATATGGCCCGGCAGGAGCAGCTGCCGCCCAAGGTGGTGAAGAAGGGGAACGCCACCGCGCTGGAGCCCCAGAAGCCCGTCACCAACTACCACTTCGTCTCGGAGGACGGCCGGTGGAAGCTGAACCTGACCCAGAACTTTATCGCCCTGTCCACCCTGAGCTATCAGCGGTGGGAGGACTTTGCCGCCCGGCTGGATCAGCCTCTGGCCCAGTTCATCCAGATCTATCAGCCCGCTTTCTTTGAGCGCATCGGTCTGCGGTACGTCAACGCCATCTCCCGCAAGCGGCTGGGCCTGGAGGATCAGCTGTGGGACGATCTGATCCGGGACCAGTACCTGGGCATCCTGGGCCAGCCCGACGTGGAGGAATCTGAGATCACCAAGTGCGCGCTGGACGTGGAGACCCCCCTGGTGGGCGGCTACAAGATGAAGTTCCACGCCGGTCCCGGTTTGGTGGGCGGCAACCAGGGCGACAAGGAGGTCAAGTTCATCCTGGACGGGGACTTCTCCGCCGCCGGTCAGCTGACCGCCGACTCGGTGCCCGCCAAGCTGGAGGACATGCACCGCTTCGCCCTGTGCTTCTTCCGGGGCGCCGTCACCGACGAGCTGCACCAGGCCATGGGCCCCACCCCCCTGGCGGAGTGAGGAAGATGGCCGATATCGTGATCCGCCCCGCCCGGGCTGAGGATCTGGACGCCATCTGGCCCATGGTAAGCCGGGCGGTGGTCCACATGAACCAGCTGGGCAACCCCCAGTGGGGAGAGGACTACCCTACCCGGGACTTTTACGCCGGCGACATCAGCCGGGGTGAGCTGTACGCCGCCCTGGTGGACGGCGCTCTGGCCGGGGTGGCCTGCTTCAACACCAGCGAATCCCCCGAGTATGACCCCCTGCCCTGGACTACCCCCCGCCCGGCCATGGTCATCCACCGGATGGCAGTGGACCCCGTCTGCCAGCGCAGCGGCGTGGGAGCGGCCTTCTTCCGCTTTGCGGAAGAGCTGGCCCTCCAGCAGGGGCTCAAGGCCATGCGCATCGACACCTATTCCCTCAATGACCGGATGCAGGCCCTGATCCGGAAGATGGGCTTCACCCAGGTGGGGACCATCCATCTCCACGGACGGCCCCTACCCTACCCCTGTTTTGAGAAAAGCCTTGCAATTGGGGAAACAAGGGAATAGAATAGACAGGTGTCTTGACAGAAAGGACGGTACCTGCCCATGAAGAAGCTGCTGCTGGTGGTGGACTACCAAAAGGATTTTGTGGACGGCGCTCTGGGCTTTCCCGGCGCGGAAAAGCTGGACGGGCCCATTGCGGAAAAGATTGCCGCCTATCGCTCCGCCGGGGACGACGTGGCCTTCACCCTGGACACCCACCAGGAAACCTACCTGGACACCCAGGAGGGCAGAAAGCTGCCGGTGCCCCACTGCCTGATGAACACCGAGGGCTGGCAGCTCTACGGCAAAACCGGACAGGCTTTGGACAAGAGCCGGGATACGGTCATCTGCAAACCCACCTTCCCCTCCCTGTGGCTGGGAGACTGGCTGAAGGGGCAGGGCTATGACCGCATTGAGCTGGTGGGCCTGGTGTCCTATATGTGTGTGCTGTCCAACGCCATCGTGGCCAAGGCCGCGCTGCCGGAGGCCGAGCTGGTGGTGGACGCTTCCTGCACCGCCGGGCCCGACCCCAGGCTCCACGCCAACGCCCTGGAGCTGATGGAGACGCTCCAAATCACCGTCGTCAACCGGGAGGTTTGAACGCCATGAAGGAACATATGAATTACACCCTGCTCTGCGATTTCTACGAGCTGACCATGGGCAACGGCTACTTCCAGACGGAGGGATACGCCAACCAGATCTGCTACTTTGATATTTTCTTCCGCAACGTCCCCGACGGGGGCGGCTTTGCCATCGCCGCCGGCCTGGAACAGGTCATCGACTACGTGGAGCGGCTCCACTTCGACGAGGAGGATATTTCCTACCTGCGGAACAAGGGCTGCTTCTGCGAAGGCTTTTTGGAGTACCTGAAGACCTTCCGCTTCACCGGCGACATCTGGGCGGTGCCCGAGGGCACCCCCATTTTCCCCCGGGAGCCGATCCTCACTGTCCGCGCACCTGCCATTGAGGCTCAGTTTATCGAGACCTTCCTGCTGCTCACCCTGAACCACCAGTCTCTCATCGCCACCAAGACCAACCGCATCGTGCGGGCGGCGGACGGACGGCCGGTGAGCGAGTTCGGTTCCCGCCGGGCACAGGGTCCCGACGCGGCCCTGCTGGGTGCGAGAGCCTCCTATATCGCCGGGTGCGCCGGTACCGCCTGCACCCTGGCTGACGAGATGTACGGCTCCCCCGCCGGAGGCACCATGGCCCACTCCTGGGTCCAGATGTTCCCCGACGAGTACACCGCCTTCAAGACCTACTGCCAGCTCTATCCCCACTCCGCCACCCTGCTGGTGGACACCTATAACGTGCTCAAGTCCGGCGTTCCCAACGCCATCCGCGCGTTCAAGGAAGTGCTGCTGCCTCAGGGCATCACCAGCTGCGCCATCCGGCTGGACAGCGGCGATCTGACCTACCTGTCCCGGAAAGCCAGAAAAATGCTGGACGCGGCGGGACTCACCGAGTGCAAGATCGTGGCCTCCAACTCCCTGGACGAGTATATCATCCGGGATCTGCTGCTCCAGGGCGCCAAGATCGACTCCTTCGGCGTGGGTGAGCGGCTGATCACCTCCAAGAGCGAGCCGGTGTTCGGCGGGGTGTACAAGCTGGCGGCTGTGGAGGACAAGGAAGGGAACATCATCCCCAAGATCAAGATCAGCGCCAATCCGGACAAGATCACCAATCCTCACTTCAAGAAGGTGTACCGGCTCTTCGACAACGAGACCGGAAAGGCCTTTGCCGACCTGATCACCCTCCACGACGAGGTGGTGGACGACACCCGGCCTCTGGAGCTCTTTGATCCCGACGCCACCTGGAAGCGGAGCGTATTCACCAACTTCACCGCCAAGGAGCTGCTGGTGCCCATCTTCCGGGGCGGCAAGCGGGTATACCAGTCTCCTCCCATCGCCGAGATGCGAGCCTGGTGCGCCGGGCAGATTGACCTGCTGTGGGACGAGGTCAAGCGCTTCGAGAACCCCCACAATTACTACGTGGATCTGTCCCAGCGGCTATGGGACATCAAACAGAATCTGCTCAAGCAGCAGGGATAAACAAAAAATCTGCGCGTTCCAAGGATGGAACGCGCAGATTTTTTATACGCGCCGGACAAAAAGCGGCGGATGGATGCCCATCCGCCGCTTTCGACGTGCAATTTATTTGGCCGCTCAGAAATACTTCTTGATGCCCTCAGTGGCCAGAGAAGCGTCGGCGCTGATGGTGACGGTGAACTTGATGTTGTTCTTCTCGGAGAAGCTGTTCAGCCAGTCCAGGAAGTCCTCAACAGCGTGATCGGTGGCCTCGGAGCCCACGATCTTGGTCAGGCTGTCGATGAAAATATGGGTAATGTCGTAGTTGCCGGCATACAGGCCGCTGATGAAGCCCTTCAGGAAATCATAGCTGCCCATGTCGTAGTGGCTGGCCTCGACCAGACGGATCTTATAGTGAATATCATAAGTCAGCTTGGGCCCGCGCTCAATGCAGACAACATTACCGTTCTCGCTGTGCACAGCGGAATTAATGAGCTCGATCATTTGCTTGGTCTTACCGGTGCCCTTGACGCCCATGATCACTCTCACCATAGTTATCACTCCTTCTTAGTACGCCGGGACTCGCCCCCGGCCTGGTGCATTTATGTTACCATTTTTGCCGTTGGATTGCAACTGATTTGCTGAAGTTCACAAAAAATTCCGAAGTAGACCGCTCAGCCCAGGCGAGCCTCCAGCTCCGCCTTCTTATCCTCGTAGCCGGGCTTGCCCAGCAGAGCATACATGTTATTCTTGTAGGCCTCCACGCCGGGCTGGTCGAAGGGGTTGATCTCCAGCAGGTAGCCGGACAGGCCGCAGGCGTACTCAAAGAAATAGATCAGCGCGCCTACGCTCTTGGCGCAGCGGTCGGGAACGGTGACCATCAGGTTGGGCACGCCGCCGTCCACATGGGCCAGCAGAGTGCCCCGCATGGCCTGCTCGGCCACGAAGGACAGGTCCTTGCCTGCCAGGAAGTTCAGGCCGTCCACGTTGTCCGGGTCGTGGGGGATCGCCACCGTGCCGCGGCTCTTCTCAAAGCGCACCACGGTCTCCAGCATGAGCCGCTCGCCCTGCTGGATGTACTGGCCCATGGAGTGCAGGTCGGCGGTGAATTCCACGCTGGCGGGGAAGAGCGCCTTGCCGTCCTTGCCCTCGGTCTCGCCGAAGAGCTGCTTCCACCACTCGCCGAAGAAGCGGAAGGAGGGCTCATACCCCACCAGGATCTCCACCTTCTTGCCGGCGGTGTACAGGGCGTGACGGGCGGCGGCGTACTGCCAGGCGGGGTTGTCCGCGCCGGGCACGGCCAGGGCCTCCATGGCCTCCTGAGCACCGGCCATCAGCTCCACGATATCCACGCCGGCGCAGGCGATGGGCAGCAGGCCCACGGCGGTGAGCACGGAGTAGCGGCCGCCCACGTTGTCAGGCACCACGAACTCCTCGTAGCCCTCGGCGTCGGCCAGGCCCTTCAGGGCGCCCTTCTTGGCGTCGGTGGTGGCATAAATGCGCTTGCGGGCCTCCTCCTTGCCGTACTTTTCCTCCAGCAGGTTCTTGAAAATACGGAAAGCCACGGCGGGCTCGGTGGTGGTGCCCGACTTGGAGATCACGTTGATGGACCAGTCCTTATCCTTAATGAGGTCGATGACCTCCAGCATGGCGTCGGCAGACAGGCCGTTGCCGGCAAAGTAGATGTCGGGACCGTCCTTGTGGGTCAGGTTGAAGTTGGGGGAATTCACCAGCTCCACCACGGCACGGGCGCCCAGGTAGGAACCGCCGATACCGATGACCACCAGGGCCTGGGAGTTCTTGCGGATGCGCTCCGCCGCCGCCTGGATGCGGACGAATTCTTCTTTATCATAGTCCCGGGGCAGGTGCACCCAGCCGGTATAGTCGCCGCCCAGACCGCTGCCGTCTTCCAGCTTGGTCCGGCCGCTCTCCAGGGCATCCATCCGGCTGGTCAGCCAGTCCTGGGGCAGAAACGGGATCGCGTTGGAGGTGTCAAATTTGATCATCATAGTGACGTCACTCCTTATCTTTTTGCAGTGGGAATGGTATATGCTTATCATACACCGCTCAGGAAGATTTGACCAGAGAAAAAAGGCGCGTCCAACGGAAATTTTTTCAAGTCACGCCCGGCGGATCAGCACCGTGTTGTCGTTCATGGTGGTGGCCTCGCCCAGGTCGCTGAGCCGGGGGTGGGTCAGGCAATTGACGGTGTTTTTGCCGGGATAGACCCCCTCGGCCACCACCGTGCCGGGAGCCACTTTCCGGTCCAGAAGCACCGGACAGGTCATCTCCCCCAGCTCATTGGACAGCACCGCCCGGTCCCCGTGGGACAGGCCCAGGGCGGCGGCGTCTCCGCTGTTCATCCGCACCGCCATCTCTCCCCGCAGGGCGGTCAGCGCCCCGCTCTCATTGAAGGAGGAGTTGAGGGTATGGACCGCCGGAGCGCACACCAGCCGGAAAGGCTCTTCCCCGCCGTGGGGGGGATACCAGGTGATGGGGGCGGGGTCGGCCAGATGGATTTTCCCGTCCGCCGTCTCCACTGGCAGAGGGAAGGGGGCGTCCAGCACCACCGGCTCCCCCGCCAACACCTGTTTCTTCTGCTCCTTCGTCAGATAGGGACAGCCCTCCACCATCTCCCGGCACAGCTCCCCGACACTTCTCTGAAAGTGAGAGTCCTTTACACCCAAAACCCGGGCCAGCAGGGAGAACACCTGCCAGTTGCCCTTCACCTCTCCCGGCGGGTCGATCACCGGGCGCACGTACTGAATCTGCCGGTAGCCGTAGGGGGTGTACAAGTCCTCGGTCTCCACCATGTAGGGGGCAGGCAGGAGGATGTCGGCGTATTTGGCCGTATCGGTCATGTATCGCTCATGGACAATGGTAAACAGGTCCTCCCGCTCCAGGCCACGGAGGACGGCGTTCTGGTCGGAGGTCACCGCCGCCGGGTTGGCGTGGTAGACATACAGGCTGTGGATGGGGGTGCGGACCCCCTCACCAGCCAAAGCGGGTCCCAGCTGGTTGATGTTCACCCGCTGCGTGCCGGGCTTGGCCAGCCGGGGCAGCTTCACCAGGGACTTATCCACCAGGCTGGGGGAAGAGCACACCCCATAGGTGCCGCCGCCCCGTTTGGCCCAGGCGCCCACAGCGGCGGGGAGGGCGGCGATCGCCCGGGTGGCCTCGCCGCCGTTGCCGCTGCGGGAGAAACCGCTGCCCAGCACGATGCAGGGGGCTTTGGCCCTCCCGTAGGCCCGGGCCAGGGTGCGGACAGTCTCCGGCTCCAGACCGGTGATGGCCTGGGTGGCCTCCGGCGTCCAGCGGTCCAGGGTGGCCTTCAGCGACCCCCAGCCGGTGGTGTGGGCGGCGAGATACTGCTCGTCGGTGAGGCCCTCCGCCGCCAGTACCTGGAGGATGGACAGGGCCAGAGCACCGTCGCTCCCCGGCTTGACCAGAATGCTTTCGTCCGCCAGGACGGCGGATGGATTTTCATACACGTCAATGAGGATGACCCTGGCTCCTTTGGTCTTTGCCTGCCGGATGATGGGAGCCAGGTGGGCCCGGGTGGCGGGCACATTGGTGGACCACAGCAGGATGTAATCGCTCTCCGCCACATCCCAGGGGGACAGGTCGCAGGACTTCCCCATCACACTTTCCCAACCAGCGGACTTGCCCGAGCTGCACAGGGTGCGCACCAGCTCACTGGCTCCCAGGGCGTGGAAGAAGCCCTCGCCGCAGTTGCGGTGGACGGCTCCCATGGTACCGGCGTAGGAGTAGGGCAGAATGGTCTCCGCCCCATATCGGGCAATGAGCTCCTTCCAGCGTCCGGCGATCTCCTCCGCCGCCTCCTGCCAGGAGATGGGGGCAAACTTACCCTCCCCCTTTTTCCCCGTCCGGCGGAGGGGGGTGAGGATGCGCTCCGGGCTGTGGATGGACTGGGGCAGGTCCCGCAGCTTGGCGCACACCCAGCCGTTGGTATAGGGGTTGGCCGGGTCGCCGGTGATGGCGGTGATCCGGTCCCCGTCGGTCTCCACCAGCAGGGAGCAGCCCTCAGGGCAGTCGTAGGGACAGGCGGAACGATAGGTAGGCATAAGAAATCCTCCTTTTGAAAAAAAGGCCGCCGATCGGCGGCCTTTTTTCTATTAGTTTTTCAGGCTCTGCAGCGGCGCGGGGATCCGGCCATCCCAGGCGGGCAAGCCCGCCTGGGTCCCCAAAGGCAATCTTACTTGCTCGGGCCAAATGAATTGGCCCTGCGCCAAGGTTTTGCGCCTCCAGCGCAAAACGCTTGTACGGCGCAAAGCGCCGCCCCATCTGCGATGGGTCCCCGGGGCGGCCGTTTTTAATTCTTCAGGCTCTGCAGCGGTGCAGGGATACGGCCGCCGCGGGCAATGAACGCCTCGGCGCTCTGGGGATGGACGGGCATGACGGGGGCGGAGCCCAGCAGGCCGCCGAACTCCACGGTGTCACCCACCACCTTGCCGGGAGCGGGGATGATACGCACGGCGGTGGTCTTGGAGTTGACCATGCCGATGGCAGCCTCGTCGGCGATGATGGCGGAGATGGTGGCGGCGGAGGTGTCGCCGGGGACGGCGATCATGTCCAGTCCCACAGAGCAGACGCAGGTCATGGCCTCCAGCTTGTCCAGGTGGAGCACGCCGGAGCGGGCGGCGGCGATCATACCTTCGTCCTCACTGACGGGGATGAAGGCGCCGGACAGGCCGCCCACGTGGGAAGAGGCCATAACGCCGCCCTTCTTCACCGCGTCGTTGAGCAGGGCCAGAGCGGCGGTGGTGCCGTGAGTGCCGCAGGTCTCCAGGCCCATCTCCTCCAGGATACGGGCCACGGAGTCCCCGATGGCGGGGGTGGGAGCCAGGGACAGGTCCACAATGCCGAAGGGTACGCCCAGACGGCGGCTGGCCTCCTGGGCCACCAGCTGACCCATACGGGTCACCCGGAAGGCGGTCTTCTTGATGGTCTCAGCCACCACGTCGAAGGGCATGCCCTTCACCGCCTTCAGGGCGTGGTGTACCACGCCGGGGCCGGAGACACCCACGTTGATGACGCAGTCGCCCTCGCCGGGGCCGTGGAAGGCGCCGGCCATGAAGGGGTTATCCTCCACGGCGTTGCAGAAGACCACCAGCTTGGCGCAGCCGAAGCCGCCCTGATCGGCGGTCATCTCGGCGCACTCCTTGATGACACGGCCCATGACGCCCACGGCGTTCATGTTGATGCCCGCCCGGGTGGAGCCCACGTTGACGGAGGAGCACACCAGATCGGTGCGGGCCAGGGCCTCGGGAATGGAGCCGATAAGCTTCCGGTCGGCCTGGGTAGCACCCTTCTGCACCAGGGCAGAGAAGCCGCCGATGAAGTTGACCCCTACCGCCTTGGCGGCGCTGTCCAGCGCCACGGCGAAGGGAACGTAGTTATTGGTCTCGGAGGCGCCGGCCACCAGTGCGATGGGGGTTACCGAGATCCGCTTGTTGACGATGGGGATGCCGAATTCCGCCTCAATGGCCTCGCCGGTCGCCACCAGGCGCTCTGCCCGGCGGGTGATCTTGTCGTAGATCTTGCGGCAGGCCACATTGGGGTCGGGATCGGCGCAGTCCAGCAGGGAGATGCCCATGGTGATGGTGCGCACGTCCAGATGCTGCTGGTCGATCATGTTAATGGTATCCAGAATTTCGTTGGTGTTAATCATAAAATGATGTACTCCTTATGGTCCGCGTACCTGCGGGCTTCTCGTTGTCACGCTGCGCACGCCTCACGGCCGGGCCGCCTTCCCTCCGTCTCGGGCTGGTCTGCGGGCCACTTTGCGGCCCTCCGCTCGCCCTCGCTCCGGTCCAGGCTCCCCTGCTCGGCGGCTCCGCGCTTCTCAAATCCGGTGCATGGCGTTGAAAATGTCCTCACGCTGGGCGCGGATGGACAGATCCCGCTCTTTGCCCTCCTGCTCCAGCAGGGCGGCCAGCTCGGCGAAGGGCAGATCGCACTGGTTGGCGTCCACCAGCATGACCATGGTGAAGTAGTCCTGCAGAATGGTCTGGCTGATGTCCAGGATATTGACGTTGTGCTGGGCCAGCAGGGCGCACACCATGGACATAATGCCCACCCGGTCCTTGCCCAGAACGGTGACGATGGCTCTCATATACAGACTTCCTTTCTCTCTTTGCTTCATCCCAACTCATCCAAAGTAAGCCCGAAGGCCGGGAGAAAACGCTCCATGAAGTAGTCCACCTCCGGCAGGCCGTAAGCCTTCAGGGCCTCCAGGGTCTGCTCGGCGGCCTGGCGGAACTCGTTGTTGCCCGCCTTCAGCTCCTCCACACACTTGATGTAGGCGGAGAGCTTGTCGGCCGCCTTCACCAGAGCGCGGGTGTCCGGGTCATACTCCTCCCGCACCAGAGGCTCATAGGCACCCCGCAGCTCCGGGGGCAGCATGTCCAGCAGCTTGCCGGCGGACACCTGCTCCACCTGCTTGTAGGCGTCCCGGATGTCGGGGCTGTAATACTTGATGGGGGTGGGCAGATCCCCGGTGAGGATCTCCGGCGCATCGTGGTACAGGGCCGCCGCCGCTGCCAGGCCCGGGTCCGCCGGCTTGCCCAGCACGTCCCGCCGGATCACCGCCAGGGTGTGGGCCAGCACCGCCACCATGTGGGAATGCTCCTGGATATTTTCCTGAAAGGTATTGCGCATCAGCCCCCAGCGGTTGATGTACCGCATCCGGGAGAGATAGGCGAAAAATGAAAACTGCCGCTCCATACCGCGCCCCCCTCAAAAACATGTTATTTTACCATAGCAAGCCAGGACTTGTAAACCCGCATGACAAAAAAGCGCCCCTTAGGGGCGCTTTTTCCAAAGCCGGGTCAGCTTACTCCGGCATCTTGACTTCAAAGGCGGCCACGCTCTGCTCAAAGGCCTCCCGCTCGCTGTCGGAGCCGTGGACCTCCACCCGCACCGGCTGGGACAGGTCCAGGGAGAACAAGCCCATAATGGACTTGGCGTCGACCACATACCGGCCGGACAGCACATCCACCTCACAGGGGCAGCAGGTGGCTGCGTTGACAAACTGCCTGACGTCCTCAATGGAGGAAAGCGACACATAAAATGCACTCATAGCGGAGCACCTCCTGAAATCCTCTGTACAAGGGACCCGCCCTTGCTTTATAATATAGTTTACCCTTATTATAGACTGTGTGAGGGAAACATTTCAATGCAAATGTCCTGTCCGGGCACAATTTCTGTCTTTTTCACAAAGCACCGTGACAGAGTGAAAGGAATTGCCATGCGAGTTGCCATTTATACCCTGGGCTGCAAGGTCAACCAGTATGAGACCCAGGCCATGGAGGCTGAGCTCACCCGCCGGGGCCACACTTTGGTCCCCTTTGACGGGGAGGCGGAGGCCTATATCATCAATACCTGCACCGTGACGGCGGTGAGCGACAAGAAGTCCCGCCAGACCATCCGGCAGGCCAGAAAGCGGGCTCCCCACGCCATCGTGGCGGTGTGCGGCTGCTACGCCCAGACCGATCCGGAGGCGGTGGAGGCTCTGGACGTGGATCTGGTCATGGGCTCAGCCCACCGGATGGAGTTTCTGGACCGGCTGGAGGCCCTGAGTCCCGATGGAGGCCAGGTGGTGGACGTGGACGACGCTCTCCGCCGCCGGACCTACGAGCATCTCCCCGCCGGCGGGCTGGAGGGGCGCACCCGTGCCATGCTGAAGGTGGAGGACGGCTGCGTCAACTTCTGCACCTACTGCATCATCCCCTACGCCCGGGGACCCATCCGCTCCCTGCCTCTGGAGCAGGCTGCCGCTGAGGCCGCCAGGCTGGCGGCGGACGGCTACAAGGAGCTGGTACTCACCGGCATCGAGATTTCCTCCTGGGGCCGGGACCTGGAGGGCAAGCCCCACCCCATCGAACTCATCGAGGCGGTATGCACGGCCGCCCCTGGCTGCCGGGTACGGCTGGGCTCTCTGGAGCCCCGCACCATCACCGAGGAATTCTGCCGCCGGGGCGCCGCCCTACCCAATCTGTGCCCCCACTTCCACCTGTCTATGCAGTCGGGCTGCGACAGTGTTTTACAGCGGATGAACCGAAAATATGATACCGCTCGGTATTATGAGAGCGTCAGATTACTGAGAGAATACTTTGATCGGCCCGGAATCACCACAGACCTCATTGTGGGCTTCCCCGGAGAGACCGAGGAGGAGTTTGCTCAGACCCTGGATTTCATCCAGAAGTGCGCCTTCTCCGCCATGCACATCTTCCCCTACTCCCGCCGCTCCGGCACCCCCGCCGCCGCCATGCCCGGACAGGTACCCAACGCGGTGAAGGAGGACCGGGCCCATCGGGCGGGCGCCGTGGCCCGGGATATGCACCGCTCCTGGCTGGAGAGCTGGGTGGGTCAGACCCTGCCGGTGCTCTTCGAGGAGGAAAAGGACGGTCTGTGGCGGGGCCACGCCCCCAACTACACCGAGGTGTTCGTCTCCGGCCAGGGATTACACAACGTGATCTGTGACGTAAAAATAACAGGCCTTCATAACGAAGGCCTGCTTGGAACACTCAGTCTGTAAGTTCTTTTTTGCCGAATTTGGCTTTGAACGCCTCCTGCCAGGCGTCCAGCCGCTCCCGGGGAAGCAGCCAGTTGATGAACAGGGACATCAGCACACCCACGCCGGTGTCCAGCATGCGGTTGAGGGAGTAGGAGACGTAGTTGTCCGGTCCGATGGAGAACAGCAGCAGACAGAGCACCACGCCGCCGGGCTGCACCGCACCCACCCAGAAGATCTGGGCCAGGATGATGAGGATGACCACACCCACAAACAGGAGGGGCACCAGCAGCAGGTGGCCGTCCCCCTCCGGGTAGAAGATCAGATAGAACCGGTAGAGGGCAATCCCCAGGAATCCGCCGATGATGGTACCGAACAGGCGGTTTCCTCCGTGGAGCTTGGAGTGGTCCATATTGGCGCCCATACCGAAGATGGCGCCGATGCAGGCAAAGGCGGGATTTCTTTGCCCCAGAAAATAATAGATCAGGGCGCAGAGGGAGGCAGAAAGGGCGGTCTTGAGGTTGCGCAGTCCGATATGGATCGCGGGCTTCTGGGCGGCTTCTTTCACAATGATCACGCTCCTGGGCGTCAATACTGATAAGTATAAGATATCACAAAATTCCTGCCGTTTCCAGCTCAAAAAACGAAACGGCATATCAGAAAAACAGGAGGACTGACATGAGCCGCGCCGACGAACTGTTTATCCAGAACTGCAAAGAGATTTTAGCCCACGGGGTGTGGGACACCGACCAGCAGGTGCGTCCCCGCTGGGAGGACGGGACCCCCGCCCATACGGTGAAAAAATTCGGCATCATCAACCGCTACGACCTGCGGGAGGAGTTCCCGGTGCAGACCATCCGAAAGATGGCCTTCAAGAGCGCGGTGGACGAGCTTTTGTGGATCTGGCAAAAAAAGTCCAACAATATCCACGACCTGAACAGCCACATCTGGGACGCCTGGGCCGATGAGAGCGGCTCCATCGGCAAGGCCTACGGCTACCAGCTTGGCGTGAAGCACATCTATCCCGAGGGGGAATTCGACCAGGTGGACCGGGTGCTGTATGACCTGAAGCACAATCCCGCCTCTCGGCGGATCATGACCAACCTGTACAACCACCACGACCTCCACGAGATGGCCCTCTACCCCTGCGCCTACTCCATGACCTTCAACGTCAGCGGGCATACCCTCAACGCCATCCTCAACCAGCGGTCCCAGGACATGCTCACCGCCAACGGCTGGAATGTGATGCAGTACGCCGCCCTGGTCCACATGCTGGCCCAGGTGTCCGGCCTGGAGGCCGGGGAGCTGGTCCACGTCATTGCCGACGCCCACATCTATGACCGCCACGTACCGGTGGTGGAGAAGATCATCTCCCGCACCCCCTACGAGGCTCCCAAGCTGTGGATGGACCCGTCCGTCACCGATTTCTACGCCTTCACCAAGGACAGCGTCAAGCTGGAGGGCTACCAGTTCCACACTCTGGACCAGCCCATCCCGGTGGCGGTATAAAAGGAGGGCGTTTCTATGAATGTGATCGCGGCCGTGGATCAAAACTGGGCCATCGGCAAGGACGGGGACCAGCTGTGCTACATCCCCGCTGACCTGAAGCGGTTCCAGGCCCTCACCTCCGGCCATACCGTCATCCTGGGCCGGAAGACCCTGGCCACCTTCCCCGGCGGCCGTCCCCTGAAGAACCGGCGGAACCTGATCCTGTCCCGGGACCTCTCCTTCGCCCCCGAGGGCGCGGAGGTATTCCGGGACCTGGACAGCCTCCGCACCGCCGCCCCGGCGGATGCCTTCGTCATCGGCGGCGCCAGCGTATACCAGGCCCTGCTGCCCTTCTGTGACAAGGCCTATCTCACTAAAATCGACCACGCCTGGCCCGCCGACGTGTTCTTCCCCGACCTGGACGCCGACCCGGCCTGGAAAATCGTTGAGGAAAGCGAGCCTCTGGAGCATGAGGGGCTGTTCTTCCGCTATGTGACCTACGAGAGGGTGTAAGCGATGTATATCGATGACATTGCCGCCTATGTGCCTCAGACGGAGCAGGAGGCGGCAGACAAGGAACTGATCCTGGACTACATCCGGCGGTTCCCGGACAATATCCTCACCCGGGAGAACAAGATCGCCCACATGACCAGTTCCGGCTTTGTAGTAAATGCCGACTGCTCCAAGGTACTGATGGCCCATCACAACATCTACAAGGTGTGGGCCTGGACCGGCGGCCACGCCGACGGGGACGCCGATCTGCTGGCGGTGGCTCTGCGGGAGGCCCGTGAGGAGACGGGAGTGACCCACATCAAGCCTCTGAGCACCTCCATCGCCTCCCTGGATATTCTGCCGGTATGGGGTCATGTAAAGCGGGGACAGTGGGTGTCCTCCCACCAGCACCTGAACGTGACCTACCTGCTGACGGCGGAGGAGGGAGATATGCTCCACTTCCGGGAGGGAGAAAACACCGGCGTAGCCTGGCTGCCGGCGGACCGGCTGCTGGAGCTGACCAACGAATGGGAAATGGACGAGGTATACACCAAGCTGCTGGCACGGGCCAGAGCTCTGCTCTGAATAGAAAGAGGCGGGGGGGGGGGGGGGGGGTGGGGGGG